>JAHITR010000203.1 GCA_018817505.1 Candidatus Bipolaricaulota bacterium | reverse complement strand
GCATGCGATGGCCAAACCCGGCTCCTTGATCCACGGGGTCAGGTCACTGCCCCCGGAGATGGCGAGGATCTCTCTGTGAATGTCGGCCCATGCCCATGCGCAGAAACCTTCGGGCAGATCGGATGCATCCGAAAGGGTGAATTCCTGGCCATCCGCAAATAGGCCACACTGCGGAGAGAGAAGCCTCTCCTCCCGAACCCGGTCGCCGGCAAATTCGGCGATCAGATCAGGATTTGCCATGCGCTTCAATACGGTGATCTTGATCTTATACATGTGCAGGCCTCCTTGTTTGGCTCTTCGACAGGCTCGCCGAAGAGTTTTCGAATGCCGATGAGTTCATGCAGGTTTGATATCCCAAAGAGTAGGCGCGCTGCAAACAGTCATAGGGTGTCGCCCTTGCGTTGCGCGAACGTGTCAGTCGTGTCCGACGAGCGTGGCCGACGGAACACGTCTAGGCCTGACACGGGCGCTCCGATACAATGCGCTGCGAATGTCTGGCCATTACGAACAAGAGGGGAACCTGTGACAGCACAAAGAAATCCTGTCCGCATGGCGGCGCGGCGAATCGTTCATCTGCTAGCCATCGTGACGCTGGCCGCTTCGCATACCCTGTACGCGTTTGCGGCCGATGCCACGGCGATCACCGTCGACACGGCCGCCAGCATTCGCTGCCTGACAACGCTCCCCGGGCATGCCAACACGTTGCTGGGCTTGGCCTTTTCACAGGACGGCCGTCTCTTCGGTTCGTCTACGCTAGACGGGGTGGTACAGGTGTGGGATCGGTCAACTTGGCAAGTCATCCATGAATTCTCAGCGCCCAGTTTGCCCGCCTGGCGGCTGTTCTTTCTTGCCGACAACGCCCGCATTTCGCTGGGAAATGGCACGGTGTGGAACATCGCAAGCGGAGAACTTGAGCACGTCCTGACCCGCAGCCACAAGGTTGCCTTCTCATCGGACGGGGTCTGGATGGCGGCTCACGGCGAGGAGCTCTCCATGCAACTGTGGAGGACGGCTGATTGGAACATCGAACAAGAGATTGATACGGACTGTTTGGGCAGCTTCTTGGCCTTCTCACCGGATGGGCAGATCCTTGCTCTGGCGGTCAACGAATCACCCAATAATCCGAACCTCGCGGTCACCCTGTGGGATGTCGCTACTGGCAACAAGCGATCAACTCTGCGAGGGCATCAAAACATCGTCCATGGGCTGGCGTTCTCTCCTGATGGCCAGTGGGTGGCTGTGGGCAGCATGGATACCACGATCCGAGTCTGGGAGGTGCAAACTGGACAACTCCTGCACACGCTCCAGACAGGCGGAGGCTTGTTCGATATCGCGTTCTCGCCCGACAGCACCATGATCGCGGCGGCCTTGGACAATCGAACGGCGGAGCTGTGGGATGTGGCCAACGAGCGCCGAGTGACCACCCTGAATCATGGCGGCGAAGTGGTATCTGTCGCCTTCTCGCCTGACGGCACACTGCTGGCGTCTGGTGCGTATGACAGCAAGATCTACTTGTGGGGTATCCCTCACTAGTCCACCCATCTCCGTCTCGATGCTTGAGACCACCAGTCCTAGCAAGGGATCAACGACCGTTCCGTTCCGCGCCGACGGCATCAGGCAGGGTTGATGCTCGACTGCCTCTTTCGTAGACTCCCGTCTCGCAATCTATGTTGAACGAAAGGAGAAACATGAATCTTCGAACCAATGTCGTTGACCTATGGGTGTTTCATAAGAGGGACACTGAGCCGAAGTACTTGCTTCTCCAAACGTCGCAAGAGAAGGCCGACAAGTGGTTCAATGGCTCTCGCTTCTGGCAAATCCCAGGCGGGTTCCTTGAAGAAGGCGATGAACTTGCCGATGTCATGCGGCAGTGGCTAGCCGAGTACACCCTTACGCCCAAAGGGATCTGGGCCGCTGAATACGTCAGCTGCTACTACAACATTCGACGCAAGAACCTTGAACTCACACCGGCATTTGCTGCGCAAGTCGAGGTGCCTGTGGATGTACCGCTAACCTGGCACCATTCCGAGTTTGGCTGGTTCACAGTAGATGAGTGCAAACAGCGACTCGTTTTCCGCGGACTGCTTGAGGGCCTCGATTCCGTTCGTGAACACGTTTCAGAGGTTGAGGCTCCGCACGGCGCCTTGCGTATTCTCTAGACATATTGTCTTGGCGACGTCACAGCGAGAGGTTTCGCAGGACCCACAAGAAGCCCCGCCGATTTCGAGGACGAATCCCACAGATACCCGAACCGCGCCTGTGGGGCCGGAGGACGCACCACCCGAGCGCTTGTCGGAGGCGATCTGACAGAGGAGCTGATGGACTTGAAGACACAAACCGCATTTCTGGTCCTGGCAATGGGTATTCTCACCGCATCAGCCGCCGTCGCCCAGGAACTGTTCGTCGATTCTGGACAGCGGCTGGGTAATTCGGCGACGTGGGATGTTGCAACCGGCGACCTGGACGCCGATGGCGACATCGATGTCGTGACCGCGGATATCGATACCGGGGCCACCATCTGGCTGAACGATGGTGCGGGCACATTCACGGATTTCGGCCAGAAGCTGGGAGTCTGTGCCACCGTCGACATCGCTGATTTGGATAGTGACGGCGCCCTTGATATTGTCACAGGTATGTGGGGACAGCCGCTCACTGTCTGGTGGAACGACGGATCGTGCGGATTCTCTGACGCGGTTACGACACACGTAGGTTCGGACAGCCTTTGTTTTGCCGTAGGGGATCTCGACGGGGACACGGATTTGGATATCTATCTTGGCCGAGCCGACTACGACATGGTGATTATGAACGATGGGAATCGTGTCCTGCGAAGCACGAGCCGACGTTACGGAAGTCAAGAAACCGGAGGAGCTGTCATCCTGGACATCGATGGCGATGGAGACAACGACGTAGTCGCTGCAGGGTGGGACGGCCCGGGGCACGTTTGGGCCAACGACGGCTCAGGAGAATTGAGCGCATTCTGCGAGATCAGCACAACCCTATTGCATGTCCACGATGCGGCATACGGAGACTATGACGGCGACGGCGACATGGATATCTTCTTTGTCCTCGCCGGGGGAATCTGCTGTGGGAACATCTGGGTGAATGACGGGGCAGGAACACTCACGTGTGTTGCGCAGGATTTCGGAGCCGCTCCGATGCAACGGATGACGGCAGCAGATGTGAACGCTGACGGATGGATCGACCTGATCCTCGGCGGATGGAGAGAATCGCCGACGGCTTGTTGGCTTGGCGGGACGAACGGTTTCACCGATTCGGGATTTCGGATTGCTGGAGAGGGAATGAGTGGTGGCGTTGCACTCGCTGACTTTGATAGTGATGGGGATCTTGACCTATTCATCGGCTATCACATTTTCGAACTAGGATCGTGGAACTACCTGCCTCATCCAAACGAGGTTTGGATGAATGCGGCCACTCAATAAAAGGGCACACAGAGCCAGGCTCTGGGGTAGAGGCGAACTGCCAATAACGGCCTAGAGTAACAGTCTGCAGTTGCTGGGGATCCATATCGGGCTTTGGCCCCTTTGCTGCACAGCAGAAATTGCTGATGTCCTGATTGGTCTAGCGCAGACCAGATGACGATACTGGAGTCTATTCCCGGCACTCACTCAAGGGGGTAACAGTGAAGTCTCGATATTACTCTGCGGCAGCGATCCTTCTGCTTGCAGTCACTGCCTGCACTTCATCCCAGGGGAGTGAGGAGATTCACGTAGGACAGCTCTATCTTCGAAGTGAGGTCCGTGCCTTTGGCTCTGAAGAGCATCTGTTTCGGGGCGTAGATTGGATTCAGGGAGAGCGCATCGTTGGAGAGCTGCACAATGAGCGTATCCCCGAATGGGCGAAGAGCTTTGCTATTGCTTGTGTGCAGTGGGAAGAGGAGTTCACACGCACAGTCACCCGCGACAGCGAGAGCGGAACACCTCAAACGGTCATCCAGCATGGCCATGCCGAAGGGTGGATTCTTGTCGGCGACAGACCGGGGCAATACCACATTCTCGAACTGACGATTGAATTCGAAGGCACTGTCTATCACTGGATCGACGCTTGGGATGCTCCTGAGTAGTTCGCCACTTCCCCTCTACCTGCCGGGTGTGCATTAGATTTAGGTCGGGTCTTGTTTCTTGACATTCGGCTAGGCCAAGGTGTGCGCATGTTTGGATTAAAGCATCGCACAGCCCAACTAGTGAATCTGTTCAAGAATCACATGCCGGGAGGCTTGAAGTGAGAGATCTGCAGACGTCAAAGAACAAGACCTGATCCCTCACGCGAGACCTGTGGGACATCATCCCCACCCCTATGAAGACGAGGAGATTGATTCAGTCTAGCGGCGAAGTTGGACCGCGGGTGTGGATTGCTCGATGTAGATAACGGCATCGAACAGCTGAGGCAGCGAATTTGGCCCGCCTGACCACTCACCTGACTGCTCACTGCAAAGGGTGCCGATATCGCGGAATGGCCGAGCTTGTGTCATCCACTTCCACGTCTCGGTCTCAGGCTCCAATTCCCGAAGATCGAGTATGAAGTGTGTGAAGGCGGTGCTTTCAAATGCGGCTTCGTACGAATCTGGCTCGAAAGCGGGCGTATTGCACGTGCCTAGCTTCTTTGAGATGGCCGTGAATTGCCCGTAAGCAAACGAAAGCGCAACGGGCAGGTACTCGTCACCGTACATTTGGGCAAGATGATAACCAGAGGAGATCCATCCGGCGATGGGGCTCGGATCTCGTCCGACATGAAAGTTGTGGGCCCAAAGAACCATTTTGGCATCCTCTCCGAACTGCTCGAGCCACCATCTGGTGTTTTCCGCCATGTAGAGATCCCGGATATTGGCTGCAGCGGCAGAATGCTCGGCTCCCATTTGGGAGATCCGCTGCGAGTGCCAAGAGGCCACCGTCAAGGCGTGGGCTGCATGCGCGAACGCGTCGACAGACGAGGAAGCGATGTACGCATCGCGGTTTTCTTCCAAGATGGACTCCAATGCACGTAGGCTTGATTCGCAGAGTTCGAGCGGTGCGGATGAAGAGGGAAGTGCCTCCATCATGGAACCATGTGCTTGCTCAAATTGCTCCCAGGCGGCAATTGCCACATCCAAGACAGCCGCGTTGACAGAGGAGAGATAGTCAAGGAAGAGGGCCCCCGCGCCTTCAACCGTCTGGGGGATGATGTCCACGCCCACAAATCGAATCGGGGGAGCGTCCCCGCGACCATCATTGTAGTCGCGCATCCATCGGACCATTGCCAGCACTTCCTCTGTGCTCCAAGTCCAGTATCCAAGCTGTTTGATCAACGTCGCAGGCGGCATCGACGATTTGCCAAGGATGTAGTCATCCACCTTCCGGGCAGCAACCCAGTCTGCTTCCATTGCGAAGATGGTGAACCCCATCTCCTGAACGAGGAATCGAAGGACTCGGTGCTTCATATCGAAGAACTCCTTCGTTCCGTGGGTTTGTTCGCCCAGTCCTACGATGCGAGCATTCCCGAAAATCGTGCGCAGCGGCTCAGTATCGTTCGTTGGGATCGTAGGATCTGTCGTCTCAAGAACAACGACATGAGACGACAACCACTCCGTTACGTACGCTGGGACCTCAGATTCATTGCCCCAGCTTTCAAGGGGGAAGATCAACAGAACGCCCACTAGGAGCAGCCAAGCCCGGGTGATTCTTCGATTCTTCGCAAGCACTACAACTCCTTTGTTCTGCCGCCTTTCGAATCCTGGAACGCGCGAGATCAGAGCACCAAAGATACCTAGCCAGAGGGGGCTAGGCAGGCTTCCCATAGGACTAAGAGGGGATCGCTTCATTCATCGGTTGACAGAGTCTGTCAGATTGAGCGTTTCAATACCATCTCTCCGCGTGCTGCGATGCACGCGGTACGGGTTGAACCCAACGACATGCTGAGCGGTTTGAAGTCAGGGAGCTGGAGATGTTAATAAACAAAACCTGACGCCAATCCCGAAGATTCATCTGCTTCTACTCCCGCCGAATTAAATGTTGCGCTCCGATCACGCTTTTGTAGAGCCCGAAGCACCGGTTTGCTGCTCCTCGATCTGCATCAGCGCGGGGATGAACAGACTGGCTACACCAGCAAGGATGCAGGCAACGCCCGCTGTCACGAACCAGAAGCGCACTCCAAGCATGTCGGAGACGGGTCCAGCGATGGCCAATCCAATGGGTGTTGTGAGGGCGAAAAGGCTACCCAGCAACCCAAAGACACGTCCTTGCATTTCTGGAGGAACAGAGGATTGCAGGATGGCAGAGACGGGAGCATTTGCCAACGAGAGCTTGAAACCAAGAACGAACACAGCGACCATTCCCATCCAAAGCGCACTTGCGGGCGTGATTCCAAGAACCGCACACGTCACGCCAACTCCGATGATGCCTACGAGTACGGTGTGGATCTTGCGACGGAATCCACCCCACGTGCTGAGCAGCAGCCCTCCCAGCAACAAGCCGCCCCCAAGGATGGCTTCAAACTGGCTTAGCATGATCGGGCCACCTTTGAATTGATCCTTGATAAGCAGCGGGAACAGGGAGAACGCAGGGGTCAGTGCAATCTTGACCACCAAAGCCACGCCCAGCAGGGCCTTAAATCCAGGCCATCGCATCACGTACCGCAAGCCTTCTTTGGTGCTAGTGAAGAAGGACTCCGCCTTCATCTGTTTCATATCTTTTGCTGCAGGCTGAGGGATCGGCACGAAAAGAAGCGGTGTCACAGCAAACGCCGCGGTCACGACGTCGACCATCATGACCTGGTGGAGAGGTAACATCGCCATGAGTAAGGCTCCGAGAGGCGGAGCCACGATGCCTAGAAGGCCTTCAATCGTCTCGTTCAAGCCTCCGATTCGAGTGTAATGCCGTTCAGGCACCATGAGCGTTGTGGATGCAGCCATGGCTGGCCAATGGAATGTGCTCCCGACGGATCGCGCAAGCATTGCCACATACACGTGCCAAATGGCCAAAGAATCTTTCCAGAAGAGATAGACGAGCCACAGGGAGACCATGGCGACGAAGAAATCGGCCGCAATCATGACGACTCGTCGATTCCAGCGATCAACCAAGGCTCCAACAAACGGGCCCAGAACGATCTGAGGAATCAGCGCCACCAAAGCAGCTGTCGCCAACACGGTGGCTGATCCCGTTGTTGCAGTGAGCCACCATACCAGCGCGAATTGTGCAGCCATCGTTCCTACAATCGAAAGCTGCTGCCCTGTCCAAATAGTGAAGAAAGGTAAAACCCACCTGCGTTGTTCATTCACGATATGACGCACCTTTATGAGGTTTGGGAAGTTACGGTACGTGAAACGCACCAAGAGCGATCCGCGAGAGCGGACCTACGTCACGGAGTAGTTAACGTCGACCCGCCAATCATAGGGCAGTTGAACTGCGCGAGCAAGACTGATCTGGGCAGCTTATTCCTCTGCCGATGCACTTATGCATCCGAAGATTTACACACGCACTGAATTCTTGGGACGCATACCCATGCCTGTCTGCAAAGATTGTCACGCGATCAAGCCGAGGGGGCTTCCTCGTGAAGCCGCCACGTTCTAAATCCCCTTGCGGGATGAGAGAAATCGACGAAGTGGATTCGCCAGGCATCTCCCGCTCGCGTGAGACCCAAAGCGATGCGAACCGGCCACACGAAACGCTCACCCCGTTCATACTGGACGAGGACATTGGCTGCATCAGCCAGGCATTCATAGAGCGCGCGTTGCGGAGCCCAGTGATTGTTGGACGCGTACTGAGAGAGGCGCTGCAAACAGCGGCTCCGACTGGCCTCGCGATCCCCGCGATCCACCGTCACTGTGGCGAATAGAACGATCCATGCCGCATTGCCGGCCACAGAAAGAAGCGCTTCATCAGAATACATACGCAGGTCGCCCCAGTGACGCCAATCGCGCTCAAACATCTCATGAGCTGCCGCGCGTCCTCGGCGCCATTCATGCGTTCCAGGAAATGCGCCGTCTGTGCCGAGCACACAAACGTCCTCAGTGAACAACGCCTCAACCCATTCGTGCAGATCCTCGATATTGCGCTTGAGATAGCCTTGCTGGAATCGAGTGACCGTCTTCATGACGGCGGCCTCATCCTCGGTGTAGGCCGATGGTGGAGCGCCTACACGTCGTGCCATGAGTTCGTCGTGGGTTATCGCCTGCTTCTGAAAGAACGACTCATCCAGCATCGCGTTTTGAGGCGCACCCTCTGCGACATCGATGCTTGCCAGCTGACGGATCGTTCGCTGCGACGAAGGACCCTTGTGGATGGTGGTCTCTGATTTCACAAGCATTCCCGATGCGGTCGAAAGATGGGCGGGGGCAGCGTCGCCGAATTGGACATACATCACGCCGTGAAGCGCATGCATGAGACTGTCGAGTTGTGAGCCATCCCACAGGGGATGGTCGGCAGTCCACAGGGTGATTTCAGCGCGAACAGGCTGCCCAACATCGACTTGGTAAACCGTGCAATCCGTATCCCCCAGCGTACTGCTCGAAGGGGCCTTCGCCGAGGCTGTTGGAAACGGTGTGTGTTCGTACCGAAG
>JAHITR010000202.1 GCA_018817505.1 Candidatus Bipolaricaulota bacterium | reverse complement strand
GTACGTGTCGTCGGTGACTATGACATCCTCGGCCTGAATGGCGCGGGATTCGATACCCAACGTGCGCAAATGCGCTGCCAATAGGCTGGCAACGAGAGGCTCTCCACATGCCGTCGCACGATCCAACACACGCGGCGTCACCTCTGCCAGCACGAGCACACTTTGGCAAACCGATTCGTAGCCAGCCATGATTTTGCGTGCACCGTCCAGCAGCGCCTCACGTTCCTTGTGCGAAGGAACGAGCTGGGCACAGGCGTCTGAGGTCCGACGCAGGATCTCGTCAGCAACGCTGTGACAAATGGATTCATCGCCGACCACAGCCGCTCGAACGCCCCGAGTCAACGCATCGGTGACCCCCCCCATCGCTGAGACAACGGCGACAATGCGATGGCCCGAAGCGCGCTGCTCGCGGAGTATGTTTGCCACACGCCGGATGGCCTCTGCATCTGCGACAGAGGTTCCGCCGAACTTCATGATCAGTGAGGACATCAGTGGTCTCCCAATGGCACATCGGCTTCGATAGGGCGGATAACCGCGTTGCATAAGCGATTGCTCACGTTCCGCACGGATCGCTGGCTAGCCCGTTGTTGCATCTGACAGTGGCCTATCACAACAAGACTCCTCTCATCAAAAGAAAATGGACCGCAGGCTACCTGCAGTCCATCACGCCGCCCTGCTCCGAATGCTTTCGGAACTAGGCAGCCACAATCGTCATCGTGCCAAATACGAAACTGGATCGCGTCAATTTAATCGTCGCGCATCCGTGAGACTCGTATCGGGCATTCATGCGCCTAACATACGGGGAATTCGACGTTCTGTCAACCTCGCTGCCTCAAGGTGCAGATGCACAACAGATTTGCCCCATGGTCTGTGGATCAATCGCTCCTCAGCGATGTGCCTTGTCGGTTGGCGAGACTGGTCTACTCGATCTGAGTCTGCGGCTGCGACACAGATTCGCGCTTTTGCGTCAACGCGAATCCGGCTGCCGCTGTGATACCGATCAAGGCAATGATGCCCCAAAGCATGATCGGAGCTATCGCCAATCGGTCGTACAATGCTCCGCCAATGAAGGGTCCCAACGACCATCCAAGAGCCTCGGTTAGCCCGAAAAAACCCATGTATCGCCCCATACGGGCTGCAGGTGCCATGTTCGCAACTGCAGCCATCGATACAGGCGAAAAGACCACTTCCCCGAGCGTAATGAGCATCATGGAGCCAACGAGAAAAGCAAATCCGGGAGCCACTGAGAAGACCATGTTCCCGAGTGAAATCTGAACTAACGGTCCGAAGATCCGCGCAAGGCTGGGGGCCAAACCCACAGTGAAGTAGCCTGCCGCGTATCCGAGGCATCCCAAGGCAAGCCCCCCTCGAATCCCCACTCGGGCTGCCAATCGAGCTGCCGGCCATTGAAAGAGCACAACAAAGATTCCGTTAACTGTGAACAGCCATCCAAGCTGACTCTCGGTAATGCCGATGTCCTGAGTTGAGAAGACCGCCAACGTGCTGGCAAATTGAGCCATCACAACGAATAGCAGCACACCCCAACCGCAGAAGATGAGAAATCGCACATCCTTTCCCACATCGAGGATGCGTCTCAAAGCAAACCGCTGTGGTTCTGTCGTCTGGATCGACTCTCGTACGAACAACATCACCAATACCAGGCCGATCAGGCTGGCGATTGTGGTGAGCGCAAAGACGGATGCATAGGACACAGATATCATAAATCCGCCAACAGCAGGGCCAATTGCCCACCCCGCATTGGTGCCAATTCGAAATAGGGCGAAGGCCTCCACTCGATTCTCTGGCAAGACAACGTCTGACACCATGGCCATGAGTCCAGGTCGTACGACAGCTCCCACCATGCGAATCATGAGAAAGATTGCAGCAACTGCCCACACCGACCAGCGCAGCTGAATGGCGACGGCCATGAGGGCAAAGACAACAACACGGGCAACCATTCCAACAAGCACGACAGGGCGTCTGCCAAGTCGATCCGCGACCTCACCGCCAACAATGCGGCCGCCTGAGGCGACCAATGCGGAGGTCAGAAGGATTGTCCCCACCAGCGTCATCGGAACGCCAAGCCGCGTATGCAAATACAGGCTGACGAATGGCATGGCAGCACCAAAACCGACAGCGACGATAAGCTGAACGAGTACCAACATCCAGAAACGGCGATCGTATCGACGCAGAACGAGCAACAGACGTTTCATCAAGTGCAGCGGATTCAATGCCCCCCCTCTCGGTGGAAATCCATCACTCATAGCCGGCTAGGTGTCGCCCGTGCAAGACCTCCCATACTATGGATGCTGTTCGATGTACCCAATCTTCTCTAGCAACGCGACGGCCCTCTCGATGTCGGAGATCGGAAAGATCTGTTTGAAGTCCAAGGATAGGTGCGCGGCAATCTCAGAAATGGTTCGTCTACCGTCTGCCAGATTGACGAGCAGCTGTGGCGGGGCTCCATGGTGCGTGAACAGCTTCTCGTCAAGGAAGTCGCGATCCTGTTTGGAAAGCTGTTGAATCAGCGCGTAGGCGACAGGCCCTTGGCGACTTCGCTTGGGCTTGATCACGATTTC
>JAHITR010000201.1 GCA_018817505.1 Candidatus Bipolaricaulota bacterium | reverse complement strand
CCCAGCAACGTGATGGCCTTGGAAATGTCGGCGTAGGAGTGTTTGATGTCTCCGGCGCGCGACGGGCCGTATGTGGGCTTCACGGAGTCCGAAACGCCGACATATTCACGCAGCTTGGCGTCCAACGTGTTGAGAGAAATCCGTGTATCCACAGAGATGTTGAAAACGTTCCCCGAGACCCCCTGCGCCTTGGCTGCCAGCAGGTTGGCTTGAACGACGTTGTCGACATAGGCAAAGCCTCGAGTCTGCTCTCCGTCGCCGTCAATCGTCGGGGATTGTCCTCTCAGATACATGCCGATGAACTTGGGAATCACGGCGCTGTATTGGGAATGAGGATCCTGCTTCGGACCAAAGACGTTGAAGTAGCGTAGGGCAACGGTCTCTAGGTTGTACACATGCGAGAACACCTGACAGTAGTACTCGCCTGCTAGCTTGCTCACTGCATAAGGCGACAGCGGCATTGGCGCCATCGTCTCCACCTTCGGCAACACAGGCGTGTCTCCGTAGGCAGATGACGAGGATGCGTAGATCACGCGACGAACGCCAGCCGCCTTTGCAGCAGTCAGGACGTTCAGAGTTCCCGTGGCATTGGCGTGATGGCTACCAAGAGGGTCCTCGATGGAGCGCGGCACTGACGGCAATGCTGCCTGATGGAAGACCACAGAGATTCCCTGCATCGCCTGCTCGACAGAGCGAAAATCCGTCATATCGCCTTCGATGAATTCAAGCTTGTCATCAAGTCCAGAGAGATTCTCTCGTTTCCCTGTAGAAAGGTTGTCCAGAACGCGGACGGTTTGGCCCGATTCGACCAATGCTTGCACGAGATGCGATCCAATGAACCCCGCGCCACCGGTGACCAAGTACTGCGTTTTCGTCCCCATATTCTCCACCCACCCTGCGATACCTTTACCTTACCACAAGGCCGCGGACGCGACGAATCCATTGGGGGGCAATCGTGAGAAATGCGGCCAAGCCAAGACAGACAAGGGTCATGAAATAGGGATATCGAAGACGCACCAGTGTGCCCACATTGGGGACAAACATCGGATGGATGACAAGGACCGACCCGCACAGGATAACAAGCATCCACATCTCCGGTAGTCGCCTCCATTTCCAAACCGCAAAGAACGCGAATGGCAGCATGAGATAGGCGAACATCATTTCAAAAGACGAGATCCACCTCATCGCGGTGCTGGAACTTGAATCCCCGTGGGTAAACCAATCCTTGGGGAACGGAGCGAACAGCGATATCTGAATGGCTCTCGGGACGTATTTTAGGATGTCAGTGGCGCTTACGAAGCTCACTTGCGGGTCAATCGTGCTGCCCTCGCCAGTGCTGGATCTAATGTAGCTTCGCCGCTGTTTGGCAATTCCAGCAAGCAGATCGTCGACATAGTCCGGGAGCCATCTTGTCCTATCCCAGCGTCCCTTGTCAGTCATCTGCACAGAGACCGACGCCAGGTTCTCACCATTCCACATCGTCGAGCGAGGACCTCCTGGAAGAGCTGCGGGAATGAACAAACCGATTCCTAGAGCCGCCAGGATTAGGATGGCTGCCGAAATGTGGAGTCTACGCGTGGCTGTAAGCTGAATAGCACGAATGCCAAGAATGACGGTGCCGACGGCACAGATCACCTGAAAGAGCAGCACAAGATACTCGCGAGCGACCCAAGTCAGACTAAACCCCAGCACAAATGAAGCGAGCACTCCAAGCAACTTTGCTGTGGGAAATTCCCTCGTGCGAATGAGATCCAGCACGATGAACCATGCATAAAGAAACAACAGGAAACCCGCAATCGAGAATCCGTCTTTCAGTGGCTGGGCTGTCCAGAGCAATGCAGTGGGAAATACGATGAATGGCAGGGCTGCCAGCATTGCGACACGAGGATTCTTCACGAAACGAAACAGAAGAAGTGCGAGAATGAGCCCCGCTGTGGCGTGGAGAGAGGCGGCCACAGGAATAAACACCCACGGTTTCGGAACCGTGACTACGTAGAGTGCCCCCATGATGCCGCTAATGCTGTGTCCACTATAGCGAAATTGCCATTCTCCCCACCCATTCGCAACAATGCGATCATGAATCTCGATGGCTTCGTTGTGGTACTGAGACCAATCCCCATCAACCATGAGACCGTCACCGGCGTGCCACTGCGGAAGCAATATCGGGAGAACCAGCAATTGGATCGCGAAGGCCGCTGCACACGAGCCAACAAACACGCATGCCCATAAACAGAACCACCGATTCAAACTCCCCCCAGTAAGGCTGCAAATTGTGGTCAGCGAGCAACTTTGATGAGCGGTTCAAGAACAGAAGCCGTTGCTTGGGCGCGACAATTCCAAGTGTGCTCAGTTTCGATAACCT
>JAHITR010000002.1 GCA_018817505.1 Candidatus Bipolaricaulota bacterium | reverse complement strand
TCACCGAGGGAAACTGACACCTGAGTATCAATACATACAGACCTATCTAACCAAGGCTGCGAATTCCGATGAGTTCGCAGCTGCCACTGATTCGTAAAGGAGCATGCCGTGAAGAAAGTCCTCGTGTTGGGTGCTGGCTTGGTGGCGGGACCATTGGTTCGCTATTTGCTGAATGCGGATGAATTCACTGTGACTGTAGCCAGTCGCACGGTTGAAAAGGCTCAGACACTCATTGGCGCAGCGAGCAACGGCGTCGCGCTGTCCCTCAATGTGAAGGATGAAGCAGCGCTAGAGGCTTTGATTTCCGATCACGACCTTTCGATTAGCCTTCTGCCGTATGTTTATCATCCAGTGGTGGCGCGGTTGTGTGTCAAGCACAAGAAGCAAATGGTCACGACATCCTATGTGAAGCCGGAAATGCAAGCACTCGATGCCGACGCCAAGGCGGCTGGCGTGATCTTGCTGAACGAAATCGGCGTAGATCCGGGCATCGATCACATGTCGGCCATGGAAGTTGTTCACAAGATCGCCGAAAAGGGTGGAAAGCTCATCTCGTTCACATCCAATACCGGCGGGCTTCCTGCGCCAGATGCCAACGACAATCCCTTTGGATACAAATTCTCGTGGGCCCCTCGTGGTGTTGTGCTCGCAGGCAAGAACCCGGCGCGATTTCTCAAGAATGGAAAGACTGTTGACGTTCCTGGCCCCGAGTTGTTTGCCCACCATTGGCCATGTGAGATCGTCGGATTCGGCGAGCTTGAAGTCTATCCCAACCGTGACTCCATGCCCTACATTGAGACGTATGGCATTCCCAGTGTGACATCGATGTTCCGGGGGACACTGCGGTATCCGGGATGGTGCACTACGATGAAGAAGATCGTCGATCTCGGGTTTCTAGATGAAACCCAGCGGGATGATCTGGCAGGCCTCACATACAAGCAGCTGCTTGCCCGCTTGATTCAATCAGAAGGATTGAACGTGAAGGCGGATGTGGCTTCCTTCCTCGGCATAGACAGCGATTCCGATCCAATCGTCCGAATAGAGTGGCTGGGCTTGTTGAGCGATGAGGCGATTCCGGCTGCGGACGACACGTATTTGGATGTGTTGGCTTCACGGATGCTGAAGAAAATGGGCTATGCCCCGAGAGAGCGTGACATGCTGGTCATGCAGCATGAATTTGTCGCTGAGTATGCTGATCGGACTGAGAAGATCACGGCAACCATGATCGACTATGGCATCCCTGGGGGCGATTCTTCGATGTCACGCCTCGTCGGATTGCCAGCAGCCATTGCCTCTCGAATGATCCTGCAGGGAGAAATCAACGTGACGGGCGTTCATGTGCCGATGATTCCTGAGATCTACGAGCCTGTACTCGCCGAATTGGCAACCATGGGCATTTCCTTCCAAGAGACGGTTCAACAACTCTAGGACAATCCACCAACACGTGAGGCAAGGAGCGGCGATTGTGCAACTAGGATACAGTATTTCGGGATTCTACTATCAGCAGGATCCTCGATCCTGGCCCACGTTGCCTGAAGCCGTCCGAGCTGTGCTTTCAGTCGATGGAAGCCTTGGCATTGAAGTGGCAGACGCCAAGGCGCTCCACGGCGTGCCCGTTTCGGGTGCGGAATTGGAGGCCTTGGTCGAGGCATGTTCAGATGCAGCCTACACGATTGTTCATACTCGGATGGGATTCTGGAACTGGGACCCTGTTCATCTGCGCCAGGAAATTGATTTTGCACAGACGCTTGGGGCGCGCACGCTCGTGCTCCATTCAGCCTGCTTCGGCCTTGTCGAAGAAGACGATCGTCCGGATTGGCCTGAGGTCGTTCGTATTCTTCAATATGCAGCAGACCGTAACATTCGGCTAGCCCTAGAGAATCTTCAAGACACAATCTGGGTTCTTGATCGAACGCTTGAAGAAATAGGCGACGATCCTGAACGTACCAACTTGGGCATTTGCATCGACATCGGCCACGCCCATCAATCCGAAGATGCGGGGCGCGATCCAATCGCCAACTATTTGGAGCGCTACGCCGCCCAACTGGTCCATCTCCATCTGCACGACAACTGCGGGAAGAATGACGACCATTTCCTGCCAGGAGAAGGCACAGTAAATTGGCAGCGAGTCTTCGATGTGCTGTCGAATCTTGGCTATGAGGGAACAGCAGCGTTCGAGGCGCGCCAACCTGGCGTTAGCCCGAGCGAGAATGTCCGTCGTGCGCTAGATTTCTGTCGACACGAAGGGTTCTGAGAGACTCAACGTTTCGAAAGACATGCCTCTGTCACGGGCTCCTAAGAATCGCACCTCTTCATCGCTTGCTCTATCAGAGGGCACTTCGACTACACGGGTTCTGCCTGCCTCTCTCGGGGCTTTGTCTGTAGATAAGTTCGCCATTGGAAAACTGACATCAGAACGTACGTAGGGACTAGAAGAACGATTCCAAGGGGTAGCAGGACATATGTAGCAATTGCTATGCCGGTTACGCCGACAAGGAGAGTGAAGGCACGGCGTGAAACGGAAGGAGTTGACACGTGGCCTTGCAACAGCAGGGCAAGGTAGCAGAGGAGAATTCCTGCGAGCGACGTTCCTAGGATGACTAGAGCGCTGGCCCATCCGAGGGGAGAAGCTGGATCCGGAGATGCGCCAAGGAACGCAGGAAGAGAGAGTGCGAGGAAGAGAAGACCGATCGTCCGACCAAGATTCGAACCCCGGCGACCAGCCCATGTTGCTGGAAATGCGAGGAATGGTGCCGCAAAGAGAATAGAAATGACTATTCCCGGAAGAGAGGTGCCCGCCTCGCTTCTAATTGCAGTGAAAAGATCTCCTCCTGTCACGACGGGCGATATCCTCTCCCACCAAGAAGAGAGCCCTACTGAAAGGGGAGTCACGTGACTCCAGGGGACGGCCATGACTCCCACTACGGCGATGGCTGCAAGAAGGACCAGTATTAGAGTGTGGTTTCGCGAAATGCTCTCATGAACGGCTGTCATCTCGATCCCCTCCCAAGAGCTCGATATGATGTGTTTACTCGTTTATCCAGCGAGTACTACTGTACTTAATCCAGAAGATGGTTGGCGGGTAATATCCAACAGGATAGTCCACGAAGTGATAGCTCATATTCTGATAATAGGCACCCCCGCTAACAGCATAGGATTCACGGGATGTTACACGCCAGACATCCGTATCATAATCTCCATGCGTGAAGATGTTGAGGCCATCTTCCAGCAGGAAGCAGTAGACTGACATAGCAGGTACATGATAGAACAATGGATCTACGACGGTATTGGATGCACCGAGAGTGACCGTCTTCCCCGAAACGGAAAAGCTGTTGGTCGCTTTTACTGTGATGAAGTCAGGCTCATCTCTAGAGAGCTCGGTCAGGTGGTCTGCCTGTTTGTACGCCGTAACCGATGCTGATCCCCAACCGACCGTGGTTTCCCATGCGTTCCGTGGAATGCTCTGCAGTAGTTCCGGACTCACTTGGCTCAGAAACTCGCGCACAGTTATGTTTGATCCCCATAGTTGAGCGACTGTCTCACCCATATTTTTCTGAGCAGCAGTTACCCCTACGCACAAAACCAACATTCCGACAATGATGACTACGACAGGCTTCAACAGTGTCATTGTCTGTGACCTCCTATGGTACGATCTCAGAATACTTGAAATGGGTAAAAAAGTCAAACCAATTATAATGCCCATATAGGAATATTATACAGCCATTAATCACTATCAACCCCAGATATGAGGCTATCTGCCTTTCCCATCTCCATTTGCACGACAACTGCGGGAAGAATGACGACCATTTCCTGCCAGGAGAAGGCACAGTAAATTGGCAGCGAGTCTTCGATGTGCTGTCGAATCTTGGCTATTTGGGAACAGCCGTGTTTGAAACTCGGCAGCCGGGGATTTCGCCGATTGAGAATGTTCATCGGGCGCAGGCCCACATCCAACATGTGGGCCTCTAGCGGGCAAAGCATCTCTTCGCGGCAACAAGTAGAATGTACGTATGCCTTACCAAAGGGGTGGATCATGTCAAAACGCGCAACGCTAGGTCTCTTGTTGCTGCTTCCGCTGTTTCTTGCTGGATGCTTCTTCCTCTTGCCGACGTTCCCAGAAGTTCTTTATGAAGAGGACTTCGATGGTTCCCCCCTCTGGTATCAGGGCGAGGACGACAGCAGAACATGGTGGGTTGAACAAAGCAAGTATCATTTACTCATCAAGGTCAGGGACATCACGTTTGTCAGTAGGAATACGCAGATTGGCCCCCTGACAGACTTTCAGCTCGACATGGACACCTATCAGTTGAGTGGCCCTGACAACAATGGATACGGCGTCACGTTTCGGCACGTGGACACTGACAACCTCTACCGATTCAGTCTCTCGGGGGATGGATGGGTCCGCTTTGACAAGAAAGTGAATGGCAGCTACAACGTCATCCGCCCTTGGGAGAGAACAGATCTGATACACCAAGGGAATGCTACGAATCATATTACGGTTGTCGCCGATGGGAGTGAGTTCACATTCTACATCAATGGCCAAGAAGTGTATGACGCCGCCGTTCTAGACACCCAGTTCTCAAGCGGGAACGCAGGCGTGTTTGGCGTCATGCTTGAGTCACCAGGTCAGACGCACATCGCTTTTGACAATCTGGTCATCCAGGCATTGGAGTGATCTTTCGGGCCTTTGCGAGTTCCTAGACAGGACCCGTTGACGCCGACGACGATGCATGAGCCGATCCAACGAGAATAAAGCATGAGACAGAGTGACTGCTCTTGAAATCCGAGTTGACGAAGCTACTTCAGGAATCCACTCTGTAATCGGGGCCATGAACGTCAATAACTTCACATGAGCCGGTCCAGCGAGAGGATGTGTGCTCCCCATACCTGTCTGCAATATCCCCTCGTTGAAGGTTCGTTGCCACTGCAATCGGCAGCATTTCCCTGTATCGCCAATCGATGATTCGTTGAAATTCTTGAAGGATGAAATCGGTTATCTTCTCGCGTCCGAGATCATCCAACACGAGAAGGTCGCAAGTGCGACACCGAAGAGATAGGGACAAGTCTCCAGTCATTGCAGCACTGCGCAATTCGCTCGAAAGATCCAACATCGGCCAATATTCGATGTGGGCGTGACGTTCGATTTCTGACATGCGAAGAGAGGGGATAGTGGGAGTTTCTTCTGATTCTTCTGGCATCTGAGCGATCAATTCGCTAGCTGAAGGTATCTGTCTTGGTGGCATAGGGGATTCGACTGACTCTGGAATGTAGGTATTTAGGCGATCGTATTCACGGGACAACGCGACCAACAAATGGGTCTTTCCGACGCCCACCGGGCCAATCAGGATGACGCCCCCGTTCTTGCCTGTTGCGAGATCCCTGCAGGCAGTGTACGCGTCAGAATTGTATCTTGTGACCCTAAAACTCTCGAAAGTTGAATTTCCAAAACGCTTTCCTAGAGATACGCCGCGAATCAAAAGTTGCTCCTTTTTCTTGCCTTCTCGTAATAATCGGAACCTCTTCTTATGCCAGGATTTGCGATCGAGGGCTTGGTTTGCCGCCCCTTGGCATCCCAATCCCTGGCCATGGCCAAGTTTCGCTCAAAATTCTTTGTATTGAAGGGGGTTACGCAATCGAAGTACTTGCGCGATTCTTCCTTGCCTCCATCCACGCTGGCCAAATACTCAAGCACGAGGATGAGATCATCCTCAGCGTATCCATCTGCCAAACGGCCATGGATATGCTCAACGTTCTTGGCATATTTCGCGGAGATGGGCGTGTAGCGAGCCCAATCCCAGGAGGATTTTCGAAGCGCATTCAATTGATCGACAATGCGTTGTGCAGGCGAATTCGATGGCTCCTTTGCTGCAGGGCTCTTCGTCGAAGCTGGAACTGGCCCCACAAGAGCCTGCGTGTCAGCAAGCGGCTGAGCCTCCAATACGGGAATGCGACTCACCGGATAAACGACACCCACGGTTCGAATCGATCCATCCTCGAGCGCCTCGTGGATCTGTCTCAAATAGCCAGCTTCTTCGAGCTCCTTCAGTGCGGTTTGGATTGCATCCATGCCTTCCAGAGACACCGAGGACAGCAGTTTCTTGTTCGCAACATCCATACCAGGATGCGAGAGAAGATAGGCAAGGAGCCCCTTCGCGCGAAAAGAAAGGCGCGCATCGTCTAGCAGGGAACGATCCAAGACGAGATGGCGATTCGCATCACTGGCTAGCCGGATCTGCATCTTTCACTTCACCTCTCATCTTCAGATTCGCACACGTGAAGGGTACCTTTGCACCTAGGATCTGCGCAACCATTCTGCCAACAGTGTGGCCTCGCGATCTGGGCGCAGGCCACCGCGCCACGCATGATCATTCGGTCTTGAGAGAGACCAATCCATCGTTGCCTGAACGGTCTCTTCAAGAGGACGGAATGTTAGCCCTTTGGCGATCGCACGATCCGCCAAAAAGTCGAAAAAGCCAACGGCCATGTCTGTGTCCTCGGGTATCCACAAGGGTAATTCCATCCATGCGCCGACTTCGTGTGCGTTGAGAAAGGAATCGTCTGTCCAAACAAGCTCACACCGCTTCTCAGAGGCATCGCAGCACGTTTGCAGCAGCTCTTCCATGGTCCAGGTGCCTGGAGAGCTTGTGGCGTTGTAGGCGCCAGCCTCCCCGGACTCCAACATGCGAAGGATCCACGCTGCCAGGTCTCGTACATCGATGAATTGAATGGGACGATCCGGGCGTCCGGGAGCTAGGATCTGCCCTCCTTGAGCAGCTCTCCACGGCCAATAGGTGAAGCGGTCGGAGACATCATAGGGACCAACGATGAGACCAGGCCGTATGAGCAAAGCTCGGTCTCCAAACGCAGCCGTGATCTCAGCTTCACACAACGCCTTCAAAGGACCATAAGATTCGCCTGTGATTTCCTCGATTGTCGGGTCATCGATGGTGGCCAAGACGCCGTCTTCATCAACGCCTTCAAATGATGGCTTCCCATAGACAGATACAGAAGATACGAAGGCATACCACTGCACTGCGTCCTTGAGAAATTGGGCGGATGCCTTGACGATCCTAGGAAAGTAACCGCACGTATCAATGCAGGCATCAAACGTTCGGCCTGCCAGTGCTTCCAGCCCCCCATCTCTGTTCCCATGGATCTGTTCAACCCCGGAAAAGAGATCCGGGTTTGACTGCCCTCGGTTGAACAGCGTCACCTCATGGCCTCGAGCTAGAGCTTGCTCGACGACAACGCGTCCAAGAAAGACGGTTCCTCCGACAAGAAGCAGCTTCATGGGGCCTCTCTTTCCACACGCGTTGCCGTGTGTGATAGTCAAATGAATGGTTAGCTGGGCAAAACATTACTGCATGCGGGGCATTCGGAGTTCTTTTCAATCTGGATTTCATCAAAGCGCATTCCCTCGCCGTCATAGATCAGGAGCCTTCCGATGAGGGGTGAGCCAAAACCGACAATCATTTTAATGACCTCTGTGGCTTGAATCGTGCCAATCGTCCCAGGGACAGCGCCAAGGATGCCTGCTTGTTCGCCAGTTGGCACGGTTTCCGGGGGCGGTTCGGGAAACACGCACGCATAGCATGGACCTTCTTTGGTGCACAGGACGCTCACCTGTCCTTCCAGCTGGAAGATGGCACCATAGACGTAGGGGATGCCCAGTCTCAGACACGTGGCGCTGATGTCATAACGCGATGGGAAATTGTCCGTGCCATCGACGATCAGATCATAGCCCGATGCGATTCTCAAGCCACTATCTCTCATGAATCTCGTGTGATGGGCAATCACTTCGACATCGGGATTTAGGTCAGCTATTCGGCTTTTTGCAGACTCGACTTTTGGGCGATTCAGCCACGCTGTGCCATGAAGAACTTGTCGCTGAAGATTCGAAAGCGTGACCACATCGTCATCGACAAGCCCGATACAGCCGACGCCGACCCCTGCCAGGTAATGGGCGATCGCACTTCCCAATCCCCCCACACCGACAAGGAGAACTCGGGCTGCCTTCAATCGTTGTTGCCCTTCTTCCCCGATTTGAGGCAATACGAGATGGCGGGCATAGCGTTGAAGATCTTGTGGGCTCAGATTCGGGAGTATCTTTTGTTTATCCATGGATTGATCCTCATAGCAGCATCGCAGTTGCCGCATAGAAGGTCAAGTTTGTCTGTGAGCTGACTGCGTACTACAACATCAGCTCATAGGCGAAAACGTCCGGTTTGAAGCCGGACCACGAGGTGAAGCCAACCTCTCGCAGGAAATCCAGAGGGAGGGCATGCCTCCCCTGATCCACAGGCACCATCATCTCAAAGGACCGACCCTCGAACTGGCTCATGGCATAGGCGAGAAGACAGCGC
>JAHITR010000033.1 GCA_018817505.1 Candidatus Bipolaricaulota bacterium | reverse complement strand
TCAACGAATGCCTACGATGCGATTTCGGAATTGGAGGCGGGGATCTTCTATGTCGACATCTCCAGAGCATCGACGGACATGCTGTCCAGCGCCGCTCGGTCGCTGTCATCCGCCAAGGGCATTGTGATCGACTCGCGTGGATACCCTCTGGATCGAACATGGGCGGCGTACTTTGCCCCAAGGCGTCTACAGTCATTCACGCTCTTGACGCCCGAGACTCAGTTTCCGGATCAAGTGGAAGTCAAAATGGATGATGGAACCACATCTGCCGCTCCCAAAAATGCTTCCGTCCCGAAATGTGATTTGGTGTTTCTCATCAACGCTACTGCCATGAGCGCCGCTGAGCATCAGCTGAGCTACTTCCGAATCGGGGGGATTGGCACGTTTGTTGGTACGCCGACAGCCGGAGTCAATGGAAACATCAAC
This sequence comes from Candidatus Bipolaricaulota bacterium, assembly GCA_018817505.1. Taxonomy (GTDB): domain Bacteria; phylum Bipolaricaulota; class Bipolaricaulia; order UBA7950; family UBA9294; genus SPBW01. Next base: position 3,323 of record JAHITR010000033.1, on the reverse strand, counting down.
TTCCTCACTCTCCCCAGTGGACGTTCTGTCTCTTGGACGGGGATGATCGCTAAGTGGCCGGACGGGTCGCTATTCCATACCATCGGTATTCAGCCGGATATTCTCGTTGAACAATCCCGAGAAGCCATTGCTGCAGGTCGCGATGAGGTATTCGAGGCTGCATTGCGCATTCTCAAGGAGAATTTGTCGACATCTGAATCGTAGCAGAGCGATTGCTACGATTGATCTGTATCGCAGTGCTTATCGAGCAGGAGTGGCTCTTCATTCATTCGTTTACGCATCCAGTTAATGGAATCGAGAACCCCCTTGCGAGAGACGATCCAGCGTTGCAGCCGGAACTTGCCAGGAAAGTCGAGCAGCATGAACGCGATCACAAGGGTCAATATCCCCTGACCTGGAAGAACCAACATCATCGCCCCTAGGAACAAGAATCCGATTCCCAATAGGTTCTTTCCGATCAGCCACATCCATCGAAACCATGCGTGCTTTCGTGGATACGCGGCATCATTGCGATCGGAATGCGCGAAGTAGTCAGCCGGAATGCGAACGACAAACCACGGCACCGCAAAGATGCCTGAAACGAACGTGATAGCAGATGCAATCGCAATCCACCAGAGTGCTGTTGAAGACAGGCCGATCCATTGCAGCATAGATGAAGATTACACTCGTCTGCTAGGCATTTCCAAGAGAGGATTGTCTCGCGTTGCAGTCATCGCACGAACCCTGCAGCAGCAGGCATACCGCATGTGCTCCAACGCGAAATCGCCGCTCCAATTGCCCTACGGATCGGATGGAGGTTCCATCGGGTTGGCAATGGACATGAGCGCTAGGCGTGTTGCTTCAGAGACAAACTCAAGGCATCGCTCGTGCAGGTTTCCCCTTCGGAAACGCACTTGTCCTTCGTCAGTTCCCAGGTGGCAACCTGTCAATGCCTGGCACGTGTCCGCACCAAATCGACTAACAAAGCCATCCGCGGTAGCGCAAACGGCATTGTAACAGGGATCAACGGATTGATTTGCATCGTCTCGCCCAAGAATCAGGCCAATGCTAAGTACCGCACCGGATAATGCGCCACACAAGCCGCCCGAGCGGGACAAGCCACTACAGAACCCTGTCGCCAGCTTCGGAATGAGTTGAGAATCTATCGCGTGATGTTCCGAAACCGCCATGAGCACACTTTCTGCACAGAACCAGCCGCTCTCGAACAACTCACGACTGCGCGCCATCGCCCGTTCAATCATGCCTGCCTCCTCCCGTCGCTGGTATCGCGCAACCCATGGGTCGCGCGACCTGCTATTCTCGCTCACCCGCTGATTGTCGCAGCACGACGCTGGCTAACGCAATGGTCAACACAACAAACACCAGCACGCCAATGAAGCCAACCGGCTCCTGCCAAGGGGCCAAGCCCTTGACCATGACGGCCCGCAAAAGGCGATTGGAATACGTGAGCGGCACGATATAGGTGAGCGGCCGCAGCAGCCGTGGGATCGCCTGGACCGGCCACATCATACCCGATAGCAGCACGGATGGAAGAATGACCAATGGGAAGAAGATGATGGCTTGCGACTCCGTTTGCGCCAGTGCAGACAAAAGAGTTCCCAGCCCGACACTCCCGACCGCAAACAAAATGGTGCAACCGAACGCCCAGAAGATCGATCCGTTGATGACGATATCAAACACTGTCTTTCCTATCGTCAGAACGACAAGCGATTGCACCAAGGCAATGAGCCCAAATGAGATGACATAGCCAAGGATGAATTCGGCTCTTCGCACCGGGGATACCCAAATTCGCGAGAACGTACCATCGACCTTTTCACGGACAATCGACAGCAGGGTAAGAACAATGCTGATCAAGGAAACGACAAATCCCATAATCGCCGGCGCGAAGCTATCGATGAATCGAACCTCCACGCCGTACAGCTCCCGCGCTTGAATGTCCACTGGACCGCCTTCACCCAAATCCATCATGGCGTCGGCCAAGCCCATGCGAATGGTTGCAGCAACCTGAGGATCGGATTCATCGAGCGTCAGGTCGATGGTTCCCTGCGCACTGGTTGCTACTCCCATAGCAAAATGTGCGTAATAAAGGCTAGTAAACTTGTCGGGAAGCCGAATGACCGCTTGATAGTGCTCGGACAACAACAACTGCTCAGGATCATCGACAGTCTCCAAGACCGTCACCTTGAACGCTTGGTCCTGCTGCAGGCTTTCCAAGATGGATTCAGTCAGGTCTGTATTGTCTTCGTCGATGAAGGCAATACGCACATCCGTAATATCGCCTGAGAACGAATACCCGAACAACAGCATGGCGATTGCAGGAAGCATCAACATGAACACCAACACACGCTTGTCATGCCAAATCTGACGGAGCACGCGTTCTGTCACTGCGCTAATACGATGCAGCTTCATGACACACCCCCCGCGACGGGTTCTTGCGTGAGAATGAGGAACACTTCTTCCATGTCCAGACTGGCCTGCCCGCTATGCTTCGCGGCTTGGGCTTTGAGCTCATTCGGAGTTCCCGCAGCAATCAATCCGCCATGTTGCATGAGGCCGACGCGGTCGCACCACTCCGCTTCATTAAGATAGTGGGTAGACAGCAAGATGGTTCTACCCGCGCTATTCAACTGATGAAAGTGACCCCAAAACTCCCGTCGCAAAGCGGGGTCCAGTCCGATCGTCGGTTCATCCAACAGCAAGGCTTCCGGTTCATGAAGCAACGCACAGGCGAGTGAGAGCCGCTGCTTTTCGCCGCCTGACAGCCGATCCGCACGTTGCTTACACCGATCTGAGAGCTTCATCAAACTCAGCAATTCTCGTGTTCGTTCGGCAATTCGAGAACGTGTCATACCGTAAATCTGTCCAAAGAACAGCAGGTTCTCGGCAATCGATAGATCGCGATACACCGCGCGTTCCTGCGGCATATAGCCGAAGCGGTGCTCAACCACCCGTCGATCGATTGGCATCAAGGAGCCAAGCAACTTGACGGACCCTGAAGTGGGAGCCGCCAATCCGCTGAGCATGCGGATGAGCGTTGTCTTTCCCGCCCCGCTTGGTCCGACAAGTCCATAAATCTCACCTCGCGGAATGGCCATCGTCACATTATGGACCGCCCGCAAGTCGCCGAACTTCTTGACAACCCCATCCGCTTGGAAAATTGCCGTTGCATTACTCATCAGCCGCTTCCTCGATCCGGTCAAACAAGGAAGGCACAAGTCCGCTGTTCACAATTACAGAGTCGTAGCGAATCACACTTCGAAGTTCGCCAGATTCATCGTAGGTTTCCATTGTTCGTGCCAATTGGATGACACCATCAATCAATT
>JAHITR010000032.1 GCA_018817505.1 Candidatus Bipolaricaulota bacterium | reverse complement strand
CGCCGAACGACGAGAGACCAAAGATCAATCCCCATCTCAGTTTTCCTCTCCCAATATAGAGGGATTTCAAGTCGTCCCCTCCAAGCAGTGTCAGCACGATGAGCACGGGAACGACATAGAGGAATTGCGACAGCTTGTCTAGTGCCAGATCCTTCAACGGATGAAGCAGGTAGCTGCGAGCGTTCAGAAATCCCGTGCTCATGAACAGCAGGGCAGCCGAGGCCATGAAGAACGCGTAGGCGGTTTGCCAATATTTCTGCAAGCATCGACTGCGGCGCAACAGCAGCGCCGCCACAAGAAAGACCGCGGACAGGAAGTAGTAGAACACCTTGTTCCCATTCATCGGCCAAACTGAGTAGTAGGGATTGCCAAGCACAAAAACCATGATCCCTGCGGCAAGGAGCGCAACAACCAGCAGTAGCCGCTTCGTCATGGCTGCCTACGAGGAATACCGAGTTGAGAACCGATCACAATCCTTTGATTATCGGGAGGAGCGTGTCAAGAGCGTCTCCCGGGCAGGTGTGCCGATCTGTCCCTCTTTTTCATTCCGCTACCGTCCTCCATCTCACGGAGGTGCAGGCAGCGATCCGGACTTCCATGTTATTTCCAGGATAATTTCATTTTATTCCGATCTCTCATTGATGCACACTCAAAACCTGATTAGTTCATCAAAAAAACGATTGATGAACATGTCTCGAGGAGGCAGATGGCTATGAAGACCTATGGATTGGTCTTGATCACGATTCTCGCTTTTTCTGTTGCCGTGGGAGCGACGACTGTCAATCTCGTAGCTGGGCAGTATTACGATGCAGGGTTTGTGGAAGTCTTCGCGAATGAAGAAATGCTCACGATCTACATTTTCACGGACAACGGATGGGCATTGGATGAAACGCATGTCTATGTTGGCACTGTGGCTCCCAAGAAATCGGCGCCAGGACAATTTCCCTACAAACATGAGGATTTGGGCAATGCCTTGTTCGATGTCTACGAGATTTCGCTTGATGAGTATGACGTCGTATGCGGCAACGAGTTGTTCATCGCCGTCCATGCTGTTGTCAAGGGAGTGGACAACGAATACGGAGTCGAGACCGCTTGGGGCGAGGGAGATGTCATTCGCGCCGACAAGAATTGGGCGATGTACTTCACAGAAGCGATCGAGTGTGAGTACCTAGAGCCCCGATAGCAGATCGAGCCTTAGGTTTGCTGAATGAGCTGGAAGTCCGTTGGCTTTCAGTTCATTTTTTTCGTGAGAGCGACCTCCATCTGCCTAACGCGAACGGCAGTCTACCCCCATCGAATGGACAACACCACGTTGTCGCGCACGGACACAGATCTGGTCGGATTGACATACGACCAGATCTCTACTTGTGCAAGTTGCGTCGAAACAAATCCGACATCACGAGCAGCCACGACACGGTCTGGCGCGCCCCACGCTGTCACAAGTTCTGTCGTCGGCCGACTGACAAGATCCGTCCTGGCCAACGTGGTGTCATTCAGGTACCTGTATCCGCCATTGATGCTCACAAAGAGCAGGAAGATGAGCGCGATCATCTCCACGGTACAGCATGCGATCTTCATATCTCCCCCCTTATCCTGGTAATAGCCTAGAGAAGCACTGTTGGATGTACTCCGGGATGTGGCCGGCGCGAATGTCGTGTCGGTTCGAAAGGAACCGCACCGGTGTCTGAATGTGATACAGGACACATTCCCGATTCTTGCTCGGAGGCTTCTCACCATACAAAGCCTGAGGGGGGCAAAGGGAATCCAGAACTGGCACTGAACCAGGGGCATGAAGACCCGGGACAATCGTCTTCTTCATTCACGGCGTGGGCCTTTGACGATCAGAGAACGCACGGCTAGTCTCCCAGGGTGAGGATGGGGAGGCTATGGGGCAATCGAGACTTCGTTCGATGATGCTGGCGGCGGGCGTTGCCTTGCTCATCTCGTCCGCAGGCAATGCTGCCTATGACCGCGATGCGGCCATCTCGTACGCTTTGAACTACTGGGACAAGGTCTGTAGCGATGGCTACTACTTTGTGGATAGCGGAGGGCCGACACGGTTTGTGGCCGGCAATTCGTTACCCACCACTGAAGAGGGATTCGATTGCGCCCATTTCGTGTCTTGCTGCATCGGTAGCGAACCCCATCGCCCTGCAGGAGGGCTTGATATTCCCAGCCGCACAGACGCCTATGGCGAACCTGGCGCGCAGCGGTTGACCGACTGGCTGATCAGCCAGGGTGCTGAACAAGTCAACGGAGTCTCAGATCTGCTTCCCGGCGATGTCATTGCCTACGATGCCGATCACAACGGTTGGATTGAACATGTTGCCCTATATATGGGACGTGGGCTTGTGACGGCGCATTCGCTTAGCCGCTACAGCACATGGAATCCAAATCCAGCATCCGATTTCATCTTCCTGCAGTTGCCAGGACCTCATCACGTTGGGCAAGTGAAGGCCACTCTTGGCCTGCAACACTGGCTGTTGCTTGTCGCAGCCACCGCCCGATTGGCAGCCTCCCTCTTCTTCCGCCTACATTAGTTCGAAGCCCTCACTGGTTGTTCGTGCCGCGATACGCAGAAGAGACGAGGTGCGGAGAGAATCGGGTGAACGCTTCAGAGGAGGATAGCCGTTATGAGAATCTCTCTACAGAGTTGGCAACGTGTCGCATTATCCATCGCCGTGATCCTTGCTTTGACAATTTCTGGAACAGCTCAAACGAACGAAGGTCCGTCGCCATTGGGTGATATGAACATACGCCAAGCCGTCGTCCACGACTTCGCTTCTTATGAAGACACGTTCGCAACTGCGCTGGCCTTCACCCCGGACTCGCAATCCCTCATCTGTGGCTTGGCGAATGGTCGCGTTATCGTGCTGAGTGTGCCAGACGGGATCCCCATTGCGGAACTTCCCCCGCATGAAGGCGCAGTCACCAGTGTCAGCTGTTCTCCAGATGGCATCTGGATGGCATCGTCTGGTGAAGACGGTTACGCCTATGTCACGGGACCGGCTGACGGTGATTCGCCACTCGCATTGGCGCATGTGGGCATCCTGCACGACATCGCATTCTCACCTCTTGGAACGTATCTGATGACGGCTGGGGAAGAGCGCCGAGTTCGCATCTGGAATACAGCTACATGGGAAGAACTCGCTCCCATCGTGGGACACTCGGGAACAATCTACGCTCTCGCCATCTCGCCTGCCGAGGATCTGCTCGTCACAGGCGCAGGTGGTAGTGATCCAAGTATTCGGCTTTGGGATTTGGCCACGGGGGTGCAACTACAGAATGACTTGTACGAAGGCACAGTCTACGACGTTGAGTACTGTCCGCGGGCAAGAGATCGCTATGCCTCAATTGCAGGCACGCAACGAATGATTCGGATGTGGGATGTGGATACCGGTGCGATGCGTCACAACGTCGGACGATTCACCGATGCTGTGAATGACGTTGCGTATTCCATTCTTGGCAACACGCTGGCTGCGGTTTCGCAAGATGGCACGTTCTTCTTCACCACCATGCCTTCATGGACCGAGAAACGCCGCATCGAATTTGATGAGCCTCTGGTGGCGGTAGCATTCAGCAACTCGCGCCAGTACATCTGCCTCAGCGACTCAACTGGGCATGTCTATTTGCTCTATCTGCCGGAGTAGTTGGCAACAGAATTTATCGGCGCTTGCGAGCCCAGACTCTGACGAACTCGTGTAAAATGTCACCGTCTTGATCATTCTGTACGCCAAAAAGGAGTGTCCCCGATGCGACTCGCCCTCATTCAACAACATGCAACGGCTGACAAGGCGGCCAACTTGGCCAGAGGCCTGGCTGCTGCGCGCAAGGCTGCTGCAAGTGGCGCTGAACTGATCTGCTTTGCCGAACTGGCATTCGAGCCGTTCTATCCCCAGCGGCCATCCGACGGGAACCATTTGGCGCTGGCCGAGACGATCCCCGGTCCAACGACGGATGCCTTCTGCAGGCTAGCTAAGGAACTGGGCGTGGTCATCGTGCCTAATCTGTACGAGAAACAGGGTGAACAAGCTTTCGACACAAGCCCAATGATCGACGCAGACGGCCGTCTCATCGGCGCCCAGCGAATGGTTCACATCCCTGATTACCCAGGATTCCATGAGAAAACTTATTACACGCCGGGCGATCTCGGTGCGCCCGTGTTCTCCACAGCCGTGGGACGCATTGGCGTCGCCATTTGCTACGACCGTCATTATCCAGAAACCATGCGTGCGCTCGCACTGGGGGGCGCAGATTTGGTGTTGGTCCCACAGGCTGGTGCAGTCGATGAGTGGCCTGAAGGGTTGTTCGAAGCCGAGATGCGGGTGGCTGCGTTTCAAAACGGTCTGTTCGTTGCCCTTTGTAATCGCGTCGGCAAGGAAGAGATCCTCGAATTCGCTGGTGGATCGTTTGTGTGCAATCCGCAAGGCGAAGTCATTGCTCGTGCGGCTCAATCGCAGGACGACCTTCTCCTCTGCGATATCGACCTCGCCAAGAACGCGAAATCCTCTGCTCGCACACTGTTCTTTCCTGATCGCCGCGCAGAGCTGTACGGGGATTGGTTGGGCACGGCCTCGACGCCAGCGCGCGCCGAAGAACCCAGCAAGGACGCAGAAGTCAGCTTGCGCGTGATCACGGAAGAAACCCTGCGCACCTTTCTCATGCTGAGCCGGCAGATGATGCCGGGACAAGACAAGATGGTCGCCCCCAACGCCATCTCCATTGCTCAAGCCCATTTCAACGACAAGGCGTGGTTCCGCGGAATCTACGCCAATGACACGGCCATTGGCTTCGTCATGCTCTACGACGACCCAGACAAACCCACGTATTACTTGTGGCGACTGATGATTGCCGGCCCATACCAAGGAAAGGGATTCGGACGCCAGGCGATCCTAAGGCTGATCGACTATGTCAAAGGTCGTCCAGGAGCCACCGAGCTGAAGGCGAGTTATGTGTCGATTCCAGGCGGACCCGGGCCGTTCTACCAGTCCCTCGGCTTTGAGCCCACTGGAGAAATGGACGGCGATGAAGTGGTCATTCGACTGAAACTGCGCTAGCGACAGCACGTGTTTTGGGCGTAGCCGACACTTATCTGCGCCGTCATCGCTACGCCGGGCGGCAAACCGAGCGCCCCGGTCGTGTGTATATCCTCCAATTCCTATCATGGAGGCGATAGATATGCGACGCCGTATTCTTGGTTTGATCCTGTGGGTTTCGATCGCTTGGATCGCCGCACTCCCCATCACCACCGTGGCTGATGGTGTCATCCTGCCCGACCATCCTGAATGGGGATGGCTCTCGGTCGTCAACCATGACGTCACGGTCACCATTCGTGATGGCGTGGTCACCACTCGCGTAGATCAGGTGTTCCGAAACGATTCGGGGCGCGATCTCGAAGGCCAGTATGTCTTCCCCCTACCTTCTGACGCGGCCATCTCAAGCTTCTCCATGTGGGTGGACGGCGAGGCGCTTGAAGCCAAAATCCTTGATGCTGATGAAGCAAGGGCCATTTACGAGGACTTCGTGCGTCGGGCGATAGACCCCGCTCTGCTGGAGTACATCGGCCGGGATACATTGTCAGCCCGTATCTTCCCCATCCCGGCTGGTGACGAGCGGCGCATTGAGATCGCATACACGGAGCTGCTATCCGCTGAAGCAGGCACCTACCGCTATCGCTATCCGCTCAACACCGAACGCTTTTCAGCCCAGCCCTTGGAGCAGGTCAGTATCTCCGTGGATCTGGAAACATCCGTCCCTCTCAAGGCCATCTATTCGCCCTCTCATTCGCTGGAATTGGAGAGGGTTTCAGAGATGACCGCGGCAGCACGGTATGAAGATACCCATGTTCGCCCAACTCAAGATTTCTTCCTCTATTACTCGGTTTCGCCTGACGATTTGGGAATGACGCTGCTCACCTATCGAGCACCGGGTGAAGACGGATTCTTCTTGCTCATTGTCACCCCTCCCGATCAGGCTTCATCTGAAGCAGCGATTCCCAAGGATCTTGTCTTTATCCTGGATACCTCGGGAAGCATGAGTGGCGACAAGATCGAACAGGCGAAGGAGGCGCTCCGCTTCATTCTGGAGAACCTCAACCCGGAGGACCGATTTGCAGTGATCGCCTTCTCTGACTATGTCCAGGCACTCCAGACTCAACTCACTCCTGTGAGCTCAACCACGATCGCCCAGGCAAAGAATTGGGTATCCACGATCGATGCTGGCGGCGGGACGAACATCGAGGATGCTCTGCTCCTTGGATTCTCATTGTTCGAAGACAACGGTCGTCCGCAATTCCTTGT
>JAHITR010000200.1 GCA_018817505.1 Candidatus Bipolaricaulota bacterium | reverse complement strand
GACCTTGACGTCTTCGTCCATTCGCAGATGCCTGCCGAGGCCAAACAAGCGAAATTGAGTGAGCCCAACCACGTCCTTTCCCAGATGGCTGAACGCGTCGCGTACGCGGTTGGCATAGGCCTTTTCAATGAGTACACAGCCACCTGCGGGTTGGGGATAGTCGCTCACGCCATACGATGCGGCCAGTCGCATCTGTTCGCCCCGGGTTCGCCCCTGAATTGCGAGCAGATCCGATTGCTTTATCCAGCCCTCGGTGACCGGGAACGTCTCAGGAAGCAACTGCGCACACAACGGACGAACCAAGCGGCTGCCTAGACCCGATTCCTCTGCCGCTTGAAGCAACGCCTTGTAGTGTTGGGATTTCGGCCGCTGGCCAAGGACCTCACCTGTTACTACGAATGCAGCTCCGTTTTCTTCCATCACGCGTCGGGCAATCCGGAGCATAAAAATGCGGCAATCGATGCAGGGATTCATCCCCTGCCCGTATCCATGTTTGGGATGACGAATCGTTTCCAGATGTTGTTCAGAGGCATCCTCAATCAACAATGGCAACCCGGCCCGACCGGCAGCCTCGCGAAGCCGCTGACGCCCGGCCGCGTTGGCACTGAACAGATGCTGCACATGAAGAAGCAACACATCAAATCCTAGCTTCTGCATGAAGACAGCAGCCAGAATACTGTCCAGCCCGCCTGAATAAGCGGCGATGACGCGAATCGCCGACCTATTCTTTGCCGACCCCACGTCACTGACCATCGTTCTCCACAGCTCCTTCACAATCCGTTCTATAATCATAACGCAAACGCTCATTTCGTGAATAGCAGGAGGTTTATCATGCGAAGAATAGCCCTTATTGGAGTCGTCATCGCCTTTCTCGTGGGCACGGGATTGACTATTGTTTGGATGGGTCAATCGGATGGCAAGTTGGTCGTGCAGACGCCGTCGGCCATTGCCCAATCGGATACGTCCGCTGCATCGAACAACGAAGACGAACAGCCTCCCGCGCAGACAACGAATGTCAACCAATCCATCACAGACTCTGGGCAATCGGCGATCAAGTCAGCCATTGCCGCCGTCGGCCCTGCGGTGGTCCGCATAGATGTCACCGGGACAGTTGAAGCATCCGCATCCATCTCTGACATGTTCAATGATCCATTCTTCAGGAGATTCTTTGGAACCCCTGACGCAGCGCCTCAAGAGCGAACAACGCAATCCTTAGGCTCCGGATTCGCCATTCTCTATCACGGTGAAACGCTGGTCATTACCAATCAACACGTGATTGCTGACGCAGACACCATTGAAGTATCAGACAATGGAGGCAACTCCTGGAATGCCGTCGTCGTCGGCAGCGATGATGTACTCGATGTCGCCGTGCTTCGGCTGGAAGGAGATACCCGTGAATTGCCCACAGCCACGTTGGGTGACTCAGACGCCGTTGAGTTGGGAGACTGGGCCATCGCGATTGGGAGTCCTTTGGGGCTTTCCTACACAGTCACCCTGGGCATCATCAGCGCCAAGGATCGCGACATCGAGAAGCCGTCGGGAGTTGGCAATTTCACCAATCTTATTCAAACCGATGCCGCCATTAACCCGGGCAACAGCGGTGGTCCTCTTGTCAACGCGTTGGGCCAAGTGATCGGGATCAACACGATGATCGCTCGAAACTCGGCAACAGGAGTGTCCATCGAAGGCATTAACTTTGCAGTCGCCATCAATGGAGTCACCGAGGTTCTTGATCAATTGGTTCAATCTGGTGAGGTTCAACGCGGATGGTTGGGCGTTCAGCACACGGAAATCAATAAAGACTCTGCTGCCGCTTACGGCATCGATCCCAATCAGCCAGGGACGCTCGTTATCTCCGTCTTCCCCGGCGATCCCGCAGATAGTGCTGGCATCCAAGCAGGCGACGTCATTACCCACGTCGGCGAGACCGCTATTGAAGAAAGTGACGATCTGAACCGAACCGTCGGATTGCTCTCTGCAGGCACAACCATCGACTTCACCGTCATTCGAGATGGCCAATCGCTAACCTTGCCAGTCACCTTGGGATTGCGCCCCAGCGAGGAAACCCTCCTCACGTATCAAGGGCAAACCCCAGCAAGCAACGCAAACTCGTTTCGCGGGATCACTGTCGGGCCAATCAGCGCCATCATCGCCCAGCAGCTGGGATTGAATTCAACTGACGGCGTAGTGATAATGGATATCGCAACGGGGAGCAAGGCCGAAGAGGCCGGGCTTTCTGAAGGAGACGTCATCCTGGAAATCGGCTCTGAGCCCATTGTGTCCGTTGACGCGTGGGACACGGCAATTTCACAGTTGGATGCAAGCGATGGTGTGACCTTCACGGTATACCGGAACGGAAGCCTTCGTTTCGTTACCGTGGAGTGATCTAACCAACGCGGAGAGTGGCGCAGCTTGGTCAGCGCGCAGCGTTCGGGACGCTGAGGCCGCCGGTTCGAATCCGGCCTCTCCGATAGCGCGAGAGTAGCTCAATGGTAGAGCCCTGGCCTTCCAAGCCAGCAATGCGGGTTCGATCCCCGTCTCTCGCTCCAGATCGGGATTTGGGCAACAGCCCAAGTCCCGTTTTCGCTGACGCAGTCTGGCGTGTTTCTTTTCCCCATGTGCAAAGAAGTGCGCGCAGTGACGTCATATTGCCTGCAAAGCCGGCCAGGAACTTGCAGGCCAGACATGAGCGAGCCGTTGGCAAAGTGACCGGACTACTTGCAAATTCATACGAACTCAATGGATCATAAGATTCATGTAGTTCGCGAACGCCAACCGCGTTCGCCAAGAGTTTGAGCAAAGCTCAAACTCGGACGAACTCATTTCGCCGTTTAGGCGAAACGAGCCGTTCGCGCGATCCCTTCGGGTATCGCCAAGAGTTTGAG
>JAHITR010000199.1 GCA_018817505.1 Candidatus Bipolaricaulota bacterium | reverse complement strand
TGTACGTCTGATCGTATAGCGGTTTTCTCAGAGCCGTGGGCTGCTCGATCCCTGCGATTGGCGATAAACTGGCTGCAACGCTGAAGTCATCGAAAACACCGATGCCAACGCCAGCGCATACGGCAGCGCCTAGCGAAGTCGCGAATTCGCCGCTTTCTAGTCGCTCGATGGGAATACCCAGCATGTCCGCCATCGCCTGACAAAGAACGGCATTGCGAACGCCTCCTCCAATCATGCGAAGCGATTGCAGCTCGGCTCCTTGCTCTGTCAACGCCTCAAAGATGATGCGCAGGTTAAAGGCAACACCCTCAATAACCGAGCGAACCAGTTCACCAGTACTGTGGCTTCGAGCGAGTCCAACAAACGCTCCACGAGCGTCCTCATTCCAGTGAGGACTACGCTCTCCAATTAGGTAGGGCAGGAAGAGGACGCCCTCGGCACACGGAGGCGATGTCACTGCCCACCGATTGAGAAGTTCATACGCCTCATCGGCCGTTTTGCCAAACTCCTCTGGAACAAGCACTTCACGGATCCAATCATACGAGCCGCCAGCACTCTGCATGGTGCCAACGGGCATATAGAGGTGGGGCTCCAAGTGACAAAGGTTGAATGTGCGCATCTGCGGGTCGAAGACAGGTTCGGTTGTTGCGATAGCAATCCACGACGACGAGCCGAAGTAGTTGTAGCCTTCATTCGCGCGGATGACGCCTGCGCCCACAGTCGCGCAGGCGCCGTCTCCGCCCCCCAGGACAACGGGAACACCTTCCAAATCGACGCCATCCGAGTGACGTACGGGGCCTATCACTGTTGCCGACGGCAAGGCCTCTGGGAATAGAGCTCCCGGAATTGCGGCAGCAGCGAGCATTTCGCTACTCCATGCCTTGTTTGCCAGGTCGTAGGCGTTGGTCGCTGATGCGTCAGAGTAGTCCGTAGCGAACCGTCCCGTCAATCTGGCGACCACGTAGTCTTTCGACTGAAGAACCCACGTGGTCTTGCGATAGATCTCGGGCTCGTTGTCGCGAATCCACATGATCTTCTCGAGCGTGTAGTTGGGATTCGGGCGCGTGCCCGTGATACGGTAGATTGACTCTGGGGTCATGGACTCGAGTAACTTCGCGACTTGGGCTGTAGACCGCTGATCGGCCCAGATGATCGCTCTGCGCAACGCATGTCCCTGTTCATCCACTGGCACGCATCCCATCATGTGACCGCTGAAGCTCATCGCAGCGATCGCTGTCTTCGTGATCCCTGCTTGCTTCATCACCTCAGCCGAAGCTTTGCAAACGGCCTGCCACCATGAATCTGGGTCTTGCTCGACCCACCCTGGGCGGTCATAGTACGTTGGATACGTTTCCAGCGCGCTTGCGACAAGCTTTCCATTCGTATCGAATAGGGTTGCCTTGTTCCCCGTCGTTCCCAGATCGTGTGCGAGCAAGTACATGATTCCCCTCCTGCCTCAACCCTTGATATCGATGGTAACTTTGATCCCTTTTTGTGCCGAGACCATGTCGAATCCCTTTTGGAAATCGTCCAGGCCGCCGATGACATGGGTCACAAAGTCACCAAGATCGATTTTCCCTGAGTTGACCAGGCCGATGACTTCGTCGTGCACTGCGGCTTCATCTTCGAAAGTCGGCCATTGCACAAAGTGGATGCACCAGTTGTACGGCGCTTCTTCCCAGTCAATCTGGCTATTTGTGACCGCCGAGATGCCGTATACGCCAACCTTGCCGTTGAATTTCACGAGCTTCAGGCTGTCAGTCATCAATCGATTGATGCCTACTGCGTCGATCACGTAGTCGAACCCGTCGGCCTCAATGCCCTTTGCTCGGGCGACAAGGTCTTCGGCCTTGGGATCGATCACGATGTCTGCTCCCAACTTGGTCGCACGTGCCCGTCGATCCGCGTTGGGTTCACTCACCACGATGGGATGTGCTCCCTTCAGCTTTGCGAACTTGACCATGGACAGTCCGACAGGACCTGCACCGTGAATCAACAGTGAGTCTCCCTTGCCCACACCAAAGCGTTGCAGTCCAGATAGGACTTCTTTGAGGGTGATCAGCATGACAGCCTGCTGCGGATCGAGGTTGGCAGGCACAATTTGCTGGGCAAGATAAATGTCGAAATAGCCGTCCTTGCCGTCGGCCTTCATCGCCGCAATATCACCGACGACCCCGTACTCCGCAAAGCTTCCCCATCCCGATGCGTAGCTGTCGTCCTCCACCTTTTCAATGATCGACCGCAACACGAGGTCTCCCGGCTTGAACGAAGTCACCTTGCTTCCCGCTTTGATCACCCGTCCTACGCTCTCATGCCCCAGCACCGCAGGATAGGTATCGAACCCCTTAAATGTGGCGTGGATCAGCTTGAAATCAGTTCCATTACAGATTCCGCAGCTCAAGTTCTCGACGAGCGCTTGGTAATCGCCAATCACCGGCTTCGGCATCTCCTCGATCTTCATGGTCCCATCTCGATAAACGACTAAACCCTTCATGACGTGCCTCCTTGCTGCGTTTACGTTCAACTGATACCCGTATCTACCAATCCCTACGTTGAAGATAGGATCGATAGGGCACGGTTTCCAACGGCTTCACGTTCATCCATGCTGCAAATTCAAGAACCGCAGCACTAAGATCTCCCATCGCCAGGGGAAAGTGGTGCTCAAATCCATTCACCAAGACGGTGTTGGTGAATTCAAGAGCGGAGACCGGCTCTTCCCCCCTCATCTTGAAGTTGTTTGCCCAGCCTCGTGTTCCTCGAGGGCTCGGGACGGAGTCGCCAAGCGTCTCCCCAGTTGCCAACAGCAGGCGGTTCCCACCATCTGTCAACCGCATGAGCGTAAACGGGGTTTGCTTGAGGACCATGTCGAATGCCGCCGGTGCTGGCCCGACGTGCCCGTCGACACCGGCGGCTTCGATCAGAGTATGACGGCACTGAATGCAGTTATCTGTCCAGCATGGATGTCCAACGCCACAGTGCCAGAGAAGCATCGAGTCGTTTTCGGGATCGAGTGCAGACAGATCCATCAACACCGGCTTGCCTCCCCCCATCGTTTTCAGAATAGCCATGGAAATCGCACTGGGAACATCGCCTTCACATGCAGCCACAAACCCCTTCTCATTCAAACGTCCCAGAGTGGAACATGCCGTCAGCCCATAAGCTGCCTGGAAATGCGGCCAGCATGCGATGCCAACGCCTGCGTAGTGGTTTTCTTGGATCAATTTCTCAAACACGCGATAGACTCGAGCGAGCTTCATAAACTCGCCGGATGAGATCCCTTGGGACGGAACCTCTGATTGGATCTCCTCTGCCACTCTCCGGACTTCTGCTTCCGGTAATGCGTCAGCCTGGGCGAGCAACTCGGTCAGCTCGTGCCGATCCACGGTGATGTCAAATTTCGAGCGTAGCCGCCCATCGTTCCAGTAGACGTCGTAGTACCCTTCAGGAGTCCCGCCGATATTGGCGAAACGCGAACCATGAAGCATCTTGATGGCGTGTAGGGCACGAATCGTCGGCTCAAATCGGTCGAGAAACAGCCTGGAATCTGCCTCTCCAAAGTACCACTTGTACTTCACATCTCGCTCAGCCAAATACGTTCCCAGAATACCTGCATACAGATTCACGCCGCAAAGGGAGTTGAGGCGAAGAGCCCCACCCGTCGTCTCTGGTTCCGGCATTCCCCAAAGGCCGACGGGTACCCCGAGATCGGCGAAGGCTGCGATGATTTCACCGGCAGCGAATGTGCCCGATTGGACGAGGAGAAGGTCCAAATCTGCATGCCTCAACTCGTCGCGGAAGGCCGTGCAGACCCCTACATCGTTGGTCACATCAGGAGCCGCAATCAGTTCGAAGTCCCACACCTTTCCCAATTCACGAAGCGATTCCAGCGATCCAAGATAGAGTGTTCGAGCCAGGTCCTCGTCAAAACAGTCATACCATACACCCGCGATTCCAATCTTTAGCTTGGCCATGGCGCCTCCTTTTTCATTGTTCTGAGACTCTATTGCTTATGCAGTCTTTCTTTGCCTGAGACGATCAATGACAACCGCCGCCACGACCAGCGCGCCGATGATGATTTGCTGATAGAACGGCGAAACGCCAAGCAGATTTGCGCCATTACGCAGGACGCCGAGGAAGAGAGCACCAATCAGCGTTCCGATCATCCCTCCGCGACCGCCGAAGAAGCTCG
>JAHITR010000198.1 GCA_018817505.1 Candidatus Bipolaricaulota bacterium | reverse complement strand
TTCCTTGGACGCAGATTGAGATTGCCCTGTATAAGAGAACGGCTTGGTATCGACAGGGCGTCCAACTGACCTTCCCGTCGGTGCCGCGGACATCGATCATCTTTTACGGCCGCGCTGCCGATCGCCTGCTGCCGTACATCGGTCGCAAAGGTGATTGAGGTAGGGCTTGAGGGTTGGGACCAGGTCACGTAGTTTGCCATCGCTTGCGCTGGAATGCTCACATGCGGACTTCAACAGCCCGCTTCTAGCATTCGGTGAGAATCTTCCTGGATAATTGATCAACCCGCTCTTCGAGATTCGTTCCAGGACGTCGGGAATAAAAGATTCATCGGAAGTGCGCGCATTCATGGGGCAATACGCCAGCACGGCGACACACCGAAGTAGATTGGAGATCATGTCGGACTACATTACGCAAGTGTAAGTCGAATCGTGAAGCCTCTAGCTGGACACTGATGTTGAATTACAAGACCTGACCCCTACTACTGGCTTCGACTAAATCTTCGGATTGTATACCTCGAACCTGCGAACGATGGGCGGTCCTTGCGCAATGTCGTGAAGCGCCGCCGATAGTTGGGGGCCGGCTTGTTGCTGATAGGCCGCCAGCGCGGTTTCGGAATCCCACAAGCTGATCGATCCGTACTCGCCACCCGCATCGTCTCCAAGGAACGTCACCTGTTTGCAGTTCGGACAGTTCGCGTAGATGCTAGCGAACTTGTCCGCCATCTCTTCAGCCGCTTGCCGTTGCCCCGTCCCCACCTTGAACAGCACGAGATGTGCAAGCATTGCTCTCATCTCCCTTTACGCCGCTTCAAATGTCACGGCGCGTGACCATGCTATGCTCATCACATCTTGTGAGTCAATATGCTCCGCGTAGCGCGCCCCCCATTGGCCTGATGAGCCGCATATGAGCCATGCCCCAACGCAGGTCTGGAGTTCGGAGAGACACAACACTGAATTCCCGGACGAATCTTCACTGGAATTCATCGATGATTTCGAACCATCCGCCAACGCCATTGCGAGCGCGATCGGTTGGAAATACGCAGCCCAGGCCCAGCTCTGGATCGGGTCTAGAAGGCCAACGTGAGAATCAGCACGGCAGCAACGCCGAGGAAGGCGATCTTGCTTGCAGTACTCAGCCAGTGCGGCTCGCTGACTTCGTGAAACGCTCTGGCATCGTGAACAATTCGAGGGAAAGTGGCGAAGTCGCTGAAGCCGAATTCCTCACGTTTGCCGATGGCTACCCACAGCTTGTCGATCTGCTCGCCTGATGGCCAGGCGACCACGTAGTAGGTGCCCGCTTCAGGAAGGGTGATCGCCTCTTCGATCAGAATCCACGAATTCGTTCCGGTGAAGGGTTCATAAAACTCGCGCCGCAACTGTGCACTCGCCGACTGAAACATCACCCCGCCGACGTTCTCCGGGGTCTCGAAGCCAAGGTCAAGCCCCGGCAATCCTGGTCCCAGCACAGCCAGGTTCGGGCGATAGCCTTCAAGCCGATCAAGCACCGGCACGCCCAGTGACACATCCAATCGCGAGTCCTCATCTGCCTGAAACACCAGCCATAGCTGGGCATTCGCGTTGTTCAGCGGCGAGTACACGACCTGGCTGACATCGATATTCGTCATCTTCAAAGCTTGGTCGTACGTGGGGAAGACACCGCCAATGGAGATTGGTTTGTGAGCAGCGGCAGTCATCGAAACAGCGATCAGAATCAGGCCAACGGCAATCAGCCTACGAATGATGATGTGCATAGTCCACCTCCTGCGCATCCATTCTGATCTGATGCCCGTTCGATGCCAAGTGGATAATGGGGTCAGGTCTTGTAATTCAACATCCGGCGATCATCTTCTTGAGTTTTCACGCTCATCTGGGGCCAGTTATTGTTTCGTTTCATTTGTTCCACTATCTTCTTTTCATGGCAAGGCCATTGCGGGTTGAGTTCGAGGGTGCTTTGTATCATGTCACTTCTCGTGGCAATGCAAAACAGAGGATCTATGTCGATGACGACGATCGCATCCTGTTTCTCAAGGTACTTGCTGAAGTCGTTGAGCGATTCGGCTGGATCTGCCATGCGTACTGCCTGATGTCCAATCATTACCATCTTCTGATAGAAACACCCAGAGCCAATCTATCCCGTGGCATGCGGCACCTCAATGGTGTCTACACACAGATGTTCAATCGAAAGTACAAGCGAAGTGGGCACATTTTCCAAGGGCGATTTATGTCCAGATTTATAGAAAAGGAGACCCATCTTCTCGAAGTCGCGCGATACATCGTTCTCAACCCTGTACGTGCGAAGATGGTCGGTCATCCACGAGAATGGAAATGGAGTAGCTTCTGTGCCATAAGTGGGCAGATCGCTACGCCTGTCTTTCTATCGATTGATTGGCTGCTATCACAATTTCACGCTCAACGAGAACGAGCGATCGCGGGGTATTGCAGGTTCGTGGAGGATGGTGTCGACATCCGGCTTTGGGAAAACCTTGTCGGTGGGATTCTTCTGGGCAGCGACTCCTTCTGTGAGAGGCTGAAGCCGCTTTTAGCTGACGTTACTTCGTCGAAAGAGATACCACGCATCGAGCGAGCTCTGGCTCAACCCGCTCTTCGAGATCTATTCAAGGACGTCGGAAATAGTAAATCCACAAGGAATGCGCGCATTTATGAGGCAATACGTCAACACGGCTACACGCTGAAGCAGGTTGGAGATCATGTCGGACTACATTACGCAAGTGTAAGTCGAATCGTGAAGCTCTTAGATGGACACTGATGTTGAATTACAAGACCTGACCCCTACTATTTGCGCGCCTGCGATCGCTTGAGTACAATGCGCGCCATCTACCTGGAGGTGGTTAGCATGTTCATACGCATCGCTTCGCTTCAACTGACCGGTTCTTCGGTTTGCCGCCTCCATCATCATCACATCCACATCTAGAGCCAACGGCCAGATCTGTCTCG
>JAHITR010000197.1 GCA_018817505.1 Candidatus Bipolaricaulota bacterium | reverse complement strand
CGAGACAGATCTGGCCGTTGGCTCTAGATGTGGATGTGATGATGATGGAGGCGGCAAACCGAAGAACCGGTCAGTTGAAGCGAAGCGATGCGTATGAACATGCTAACCACCTCCAGGTAGATGGCGCGCATTGTACTCAAGGGATCGCAGGTGCGCAAATAGTAGGGGGCAGGTCTTGTAATTCAACATCAGTGTCCATCCAAGAGCTTCACGATTCGACTTACACTTGCGTAGTGTCGTCCGACATGATCTCCAATCTACTTCAGCGTGTCGCCGTGCTGGCGTATTGCCTCATGAATGCGCGCACTTCCGATGAATCTTCTATTCCCGACGTCCTCGAACGAATCTCGAAGAGCCGATTGATCAACAATCCAGGAAGATTCTCACCGAATGCTAGAAGCTGGCTGTTGAAGCCCTCATGTGAGCATCCCAGCGCAAGCGATGGCGAACTACGCGATCTGCCTCCAACCCTCAAGCGCTACCTCAATCACCTTTGCGACCGATGTACGGCAGTAGGCGATCGGCAGCGCGGCCGTAAAAGATGATCGATGTCCGCGGCACCGACGGGAAGGTCAGTTGGACGCCCTGTCGATACCAAGCCGTTCTCTTATACAGGGCAATCTCAATCTGCGTCCAAGGAATGAACAGGGGCGCATGGAACGGTCGGAAAATCGCTATGGGGACAAGAGAGATTCCTAGCTCCGACACGCCGAGACAAAGGACCCCGCTGTAATCGCACATCCGCAGGCGTGCCGTGGCGAATCGAGTGACCTCACCCTCAAACGGGATGGGGGTCGTGAAGTGCGTGGCCAGCCGCCGCCATCCACCTGCCGCAGCAGCTAGCCACACCACGCCGCTCCAAAGCACGATGAATCCAGCGACGAATCCAATGACTAGGTAGATGGCGCTTGGTCCCTGTTGCATGCCCTATTCTAGCACGGCCGCAAGGCCAGAGTGACCGTCTACCATTCCCCTCGACAAGACGTCAACAGCGAATTCAGGCGTAGAGGCCTGCCCCGAGAGCTCGTACTTGATCAAACTGGCAAGCCAACGCACTTCCTCACGGCCACAGAGGTGCGGCAATTACTGTTGGATGTGCTGTCACTCGACCCGAGAAAAGGGAATTCAGGAGCTACCCCACGAGCCAGCACTCGATTTTGCATCGTGTTCCTGAAGCCATCAGATGGGCGCGGTGATTGAAACGCTGACAAGCGGATGTGGAATGACAAGACCTGCCCCCCCATTTGGTTACTCATTCGTCGTTTTCAGACGAGGTGGACTCGCTCGGGTTCTGACCACCCCACGTCTGTTCCAAGTAGGTTTCCCTGCCTGATGCCCTGCTGTACGCGTTGTATTGCACGGAGCACGTCCTGGAGTAGTCCTGGTGGTAGTCTTCTGCTGGATAGAAGGTTTGCGCGGGGAGAATCTGAGTGACGATGGGAGCGCCAAAAATGCCGGATTCATCCATCGTTCGCTTCGAGGCTTCTGCCGATTCACGCTGCGCTTCGTCCAGGTAGAAGATTGCCGTTAAGTACTGGCTGCCGCGATCATAGAACTGTCCGCCGGCATCGGTTGGATCGATGCTACGCCAGAATTGATCGAGCAGCCGGTCGTACGTTGTTTGTGCTGGATCATAGCGCACGAGAACCGCCTCGAAATGACCGGTTGTACCGGCGGATACCTGCCTATACGTTGGATTCTCGACATGTCCGCCCGTGTACCCTGAGACGGCCTCAGTCACGCCCGGCATCAGTTCGAACGCCGACTCGATGCACCAGAAGCAGCCGCCAGCGAAGATCGCTTCCTTTGTCACCGTGTTCATGTCTTGGCTTGCACTCATGGTCCCTCCTTCTCCAGGTGGTGGCGTATCTGCTGTCCTGGCTGTCTTACCAGAAATCCGATGGCCAGCGCAGTGACAACAAAGATGGCAACGAGCGCCATTGGCCTACCAGCAGGTCTTGTTCGTTGTTCAGTGTCCATATCTATCCTCACTTTTCGGCCAATTTGCCATGGCGGCACCCCCACACAGTACCTTCTCTCAATCCATGAGACTGCCTGCGTGTGGGAATGAAATGGAGAAGCCATGAGGTTTTCGCGTTACAGCAATGGCATGCGTGGAGCAACGCGGCATGGCATACGTTGCCAGTTTGAAAAAGTCAGACGAACGTGTCATCGTGATATGTCATGAAGACGATTCGTGCGAGCCTTTGCATTCTGCTCACCCTCGTTGCGGTGTGGCTGCCCGTATTCGGTGAGGATCTAGAGGTAGAAAACGCCGAGATCCTTCGAAGCGGAATGACCATTGCCTGTGCTGGAATCGGACTGGCGGCCGGCACAGCGATTGGCGTTGGTTTTAGCCTCGACGCCATCGACACGTCGTTGTCGGACATGCTACTGCTCACGATTCCAGTGGCCGCAGCTGGTGCAGCAAGTGGCGCGTTGGCTGGACGGCTGTTCGCCGACATTGTGCTCAATCAGCAGCCTTCGTTTCTCCTGTCAATCATCGAAGGTGCTGGATTGGGTCTGGCGGCAGGCGCTTTCATCGGTGCGTTGACCTTCTCGACCAGTTTTGCCATTGCCGTTCCCCTTCTGGAAGTGCCCGAAGGCTATTGGGGCGACCCTCCCATTCCCAAGATGGCGATGGCTCTTGTTGCAGGTGCTGTCTGGGGCGGCATCTTTGGCACCATGGCAGGAGCCGTCGCCCTACCCATTGTCTCCCTGCTGATGGGCTTCTAGCCTGCCCGCGCTGTTAGTCTGCCTCACCAAGAGAACGGGTTTCGTGACGCGATGCACTGTCGGTTTAGCGCCTATCTGAGTGAGGCTCGAATCGATCGAATGCTCTTTGTAACGTGCATTACACTTGGAGCTAGGAACGGCTCGTAGGGTGTTTCGTGCAGGCCTTGCCGAAACCGACCGAAACCTCCGGACCATATCCATTATCCGGCTATCCGGTTGGCCCGCATTGGCAACGGGGCGATCAAGATGAGACATTTTCTCTTTTGCCCGACCGTTCTTGTTGGAACGGCTGACAACAAGACCCCGGCGGAGACCCTAGAACAAGATCGGACCCCGACGCTGCCTCTCCTGATATGTCACATCATCCAGGAGCTGACGGAGCTTGCTAGGAAATCTTCGATTGATTGACCACCCTCGCCGATCATCAGCATCCTGGTCGGGTGATATCGCTGGTTGAATGCGTCCATTCCCCTGTGGGTGAGTGGCGCCGTTCCGCTCCTTACCTCAATGGCGAGCAGGGTGCGGTTGCCAAGCTCTACCACGAAGTCAATCTCCCGATCTCCCTCACGCCAGTAGAAGAGCCGACACTCTCTACGCGCTTGGGCGTTGGCCAAGTGGGCACCGACGCTTGACTCCACCAGTCTTCGCCAGTGCGTTGGATTCGCCTGTGAATCGCTCAACGAGAACCCTGAAAGTGCGGTCATCAATGCGGTATTCATCACCTGGAGCTTCGGACTCGATGCGCGCTGCCGCACGGTTGAGCCAGAGTATTTCGGGAGACCGAGAACCATTCCCGCTCCTTCCAGAAGCGCAAGGTAGTGGGCGAGAGTCGTCGTGTTGCCTGCATCGACCAGCTGGCCGAGCATTTTGGTGTAGGACAAGATCTGTCCCGAGTAGCTGCAAGCCAATTCGAATAGCTGACGAAGCAATGTCGGCTTATCGACACGCGTCAGCAGCAACACATCCCGAGAGATCGACGTTTCGACGAGGGCATCGAGGATGTAGCGGATCCATCGACTTGGGTCGCTAACAAGCGGCGCAGCGCCGGGATAGCCGCCGTATGCAATATACGTGCTGACATCCCACCCAAAAGCGTCGCGCATCTCTGTGTATGACCAGTGGGACACGTGAATGATCTCGAAGCGCCCAGCCAGGCTCTCGGTGAGCCCTCGTTGCACAAGCAAAGGAGCCGATCCCAGCAGGATCACCTTCAAATTGCGCCCCGCAGACGAGTCCTCGTCCCAGAGCCGCTTGACGGTTTCTGACCAGTTGGGGATCTTCTGCGCTTCGTCGACGACGAGGAGTGATGTGTTCACGTCTTCGCTTCGGAGCAGGCCTCTGGCCGTGTTCCACTGTTCATCAAGCCAAGCGTTGCTGCGCAGTGATGGCTCATCAGCACTCGCGTAGTGAACGGGGAATGCACACTTGTCAATCACCTGACGTACCAGCGTTGTCTTGCCCACCTGTCGAGGGCCAGACAGAACCTGAATGAAGCGGCGAGGTTCTTGAAGGCGTTGCCAAAGGATCTCTCCAACAGGTCGGCGGTAGGATGGCTGCTCGAGATGATTACTCATTATGTTGAGTAATATAACTCAACGTATTGAGTAAAGCAGTCTACCCGCCCTCTGGGGACTGGCTCCGCCAGGTGCCTGTCCCCTGCTTCTGGCTCTGCTAGATGCCTATCCCCTGCTTTGCTCCCAGATTCCCCGCCCTGTAGGGACTGGCTCCGCTAGGTGCCTGTCCCCTGCTTCGGTCTTCGGCATCTGAGCAATCTGGAAAGAATTCAAGAAGCAAGCTCTGATCACGGACCCACTCACCACGACCCCGGACCAAACCACATGCAGTGGACGTTGTTATCCCCACGCCACATCTAAGCCAAAACCTACGAACCTCGTCTAGTTCTTGGCAGATTCCGGCAGTAGGGTGTGCTGGGTGAT
>JAHITR010000196.1 GCA_018817505.1 Candidatus Bipolaricaulota bacterium | reverse complement strand
GGGGTAGAAGCGGGACGGGCTTATGGCCCGTCCCGCTTCTACTTCCGGACGCTTCGACCCTGCCGAGTTCGCTCCAGCGAACTCACAAGGAACTGACCGATTGAGCCCGAGTTCTGCTTGCAGAACTCGAGACGAACGCAAAGCGTTCGCGTTCCCACAGGTTCCCACGAATCCTGTCGGGGGCAAAGGAAGGGCGGGACGTTAGTCCCGCTTTGGTGACTGCGTCTCAACATTGACCGAATCAGCGAATTCCTGCTAGATTGCCGCCAATAGCACAGACTTCAGGAGGTGTAGTGTGATAAAACGTGTTTGGATGACCGTACTGATTGTGTTTGGCGTGGCGTCTATTGGGCTGGCGACCCCCATTGCGGACGGCCTTCTCGGTGCCTGGGTGAATATTGACCCTGAAGCAGCGGGCTTGGCGCAGATCACCATTCTTCCTTCGGAGTCCGGAGGGTTGAATGTGTTCGGATATGGCGTTTGCAGCCCCGACTACTGTGACTGGGGATCCACGGCCCTTGTCCTAGCTGGAATGGCACCGGATTACGTGAACGAATGGGGCATCGCAATTTGGGATCTTGACCCAGTCGTGATGGTTCTTACATTGCGACGGGAGGGGCTATTCCTCGTGGCTGAATTGTTCACCTACTTGACTGATGGTAGCGGTATTCCGATGCGTGAACTTGTGCTGTTGAGGCACGTGAATTAGCCCATTCTCGCAAGACAATTTAACGTTTTGATGTTTGAGGTCTCCCCAATCTTTCGATGAGTTGAGATTGGGGAGATTCTTCATTCCAACCAAGAAGTCGATTGCCGGCGGCACATTTGTACACTGCGTGGCTGAAGGAAACGTTCCCGACCGGCTGCTCGTGTGATCGGTGTGCGAATACATCTTGCCCATCGCAATTGCGTTTTGGGCGTCCTGGACAAACTGAATTGGTCTTGGCGAAGAAATCGCTCTCTGAACATTGGGATAAGATGTCGCCATGATCTCTCACGAGCCGGCCTCCACGTCTCTTTATCGGCATCGAGTGTTGCCGATTATTGAAGTGCTGCTGGCCTCCATGATTTGGGGCTCATCGTTTGTGGGTGTGAAGATGGCATTGGCTCATGCCGGTCCGTGGACGATTGCTGCGCTGCGCTATTCGATCGCTGCGCTTCTTCTGGCTCCATTCATTGACTGGCGCCGATTGCGCCGATCCCATCTTGCTGCTGGATTGTGGGGAAGAGTCATTGCCATCGGTCTGTCGCAATACACGATCGGCAATGCGGCGCTGTTCTTGGCATTGGGCATGATTCCGGCAACGTCGGGCTCGCTTGCCCTTTCCCTTTGCCCGATTCCCGTATGGGTGTTTGGAGTACTTGCCCTTCACGAGCGTCCCAATGGGCTGCAACTGATTGGAACAGCTGCGGCCATTGCGGGCAGCTTCCTGTTCTTTCGAACGGGACTGGTCCCCGTTCCTGTCGCAGCCATCGCCTTGCTTACGGTGGCCATTCTTAGCTTCGCGGTGCTGCCTGTCATCGGGCGCAAGCTCTCGAAACAGCGGGCGCTTGGGAACATTGCAATTACCGGAGTCCCACTTGCTATTGGCGGTGGGGTGCTTGTCGTGATTGCGCTGCTTGTGGAAGGTGTGCCGCATCTTCCACCGGCCACCTGGGGCATTATCCTGGGCTTGGCTGTGGTGAACACTGTGGGCGGATATCTGCTGTTTAACCATGCGCTGCAGCAGATGCACGCAGGGGAAGCAAACGTGCTTTTGAGCCTGACACCCGTGAGCACGGCAGTGATCGCCTGGGCTGCATTTGGTGAGCGGCTGACGGTAGTTCAGTTCGGCGCCATGGCCATCGTGATCGCAGGTACCATCTTGGCTCAGCGACGTGTGCGAGGACAGTAGCCTCTTGCTGCGGTGCGACTCGCGTGAATCACTGTAACAAACGGACCGGTTGCTCCAACTCACCCCATTCTGCAGGGGTAGCGTAGCGGCAATTACGTGCATTCGTCCGATCCGGTGCGGACAGGTCTCTCCCTGGCAGAATGCCCGTGCCTTGATTTTTGGCTATTTTGGGCGATACGCTGGATAATAGGCTCGTTGATTCGTTGTGCTCAGATGCATGATCGTAAAGGGTGTTGCGAGCAATCTATGAGGAGGGTGTGGATTCATGAAGAAGATAACGATACTTACCTTGTTCCTGGTGATGGTGGCTTCAACGGTGATGCTTGCTGATGGTGTGGGCGCATTCAGTGCATTTAAGACCGGCGTCGGTGCTCGTGCACTGGCGATGGGCGGCGCGTTCGTGGCTGTCTGTGACGACGCAACGGCGACGACTTGGAATCCCGCAGGATTGGCTCTTCTTGAGGATACGCGACTTGCGGGCATGTCCACGGACCTTTACGGCCTGGGCATTACCCATCAGTTCGTGGGAGCCACGACGAGCTTTGCCAATCTTGGAATCGGACTAGGCTGGGAGCGAATCTCTATCGACGGTCAATCTGTTGACGTAGGCGGCGCACTCGGCGGCGCGTTCACTTGGGGGGAGAATGCGATTATTGGATCGCTGGCAACCAATGTGATGGACGTAGCCATGGCCGGAGCGAATGTCAAGTATTACATGGCCAACAGCGGCCTTGGCGATGCGGCCAGCGGTTTTGGCTTCGATCTCGGCCTTCTAGTCAGCCTTGGCGACATGTTCGTCATTGGTGTCAATGCCATGGATCTTGCCGGCTCCACGCTTGAGTGGGACAGCGGAGCGAAAGACGTCATTAGCGGTTTGTACAAGATTGGAGCGGCGATGAAGCTGGTCGAAGGCACATTCATCATGGCCGCTGACGTCGATTTCGATGGAACAGCGCTTGGGAACACGCACGTGGGTATGGAATTCCAGCTTATCGATGAACTGGCAATCCGTGCTGGCGTAAACATCACAAGCGACTTCAAAGACGCGATCATCAGCGTGGGTGGCGGCGTCAATATCGCCGGGCTGTACGTCGATGCGGCCTATCTGTTCAATGAAACGCTTGGCAATACGCTCGTATTGTCCGCGGAGTTCTCCTTGGGCGGCCTTCTCGGTGGCAACGATGCCGTAGTTGAAGAAGTTGGCACGGAATAGGTTGAGGGTTTCAATTCCAGACCACATCGTGCGCTCTGGATGTCGCACGACGAGGAACAGGTGGCTGTTTCTCTGACCCACATGTGTATGCCAAGCGAAAGAATGAAAGGAAGGGGCCTATTATGGCCCCTTCTCTTCTGTGCAAGAGCGAATATCGACGGGTTTCAGGTTTTCTAGCTTCTTGTTTCTTCGCGATCCAAATACTGCAGGATCGCTTCAACAACAAGGTAGTTCACTGAACGGTCTCGCTTCTCCCCGAGCTTGATCAAACGTTCAACCGGCTGCCGATCGACTTTACTCTGAGGAACATAGATGGACATCTTGTCTAGCAGCTCTTTCTGTGCCATAAGAAAACCCCCTTTTGCGTTGGCGTTTATGTCTACGACCTATTGTTCCACATTAAACTACACTTTTGGACATCGTTCAATTGATTCGTTAACTTCGGTTTCTCACGTGATGGGGCGGGAAGGCTCAAAAAGTCTTATATAGACTGAACAATCAAGCTATTAATTTGTCGGGCGGAAATAAACAAGGGCAGCAACGCGAGGACCGTAGATCATGAGCAATTCCAGTACAGAGTTGTTGGGAATGGCGATGATTGATCTGTTTCTAGCTTCGAGCCTTGATCCCTACGCGAACGAATAAGGGCTCGGCGACGGCGTTTACAGAAAACTGGCGGCTTGTCGAGGAGCGCTTCGTCCGCCTACAGCCTTCCATCGGCTGCGGATTGGCTTGGATCCGCGGCCCGCGTTTCGGATCG
>JAHITR010000195.1 GCA_018817505.1 Candidatus Bipolaricaulota bacterium | reverse complement strand
CGAGATCGTCTACACGCCGCTTTTCGCCATTCAGTCTACTGGAGCGAAGGGCATCTGATCCTCAGTTTCCTGCCGCAGCTAACGCTTACCGACGCCTGCCAAATAGACAACCCACCGATCCGTGCCATCCAAGGCGAGCAGCGAATTGAGGACATCGTCGTTGTATGCCCCGATGGCACATGCGCCCGCAGCAATTGATTCCGCAGCCAAATGCAGGTTCTGACACACATGCCCCGCATCCAAGAACAGGTAGCGAACTCCTCGTTCTCCATAGCGCCAAGCCATTCGTTCACGTTCGGCCACCCAAATAAAGGTCACGGCGCTGTGGACAATCGTTTGTTGATCGAGACACGCGGCCATCACCTGTTGCGTCACATCGGCGGGGCTATCCCACTGGATGAGTCCGTGAACGGCCGCATCAAATTGGTACAGACCCGGCTTCAAGCCGTCCACTCGATTGATCAGCAGCACGGTCTCGAAGGCATGACGAGCACCTGCCGATGGAACCGTGCGAAGCGTGAACTTTTCCGTCGATTCAGGCTTGACACCTTGGGTGCACCAGAGCAGATAGGACAATTCCTCCAGGTTCAGTGGTGTGTCGGCAAAGGTTCGAAGGCTCCGTCGGATCTCGATCGCCTTTCGAATCGTCATATCTCCCAAATCGAAGCTGTTGGGCCGAGGCAGTGCCACGCGCTGCCCTGAACGCAGCACCGAATGCACCGGCGGCTGTTCGACACCCCGCTGTTGGTCCGAGGGGCCAAGGTTTTGGTACTTCGTACCTTCAAGAAACGCATCGGCAATAGGCTGGCTCATGTGACCTCCCGCAGGGTTGTGCGTCGACAGAATGATCGTCTCGCACTCCTCAACGGTCAGTCTACACCACGCTGCAGGCAGCCGCATGACCACGATCGCGAACGTGTCTGTCGGTCATTCTTCTAGATGGTGTCGCCAATGAATGGGTCTGGTCAATCATGCATTGGTTGTTTTCAAGTGAAATTCTATACTGATCGGGAACATCAGCGCGAGAGCATTGTATGTACGAACGACTCAGTTCGCATTGAGGCCACTTGAAGGAGGAGATTGCGATGAGAATGGCTGGTTATTTTGTAGTCTTTCTAATGGTTCTCGGCTTGCTTTCTGTTGCAGGAGGCGCGCAGGTCGAGGAATTGCCGGGGTTGATCCTGACCGACCTACAGCTCATTTCCCAGGAGAGCCTGCCGCACTGGACACCAGCGTGGACAGGGCCCGTACAAGGGGCAACGATCGCCGCCTGGTTCGCTGAACATGGATATCCGGCGCTGATGCATGATTTCAATGGCGACGGAGTCGTGGATGAACTGGACACGATTGAGTTGGCAGACGATTTCGGCCTTGGCATCATGCAGACAGGAACTCCCCGTGGGACCACGGATGTTCGCTTGGTCGTTGGCCTGGCAACCTACGTCGCCGGCATCTATACCAATGAATTCGTTCTGAAGATCTATGACCTCGGATTCCCGACCGAATTCGCTGCCCAGGGCTACGGAACCTTCGCCTCCGATGTGATTCCAGGCATTATTCTAGAGCTGAAGGAAGAGCCCTCCATCGAAGCCTATATTCACGAGCTCTCAACGGGAGAGGGCGTGATTGTCGGCCTGGAAGACGGCGCAGTCGATCGCAACCGCTACTTGGCTGGCCGATCCTTCCTCTACGAACGTACGCCTGAGGGCTACACGCCGCTTGATTTCGCGTGGGCCAGCGAAGACCGCTGGACTCCTGGACATCAGGGCCAGGTGCTGGAAACTGTCGGCAAGACAGAAGATCGCTTCTATCTTGAGTTCCAAGGGAATTGGGTTCCCGTAGAATTCATGCTTGCGCTGTCCCCCATCGTCGAACACGAGGTTGGAACGCAGCAACATGATTGCCCTGAATATGCCATTGCCTACGATGTCACGACAACGACGCTCGGACGCTATGGCTCGGTGCAGATCGAAGAGTGTGTGCTCCGCGACGGCGATGTCGACATCTATTTCTGGACGGTCACCAACATCAACTTCCTGAAGGACGGCTGCGGCCTTTGTTTCTTCAGAATCCCCAATCCAGGATTCCCGACGCTCGCTCATGGTGAAGCGCCACCCTGGATCTTCACATCTGCATGGGGATCGTGGATCTGGTGGCTGCCTGGCGGAAGTTGTGGACTTCAGCCCGGCCAATCAGCCGTCTTCCAGATTGTCGTACCAGGTCCCACGACAGATACGTGGATCAACGCCAGTATCGGCCAGTGCCAACCTCCAATTGGCACAATAGCTCAGCTGTTCTCAGCGCAAACAACCGGACCTGGTTTGCCGGATGACGGATGTCCCGACTTGGTGATCAGGATTCTCGACGAGAGCTGCGTCTATGACGTCAGGGCACAGGAGTACAGACTCACGGTTTGGGGCGAAGTTGAGAACATCGGTACTGAGCCAGTCACCTCACTGTTCGATGTCAGGCTCGCAAGCACCTCGCATCCTGGCAACGACACAACCACAGTGCTTCCGCCGGTTCTGCCTGGAGGGACAGTGCCCGTGACGCTCTCCTTCACCCTACCCCCTGAACCAACAGGAGGCGCTCCGTGTCCTATGGCTTACGAGTTGAGGGTCGACTCCGGAAGCAGCATCGACGAGTGCGACGAATTGAACAACCTCGCGACTGGCGACATTTGCTGTGATAGTGGATCGCTTGGCGCCTGTTGTTTGCCAGATGGAAGTTGCGCCAATCTTACGGCGGCCGAATGTGAAGCCCGAAGTGGCACGCAATTTCATCCAGGTGTCGATTGCTCAGTTGTGCAGTGTCCCCAGTCAACAGGGGAATGCCCGGATCTGACCGTTGAGATAAGAAGCGTAAGCTGCGAACTGGATCGCAAGAGTGGCATTTACGAGATCACAGTATCTGCGCTCGTCACGAACATTGGAGCACAAACGATCACAGATCCGATTTGGGTTCAAGCGGATTGTGATCGAGGCGACGATATGACGGTCATTCATACGGATCTCGATCCTGGGGACTCTCAAGTCGTTGAGTTCAGCATCACATTCTCAATCAACGAGCCGGGGTGTCCCATTCCAGTTACGGTAGAAGTGGATTATCTCGACTTCATCGACGAGTGTGACGAAACAAACAACATCGCCGCGGGCAGTGCCTGCTGCGACTAGCCTCCATCTGATTCTTCGCGCCCCGCAACATCACGTTGCGGGGCGTCTTCTTTGTTGTGGGCTTTGCGTTCTATACTGATTGCATAATGAGAGCCCTCAGACTTTGCTGGTTCGTCCTTCTGATCGTTGGCATAGCGACTGCCGCACAGTCGCAAATCGTTCGTGTGGAAATCAATACGTCCATCAATCCCATTTCCCGGAATCTCATCGTTCGTACGATCCGTGAAGCAGAAGCCGAGGATGCCAGTTTGATCATCATCGAGCTCAATACACCCGGCGGTCTGGATCAATCCACGCGCGATATTGTCGCCGCACAAATGGCCTCCACGGTGCCGATCGCTGTGTTTGTCTCCCCATCCGGTGCACGCGCGGCCTCGGCAGGCACGTTCATCATGCTGGCTGCAGATGTTGCAGCCATGGCCCCTGGTACGAACATCGGGGCAGCCCATCCCGTCAATTTGTTGGGGAGAGGGGAAGCCGACGGGAACTCAACGTCGATGGAGAAGGCGGCCAATGATGCCGCCGCCTTTGCTCGCTCCATCGCTGAAAAGCAGGGGAGAAACGTCGATTGGGCCGAGGCTGCTGTTCTTGAATCCCGTTCGTTGAGCGCTTCCGAAGCGTTGGCAGCCGGAGTGATCGACTTGATCGTCGAGGATCTCCCCGCGCTACTCAGCGCTTTGGATGGCCGTGAAGTGAAGGGCAGACGCCTCAGCACGCTCCAAGCCACGGTGAGAACGATTCAACCCAACTGGCAGGAACGTCTGCTCGGCATGCTGGCCGATCCGAATTTGGTGTACGTGCTGTTCATCCTTGGCGTATTCGGATTGATCTTTGAGTTCTTCCATCCCGGCGTCGGGTTCGGGTTGGCAGCTGGAGGGCTCTGTTTGATCCTGGCGTTGTTCGGCCTTCAGGTCTTGCCCGTCGACGTAACCGGAATGATCCTGATTCTATTTGGAGCCGGACTGATGGTCCTCGATGCCTTCACACCCACAAACGGAATCCTGACTCTAGGCGGCGTGATTGCCCTGCTAATCGGCTCGCTAACTCTGTTTGAGACACCTGATGGCTCAGTGGCTGTCTCCTTGGGCGTCATCTTCACCGTGATTGCCCTGACTGCCGCGTTTTCCATCTTCATCCTATCCAAGGCGTGGATGATTCAACGCAAGAAGCCGACCACGGGGATTCAGACGCTGGTCGGAATGCTCGGCGTCGTGCGACGTGCTCTCCAACCTCAAGGAATCGTTCGCATCCGCGGCGAGTATTGGAATGCGCGCGCCATCGAGGGGACAATTCAAGAAGGAGAACGCGTGACCGTTGAGGCGCTCGACGAACGCACGTTGCTCGTGAGGAGAACGTATGACTAGTCCAGCACAACCCGGGCAACGAACCCCCAATGGAGGCCAGATGGTCATCATCTTGGCACTGCTTGCCACCCTCATCCTGCTGTGCGGCATACTGTTCATGCTGATGTCGATCAGCCGCAACGGTCTCAATATCCGTTTAGGCGGAGACCTCAACTTCGGTGAGCTGAGCGATCACATCACCGTGGAACTCTCCATGGACGAACCGGTGGCCTTGACGCTGCCTCAACCCCTACAAATGGTTGCTGCCGGGCCCGGCGGTGATCCCATCCCGGCAACGCTGGCATTCGCCATCTGCCCCACGTGTGGAAGCCCGATGCTCCCCAGCCAATGGAACATCTGGGATGGGCACATTGAGTGGACATGCTCTGTGTGCAATGAGCCCGCAGCAAACGCTCCCTAGAGCAGCAGCCTTTCGAGCTCGGAGAGCCTAGAGCGCCAATTCATGCCCTTCTTCCCATAGGGTCTGGAAGTACCCGTCAAACGGTGCTGCCACTTCAGGAAGGTTCACGAACGCGATGTCTACCTCGCAATTCTGCTGCAGGGCATAGTAATTCCAGTTTGTGGAACCAAGAACGACCGTCTGTCCATCAATGACCACCAGCTTGGTATGAGTCGTCAGCTCTGGATCATCAAAGCGCACTTCAACGCCTCGCTGACGGAGAACAACAGCCGCCAGCCAATTGGCCTCTGCGGAATCCGCGTAGAAGGCGCAATCATCCAGAAGCACCTTCACATCCAATCCTCGATTCGCGGCATCCGCCAGCGCTTGCATCAGATCATTGGCCAAGCTGTCCCCGTAGCCTGAGTAGTGCGACATTCGATACATGGCCACATGGATCGACTGCTGCGCGCTCTCGAGCAAAGACAGCAAGGCGCGACCATAGGACGCCGATTCGGGCAAATCAGCCACCGGCAGAATCAACGGCACATCCCCGAATGTTGAAGGTAGCTCGATTTCGACGATCCGATCTAGATCGCCGGACCACACCACATTGAAATAGTCGGTGTAGAATGTGCCAATCGTGTCGCTGTGAACGACCACGTCGGCTTGTCGATGCTCTGTCAATGCGTATCGATTCCAGTTGGAGGATCCCAGAAGGGTTGTCGTCTCATCGACAATGATTAGCTTGGCGTGGAGGGTGACTGCGGGATCGTCGAACTTCGCCTCAATCCCATGCTGAAGGAAGTAGGTCAACGTTGGCTCGTTCTTCGTCGTGATGTCAGTTGCCCAGTCCGACGAGTCAAGCACAGCCCGAACCGCAACGCCACGTGCAGCCGCCTCTGCCAGAGCAGGCAGAATGGGATTGTCTTGCGTGCTGACACTGGAGATCAGTGCGTCAATTGACTCCGTTGCCGCAGCAATGGCATCCAGGACAGCCTGGCAGTATACGGCGTCTGCGGGCACACCCACCAACGGCTGAACCATGAGGTCGATGTCTGTGCCCAGACAGGTCAGCGATGCAGCATACAGGACTGCGATCAGGACAAGCCATCTGAACGTTCGTTGAACACGGTTGAACATCTACGATAGAATCCTAGCCCAAGGAGGAGAACATGGTCAAACAACTCGATGCCAATCAACTCCGCTATACATGCGATCCATCTTCCTTCAATTTTCAAACAACGGCCGAACTTGAGCCGCTTGATCGAATTATCGGCCAGGAGAGGGCCATCGAGGCCCTCAAGCTCGGCTTGGGTATTAAGGACGCCAAGAATCGCTACAACATCTATGTGGCCGGTGATCCGGGAACCGGAAAAATGTCGGCCGTCGAGCGCTTCCTCAGTCGGGCGGCCGCGGACGAGCCCCAGCCACCCGATCTGTGTCATGTGCACAATTTCGACAACCCCTACAACCCTCGCTATCTGGAGCTTCCGGCCGGACGGGGTTGCCAGCTGCGCACCGATCTTGAACAGCTCATCAATCGACTCCAACGAGAGATCCCGTCGGTATTCGAGTCGGATGAATTCAAGAACCGCAGCAAGAAGACTGTCGAGCGGTTCAATCAAAAGCGTACGACGTTGCTAGAGGATATGGAGAAACAATCCAGAACCTTGGGCTTCTCCATTCAGCGATCGCCTATCGGTATCAATACGTTACCCTTGGATGAAAAGGGCGAACCGTTGAGTCAAGAGGACTACGACGCATTGCCGGATGACCGGCAGTCGTCGATTCGCACACGCCAAGGCGAGGTGCAAGCGCTCATCCAAGAGCGACTACAGGAAGTGGCCCGCCTGGAAGAGGATCGCGAGTCCGAGATGAAGGAGTTGGCCAAAGAAGCCGTTCTGTTCATGATTGAACCCCATATCGGCTCACTGACGGCCAGCTATGAAGGTCTGTCCAAGACCCTGGAGTTCTTGGATTCTGTGAAGAAGGACATTATTGAAAATGTGGATATCTTCCGAAATGGCGCCAATGCGGCGCGCAAGCCGGTGATGCCCATGCCTTTCCAGATGCCGCAGGCCGATCCATTCAAGAAATACGCGGTCAACGTGTTGGTAGACAACAGCAAGACCGAAGGCGCTCCCGTTGTTGTGGAACAGAACGCCACCTATCCCAATTTGTTTGGATCGGTGGACCGCCGCGTACAGATGGGCGTCGCAGTCACCGATTTCACCATGATCAAGCCGGGATCGCTGCATCGTGCCAATGGCGGCTATCTGGTGTTGAACGCCAACAACTTGTTCCGCCTCGGACTGAGCTGGGAGGCGCTCAAGATTGCGATCAAGCGCCGCGAAATCCATATCGAGGATCCGATGCAGATGCTGGGCTATTCGACGACTGAGGGACTTCGCCCCGAGCCGATCCCCTTCCGCATCAAGCTGGTGATAATCGGCAGTCCGCACATATACGAGCTGCTCTATCACTATGACGAGGACTTCGCCAAGCTGTTCAACATCAAGGCCGACTTTGGCATGGAGATGGACCGAACACCAGAGCATGAACAAGAACTGGCCCAATTCTTAGGCAGCTGTTGCGAACAAGATTCCAGCATCATCCCGTTTGAACCTTCAGGCGTCGCCCAAATGGTGGAATACGCCACCGAGCTGACAGGCGATCAGACCAAGCTCTCTTGCCAATTTGGCAACCTGGTGTCCATCGTTAAGGAGGCCTCGTTCTGGGCGAAGGAATCGGGCTCTGAGACGGTCTCAAGCGAGCATGTCGTCCAGGCCATGGATCAACGCGACTTCAGACACAATCGAATCGACAGCAAGATCCAGGAAATGATCGAGCGCGGAACGATCTTTGTCGACACCGAAGGCGAGCGAACGGGCCAAGTGAACGGATTGGCTGTGTTGCAGATGGGCAATTACGCGTTCGGCAAGCCTTCGCGCATCACCGCGTCTGTGTTCACCGGCAAGGGTGGAATCATCGACATCGAGCGGGAAGCCAAATTGGGCGGCAAGACACACACCAAAGGCATCATGATCTTGAAGGGCTTCCTCGGACAACGATTCGCTCAAAAGCGGCCGTTGTCATTCGCTGCCAGCTTGGCGTTCGAGCAGTCCTATTCGATGATCGACGGCGACAGTGCATCCAGCACCGAGCTTTACGCCATCCTGTCGGCGCTTTCTGGCCTTCCCATCCGACAGGGATTGGCGGTCACCGGATCCGTCAACCAGAATGGCGACGTTCAACCCATTGGCGGCGTCAACTACAAGATCGAAGGCTTCTTCCGTGTCTGCAAGGCCAAGGGATTGACGGGCGACCAGGGCGTCCTCATCCCTGCTGCCAACATCGACAATCTCATGCTGCACAGGGAAGTGGTCGCGGCCGTGAAAGCGGGCCAGTTCCACATTTATCCCGTGGCGACCATTGAGGAAGGGATTGAACTGTTGACGGGCGTGCCTGCGGGCGCAGTCGACGGTGACGGGGCCTATCCGGCAGACACCGTTTTTGGCCAAGTAACCGCACGCCTTGTGGCCATTGAGGCCGCACTCAAGGCGGCAACAAAATCAGAGGACGACTCCTCAGCATCCGCCACCAAAGACAAGGACAACGGGACAGCTGATGACACGCCTCCGGAACCCGAAGTACCATAGAAAGTTGAGGGACTGACTCATGAAAGTTCGAATCACGTTTGGATTATTGGCATTGGCGCTCGTCGCCATCGTATTGGCCGGCTGTATTCAACCATCCGGCCCATTGGCGCGATTCACGACCACGCCGAAATTCGATTACCCGCCGTTTGAACCCACATTTGATGCATCGGCATCGTCGAGCCCCAATGGCGCCATCGTCAGCTATGCGTGGGATTTTGGAGACGGAAAGAAAGGCTCAGGCGCCGTCGTGACCCACCTGTATGAAGAGAAGGGGGTCTACGAAGTCACGTTGGTGGTCACCGATTCCAGTGGGAAGACGGGGGCGCGAATCGAGGCCGTCGAAGCATTGAACAAGGCACCTACGGCTCGGTTCACATTCAGCCCGTATTGGGTGTACGCGCTCGTCGAAGCGACGTTTGATGCCTCGGAATCTTCGGATCAAGACGGCGAGATTGTCCAGTACCTGTGGTCCTTCGGCGATGGGACGAGCGACGAGGGAATGATTGTTGAGCATGCGTTCCCCTTTTCGACCAGCGGCGGCGGATGGCAGCCGACGGTAACGCTGACGGTCGTCGATGACTCCGGCAAGACAAGCACCACGTCCAAAACCATCAATGTGCAGGGCTGCTCAAGCTGTTCTGGATAGGGGGCAACTCATCCGAACGCGAACGCGAACGCGAACGCGTTCGCTGTTGCTTGGAGAATGGCGCAAACGTCACTCAAACAGAACCGAGAATGCCTTCTGGCAGCTCAACGGCTTGCGGCATTCTCGATCCTGTAGCGCCGCGTGACAAGTTCGCTATAGAGTGTGCTCGCCAGGAGAAGCAGCAAAGCTGCTTCTCCAACGAACAAGGGGCCGTGCAAGCACGGCCCCTTGTTCGCGTTCGCATCTTCGCAGACGATTGATTCTGGGAATCAATCCTCGTCCTCCGTCAGCGTAATGTTTGCGACGAACGTGTCCTCCTGACCGGAATCATCGAACACCGTCAGCCGTACCACGTAGGTTTTGGATGGCGCGGAAAGTTCGTAGATGTGAGTCACTTCCAAGTCTGAGGTCTCTACGTGTGTGTCGCCGTCGCCAAAATCCCACGCGTAGTAGTCAATCTTATGACCGGCGTCAGCCGACGATCCGCGGGGATCGAGCTTCACTTCAAACAGCGACGGAATGGCCGGCTTCCCAGTGGATTCGTAGATCAAGTCTGGATCTGTGATATGAATATCGGCAATGGGGGCATCGTCTTGAGTATCGTTCTTGGGCACGATGACGATGATTTCAACCTGGGCCGTGGACACCTGGCTGTTGGAATTCCACACATACAAAGTGGCAGGATAGGTGGTCGTTTTCCCGGAATCCGGTGAGAACGTGTGCGTCGGACGCGACCCCGTCGTGGTCTTTCCATCGCCGAAGTTCCAGTTGTACGAGGTAATTGTCCCGCTTCCGGCAAGCGAACTGGTCGCGTCAAACGTGACCGTGAGCGGATCGACGCCAATGAACTTGTTGACGGTAAATCGCGCTGTCGGTATGCCCGTGCCAGTCGATGCCTCGCCACCTGAAGTCACTTCGATGGTTTGTGTCACAGTCGCTGAATCGCCGTCGTCGTCCGTGACCGTCAGCGTCACGTGGAAGACCTTCACCGGGTCTAGGGTGACAAACGTGTGCTGAACACTCACGCCTGTGTCTGTGTCCCCATCATCGAAGTTCCACACATAAGACCTGATCGTTCCATCACTATCCTCAGAGTTGCTGGCACTGAATGCAACGATCAGCGGGCTGTTGCCTGATACCACGCTGGCAACGATGCGAGCGATCGGTAGCTGATTGAAGAGAGAGCAGGCCGAGACGAGTCCGAGAACGAGCGCTCCCATCACGATAATCCATCCGATTCCGCGGTTTCGAACACTCTTCTCGTGTCTCATCTCAGCCTCCTTGGCCAAGGTGCGGTCCTTCTACTTACGGATCGAGGTCGTCCGTGCCTTCTGTCCCTTCCATCAGGATCAGGTCACGCGAGAACGTCGCCTCGGCACCGAGGAAGTCGACGACGCGAATGGTGATCGTCTTGGTCGCTGTGCCGCCGGCAAAGGCGTAATCGTGCGAGACAATGAAGTCCTGATCGTAGAGAGGACGCGTCGTTCCGCCGCCTGGCCACCCAGTGGAATCCGTTACAGTGCGATAGTCGAACTGCTCCTCGCCTGTGCCGTCTCCCCAGTTGACGTAGATCCACTTGATGCCCCACGCTTGGTTGGGGAACCAGTCCGGGTAGTCGTTCGACGTGTCGCCATCTGCGACATCGTTTTGGCCATTCACATCCAGGCTACGATCTTCCCAAGACTGGCCTTCGGGATCATAGGAGAACGCATTGTTGAAGTCGTCGTACTCGTTCGGCTCGGGCTTGGTGCTGCCTGGTGCAGCCAAGACGCCTTCAGCCATTTCCAGGTCGTCTTGATCATCGAACCACGTTGCACCGACTTGCGTTTGTGGAACGACCAGATCGAACCAGTTGTTCTCGTAGCCATCCACATTGTCGGTGCCCTCATCAACAACCAGTGAGCGAATCCAAACGGTAATGGCCCCCACAGCGTTCTGCAGATCGCCCATCAGCACGCCGTTGTCATCATCGTCGTCGTCCCAGCGGTCGGCGTCCACAGCATTCTGCCGTGTCAAGTACTCCTCATCATCCACGCCAGCGCCATCCCCTGCGACATGTCCGCCAGCCGGATTGGCAATCTCAAACCCTGCCACAGGCTTGTGGTTGTACACCTTGACTGTCTTGGTGATCGAGTCGGTGGCTGCTTCGTTGTCCATCGCCAATAGCGTCACAGGGAATACTTCGCTCGGATCGGTTGTGGTGTAGGTGTGCCACAACTCGACGATGTTGGCTGTCGACGCGGACGCGCCGTCACCGAACGACCAGATGAGCTGTAGCAATGCCCGGCCGTCATCGACCTCTGTATCTTCTGGATCGAGCAGTACTTGATAGGGGGCGACACCCGTGGATCCACCGGCCAGGCGCGTGCTATCCGAGACGATATCGAACCGTGCACTGGGCGCACCCGCAGTATCCGTGCCGGTGTCCGTCCCTGAAACAGAGATACTCACCGTTCCGGTGGCTGTGCCCGTCTTGCCGTCTGTCCCGCGAACCGTCAATGTCGCGGTGTACGTCTTGGCACCAGTGCTGAAATAGGTGTGCGATGGGTTCTTACCAAATCCAGTAGCACCGTCACCAAATGCCCATTCATAGGTGGAGATGACGCCGTCGGCGTACGTCGACGCGGATGCGTTGAAGAACACGGTCAGCGGAGAGGTTCCCGAAGTCGGGCTGGCTGTGAAGCTGGCCGTCGGCCCGGCGGGTTCGGCAGGCGTCACGTAGATCTTCTTGCTGTTGGTGCCTGTGTCATCGTCGTCGTCGGTGACGCGAAGAACGACCGTGAATGTACCTGCGGTGGTGAACGTATGGGTCACGTTCTCGCCTGAACCACTGGAACCATCACCAAAATCCCATTCAAACTTGATGATCGTGCCATCAGAATCTTCTGAAAGCACGGCGCTAAAATTCACGGCAAACGGCGCTTGTCCTGCCTGTGCACTGATCGTGAACGCTGCAGTGGGAGCTTCGTTGAATGCCGTGAGCAGCCAACATCCTCCCAACGTGAATAGCAGCGGTACAAGCAGCAGACTCGCAATCACCGCCTTCATGTGTCTTGCCTTCGAAATGTATTCTGTCACCTTGGCCTCCTAATCAATCCAAACCGGAATTCGTGCTCTCTCATCTTATGTAAGCTAATCCCAATTCCCGCCTACGTCAAACCAGATGTGGTACTCGAACGAAGGACGCGTGTCATGAGAGCAAGAGACAAACGGAAGATTGTCCAATTGGCAGAGCCCGCAGC
This sequence comes from Candidatus Bipolaricaulota bacterium, assembly GCA_018817505.1. Lineage (GTDB taxonomy): Bacteria > Bipolaricaulota > Bipolaricaulia > UBA7950 > UBA9294 > SPBW01. Next base: position 622 of record JAHITR010000195.1, on the reverse strand, counting down.
TTGTGCTGATTCGTGGTTCTCGACTTGAGATGAGGCGAGGGGAGCCACTGCGTGCGGAGCACAACGATTCGAAATGTCGACAGCCAGACAACGTTCGGACCGCTGGTGACAAGCAGAGACCGGGCAGACATTGCTGCCTACCCGGTTTTACAAGCGTTCGGCAACTCACAAACCGAGTTGCTTCAAAAAAACTCCAGACCAACATCTGGCAACTGCGATTGCGCCAGCATTCCGAATGCGTCGGCATTCGCAGTTGCTTTGGCAACATCATTGAAGAGGCAGGAAGCTGGCTCCCTGCCTCTTCGGTTAGCTACTTCGTTACTCAGTTCCTACTTCTTCAGGCGTTTCGTCCCCACCAAGGAGGCCGCCCAAGGAGAATTCAGCCGACAGCACCAGCGTGTTGCCAAGCGTTTCTTCCAAAATGTAGGCCGCATCAACATACAGTCCGGCTACGTTGATTCCAGCACCTACCGTCAGGTAGTAGTCTTGGAAGTTGTTCGTCAGAACCACGCCACCGCGCAGTGCCAACTCGTCAATCACTTGGAATTCCATGCCCACGTGCGTGTCGCCAAGTGCCGTTCCGTCAAAGTCGACGTCGGCTGCCAGCACGAACTTGTCATCT
>JAHITR010000031.1 GCA_018817505.1 Candidatus Bipolaricaulota bacterium | reverse complement strand
TGGGTTATCGCCTGCTTCTGAAAGAACGACTCATCCAGCATCGCGTTTTGAGGCGCACCCTCTGCGACATCGATGCTTGCCAGCTGACGGATCGTTCGCTGCGACGAAGGACCCTTGTGGATGGTGATCTCTGATTTCACAAGCATTCCCGATGCGGTCGAAAGATGGGCGGGGGCAGCGTCACCGAATTGGACATACATCACGCCGTGAAGCGCATGCATGAGACTGTCGAGTCGTGAGCCATCCCACAGGGGATGGTCGGCAGTCCACAGGGTGATTTCAGCGCGGACAGGCTGCCCAACATCGACTTGGTAAACCGTGCAATCCGTATCCCCAAGCGTACTGCTCGAAGGGGCCTTCGCCGAGGCTGTTGGAAACGGTGTGTGTTCGTACCGAAGCCGGGATACCTCGGTAAGAATCGCCATGGGGTCAAAGGGAAGATCTGTCTGAATGACTGTTTTGTGCGGGTCATCGGCAAGGGTCAGGCATCCTGTGGATCCGTCGATCCAAATACGAAGCGCGTCTTGATCAGATACATAGACGATGGCGTTATGGCTCACGAACAGTTGCTCGTTCCACGATTCGTGTCGCGAATCTTCCTTAGTATCCAGAGAAGTCTCCGTCCAAACGTCGTAGTCGAAGCGAATCCACGGCGCGCGCAGAAGCGAGTCGATCGATTGGGTTGAAAGGGGAAAGAAATTGCTGCTGTGCTGGTTCATCATCGGGTTCCTCCGCGAGTGAATGTAGCCGATCGCCGCAACGCAACCGTCTCATCATCCCAAGCATTCGAGCCATCTACAGGCGGCTGATGGAAGGAGGAAAGCCGGAAAAGGTAGTACGGACTGCCGCGGCCACGAAGCTGCTGTCAATTGCCCACGCTATCTACAAAAGCGGCGTATCATTCAGAGATACAAATAAAAGGAGGTAGGAGAATCAACCATTCAAGGCAGATTCTCCCTAGCAACTCAGTTGGGTTTGAGTTGCCATTGACCAACCTCTAATCTTAAATGCAATACGGCATCTGACCCTGAGGACAAAACCTGACCCTCACCGCAGATCTCCGATCTGCCTTAGCCAGGAACGTTTCCAAGAGCCTTCCCTTTCCACTGCTGAACAATGACCGCTCTCACAGGGACACCGACTACGACCGCTATGAGGGCCAGATTTCCAAGATCCACCGGAGTTGACACACCATACTCCAGCCATCCGAGAAGAACTATCGCCCCCATCGCAAGAAGCGAAGTAATTGCTAGTCCGATGGTTACGGGCTTCGGGAGTACACGAGCAATGGACTCTCCGGCTAAGAAAGCGAGCCCCAATACTGCGGCAAAGAAGACAACTCTAAGCACCCTTATCGAACGAAAGACTAGAAGAAGTGTGGGAAACGTTGCAACGATTAGTGTTGGAGCCAAGTGCTTTAGGATTCTCATAATGCCTCCTATCCGTCATTCTTGCCACATCTGACTTCACAACAATAGGGGCTCAGTCTGTAGCTGGATAGAGCCCCACAATAGAGCCTACAAGCTAAGCTTAAGGATTCCCTGTCACTCTGTGAATACCCATCCACAGGAATGCTGCTGTTCCCAATCAGTGCAGTACTCGCAATCGGGGCATGCTTCACAAATCCAGGGGCATCCTATCGCACATCCAACGCCCCACCAGAATCCTCCGGCGGCACAGGCGGGAATGCAGCCAATCATGCATAGGGAGTAGCACGGATCACAGTCCCGCGTTTCGTATTCAACACACTCATACCAATAGATGCATTGCCATTCCATCGCTTCCGTTGTGTCGAATTGCAGTAGCTCATCGTCCTGCTTGTCGGGGCATTGATTCTCATTCGAATCGCTTGCCTCAGAGGCAGCTGCTGGCGTGCCGCATCCGCAATCAGCCGTGTTTGGTAGCCCCATTACGGAGAACACCAGCAATCCAATTATCACACACAACACAACCTTCTTCATCGTTCCTCCTTGTACGCTTAATATACACGATATCGTGAAATATACGAGAATGCAATGCTATGCATGGGGGTAGCTGTGCGGGCATTCAATTACATAATTACCCCTTTATCTTGGAATTCAAAAAAACCTAAGCTACTCGCTTGGCACATGCACTCTCGGCTGAGAAATGAAGGTTTGAATAGGCAGAACATGATTATGAGGACCTAATGCACGATGCATGATCTGGCTCCGAAGAGGTGAATCTTTCGGGTCCCAAATCAAGAGGAGGCCAAGAGAATCATGTGCTCAATTCGGATTCTCCCTAGGAACTGACGGTGTCAGTTCCCATTCAATCCACAGCATCTGACCCGAGGCTTGCCCTGGAAGCTGACAACAAGCGCTGCCCAGCACGGTTGCGCATGGGCAGCATTTCTCATGCTCTAGCCATCCTTTTCCTACGGATTGGGATCGTATGGATAGACATACCCGGCCACACCTTCAGCCTTCCAGCCTCCGTTGATCGCGTTTGAGTGTTCCTCAGGTGAGGTAGTGTAGAAATGATCGCCGTTCTGGATATTCCAGTAGCGATTGAGCGCTATGGTTCCCTGTTGCTGGGAGGGATAGACATAGCATTGAATCCCCTCATATGCCCAACCCTGCGCGCCCTCCTTGAGTTCATCCCAGTTTGTTGTGTAGAAATGATCCTTGTTGGTGCCATTCCAATACCTGTACAAAGGAACTGTCCCCGGGAGTTGGTCCTTGAGAACCATGCACTGAATCCCCTCCAGGTGCCACCCGCGGGCTCCGCATTGGAGTTCCATCCACTTTGTTGTGTAGAAATGATCTCCCTGATTCACATCCCAGTACCGAAGAAGCGGTACGACAGAACCGAGAGCAGCTCCTTGCCCCTTTTTCAGATTCGCATTAGCACTTGCCATGTTTCTCTACCTCCTTGGGTCTTGGCCAGTTTGCATCTTCCTTCAATATGGCTGGCGCAGATGTTATTTACACTACAAAGAACACAACGCTCGTCCATATCGCACGCGTTGTGAACATATGTTAGAACGAGTCAAAAAAGCAAGAAAATCCCCCCGGATAACCTCGAGGGGTTCTTTGGAGACAGGCTGCTGCAGAGTGCTCGCGAGGGGAACGCACGATCTCTTTCCAACGATGAGGTGCCATCAAGATTACGAGGCCTGCGTTGACTCAGCGTCGGAACCAATACCAGTTAACTAGGCTGCAATGCACGATACAAAGTTTGACCCCGAACCACGAATCAGCAGGAACCGCGGAGAATTCGATTCCTATTCCGGATTCTCGAAGGAACTGAGCATAGCGACGTTCCCATTCAATCCACAGCATCTGGCCCTGAAGATGGAGTCAACGCTTCGATCCATTCATCGACTTGGGTGCGCCATTCAGCTAGTTGTGTGGGCAACGTCCCATGAGCAGTCTCTCCCTCGCATTGTGCAGCAACCCTGGCGCATTCGTCCTGCGTTAACTGAGCAATGTGTTTCAGCCACACATCCGCTGCAGTTGGGCTTGCGACACGGGTTGATGTTGCCAGCAATGCATCTCGAAGGCGCAATGAATAAACGTGATGGATGTCAAAGATCAGAATCATATACTGCAGACTTGGGTCGCTTGGCCCGACTACCCATGAGGCAAGCGGCTCCACGTACGCCCTTGATACCAATCTTTCTGCCGGGACTTTCAGCAAGTAGATTCCTTGCTCTCCTTCAATCGGGTGCAGTGAGAAGCCACATTTCCACTCGATTCCTGCAGTAATCGCGCAAGAAACTTCTGAAGGTCGATCGACGGGAACAGGCCCCTGGAAGACCTCCCAAGATAACGTCCAGTTCGGCTGCCAATATAACCTTGTGCCTTGACTCTCTTGTGCGATTGTGGGAAGCCCCAAAAAACCTGTGAATAGAGAGCAAAGCAACACAGGGAGCAACACGTTTCGACAGAGAATGGACACCCTTTGCCCCAAAGGCGACGGCAAGAATCTAATCATCAACTCTCTCCTCCTCAATGCGATTCAACCATAGGCATGAGGCAACCTCTCGACAACTTTCGCGGGCAAGAGGGGGGGGGCTATGCACTCAGCGGCATATCTTGGAAAGCGAAGCAGCAAGGTGCAAGCTGGACGCGACGAATGAATGCGCAGCATTGGGCTCAGAGCTTTGCTATCGCCTGGGTGCAGTGGGAAGAGGAGTTCACACGCACAGTCACCCGCGACAGCGAGAGCGGAACACCTCAAACGGTCATCCAGCACGGCCATGCCGAAGGGTGGATTCTTGTCGGCGACAGACCGGGGCAATACGACATCCTCGAACTGACGATTGAATTCGAAGGCACCGTCTATCACTGGATCGACGCTTGGGATGCGCCGGAGTAGAGCGTTGGGCTTTTCTTCTTGCGGTGTGTGCACGTCTGTCGTTGGGTCGGCAGCAGACAGGAACTTCAATCCGAATTCGTA
>JAHITR010000194.1 GCA_018817505.1 Candidatus Bipolaricaulota bacterium | reverse complement strand
CGCCTCGCTTGGCGCGGCAAGGGCCCCCTGGTCAAGGACTTTGAAGAAAGAGCAGCCATTGCCGATGCACTGGGCGTTTGCAAGAACACCTACAACAATATGGAAGTGCTCGATTGGGATGAAACAGCAGAGTTGCTCACTGCCGCCACCGGCGACCCGTGGACAGGCGAATCGGTACGGCTGGCAGGCGAACGCATCGTCAACCTCGAGCGGATGATCAATGCGCGCTTCGGCATCGACCGGCGCCACGACACGTTGCCCAATCGTTTTCTCGAAGAGCCAGCAGGCCCGGACAATTCCCCGTCTGCCGGTTCAGTGGTTGAGCTAGAGCCCATGCTCGACGAATACTATGCGGCGAGAGGCTGGGATCTGCAGACCGGCCTTCCGACCGCGAGCAAGCTCAAGGAATTGGGAATAGGAGACTGAATGCGCGAGTTGTGGGTGTTTGTCGAACGGATCGAAGGCGCGTGCAACAGCGAGCGCCCAATGGGCTTGGGTACGGGATTCTTGGTGCGAAACGGCAGGCTGCACCTTCCCAAAGGCGGACCCATTTGCCTGTTTGCATTGCAGTCCATCTTGCCGATGCTGCCCGCCAAAGAACGCGTCATCGATGACGACCCACAAGCCGATTGGATGGGCCGTGTGCATCACGCCCAATGCCCCGATCCCAAGGGTCGGACCATCTGGCGAATGGAACAGCGCGCGCTAGGCACCACCAAGCTGGATGCTCCGAACGTGCCTGAACCAAAAACCGGGGATCTACGAATTACAGTGGAACGCATCGACGGCCGCTGTCTCGAAGGCACGAAGATTGGTGATTGGGCGCTGATTCGCGGCAGCAGCCTGTACTTCGCCCAATCGTTTTGTCTCTATGCGCTGCAGGCCGTTCTCCCCATGCTGCCTGCCATGGCTCGGCCGCTGGATGCTGACGATTGGATGGTGACAGAGAACGCCGTGATCTGTCCTGATCCATTGGGGAATGTCATCATGCGCATCGAGAAGGTGTAGGAACGGGGATCAACGGCAATTAGGCGTCGGTGAACAGATTCGGAAAGAGCACTCAAAGAGTGGACGAGGAGGATGGATGGTCAACCGTCAAGCAGCACGTAGCGATTTCGTACAAGCCAACGATGTCCGATTGCATTATCTGGACTGGGGAGGCAGTGGCCCTGCCCTCATCTTCTTGGCTGGCTATGGCAATACGCCACACTTCTTTGATTCGCTCGCGCAGGCGTTCACGGATCGATTTCACGTTCTTGGACTGACACGCCGCAGTCACGGCCAGTCCGAGCAGCCAAAGACCGGATACGACCTCGATACGCTGGCTGCCGATGTCATTGCGTTCATGGATGTCCAGGGAATCGACAAAGCAACAGTGGCAGGCCATTCGTTTGCTGGCATGGAGATGGCCACGCTGGCCGTCCAATATCCCGATCGACTGGACAAGCTCGTGTTCCTCGATGCGCTGTATGAGTATGAGCAATCCGACATTGAGCTGTTTGGCAGCAATCCCGTCCCACGAGCCGCACCGCCACCGGAATCGTTCGCATCGGTTGCCGATTACTGCGAGGATTTTGTCAATCGCTACGTCACCTACAAGCCGCTGCGCTCGCCACGCTGGGATGAGCTGTGGGGCCTAACATTAACGCAGCGTGAAGACGGGCAATATGTCGAGATCATCCGCCCCGAGACCGCCCAGCAGCTGTTTGCGGGCACAAACGATTTTCATGCCGAACTGGTGAAGTTCGCCTGCCCCACGCTCGTCTTGTTCGCCTACCAGACGGCCGCCTGGTCGATGCCTGAAGGGGCTTCACCAGAGCTTCAGGAACAAGTGACCGCCTACATCGAGCGTCAGAACCGCGAATACAAAGATCGAAACGTGAAGCGTGCGCTTGCGGAGATCCCCGATGTCCATGTCATCGTCTACGAAGACACCAGCCACTACTGTTTCCTCGACAAGGAGGCAGAGGTGATCACGGCGATGAAGGATTTTTTGAGCTAGGAGGCGGCGAGAGAGATGACCATGAAACGCGTCACTGCTTTTGTCGGAAGTGCTCGCAAGAAACACACCTACGATGCCGTGCGTCGTTTCCTAGACAATCTAGAGGCGCGGAGCGACGTCGAAACAGAGATCGTTATCCTGAGCGACCATCGCATCGAAGCCTGTCGTGGCTGCAAGCTGTGTTTTGAGATGGGGGAAGACGCCTGCCCGCTGCGCGATGACCGCGAGGCACTCGTCGAGAAAATGCTGGCATCCGATGGCGTCGTGTTCGCCACGCCAAGCTACATGTTTCAAGTCTCAGGCACGATGAAGACGTTTATCGATCGGCTGAGCTACCTAGGGCATCGTCCGCGTTTCTTTGGCAAGGCATTCACCAACATCGTTACCCAAGGATTGCCCTTCGAGAGCAAGATCGGCAAGTACCTCAACCTGGTTGGCTCCTGTTGGGGGTTCAACACCGTAGCTGGCAGCCGGGTCACCGCACTTGAGCCAATGACGCCCAAGGAGGAAGCCAAGGTTGCCCAGATGCTGGCAAGCCACAGCAGCCGATTCCACAAGATGCTGTTGAGGAAGGGCAATCCATCGCCCAGTCTGATGATGTTGATGGGGTTTCGCATTGGCCGAACCACAATGAAGCTCGAGCTAGATGAGCGAAGCTGCGACTACCGCTACTTCGCGGAACGCGGCTGGTTTGATTCCGAGTATTACTACCCCACACGGCTCG
>JAHITR010000030.1 GCA_018817505.1 Candidatus Bipolaricaulota bacterium | reverse complement strand
TACCTAGCCGACCGCTGGCCGCGAAACCCGCAAATCATCCTCGGGAGTTTCGCTGCCCCGCTGCTGATGCTGTTGGTCCCCTTCATGCGTTCGTTTGCCGGTGTGATGGTGGTTGTGTTCTCGATTGGCATGCTGTCTGCATTCTCCCGCGCCTCGATCCTCGCGATTCGGACGGAACTGGGACGTACGCATGGAATGGCCACATTGGCGGGACTGCATGGGTCAGCGTTTGCAGCTGGCCAGATGATCGGCCCCATCGTTTGTGGAGCTGTTGTGGATGCCTTCGGCCTCAGTGCCGTGTTTCCATTTGGGAGCCTGATTGGAGGCGTGGGTTCGGTGGCCGTCATTCTATGGCTGAGACGTGCGGGCCGAATCGAGCCCAGGGCTGCCGCGAACGGTTCGTGACTGGGGTTATCGACCTGCAAATCCGGCGTCTTTTCTCAAACTACAGGAGAGACTCTAGCATGGCGTCTGAGATTGTGCCCGGATATCCGATGCTGATAAAGCGAATGACGCCCTGACGATCTAGCACGAAGGTCGTTGGGTAGTAGGCGACATCGTCATACAAGAGATCAATGAAATTGCCGTGTTTGCCGCCTGGCTCCCAGACGCTGACGAACTGGGTGAGTCCATGGGTGGCAAGGAAGGTAATCGTGTCTTGCTCACTAATGTCTGTGGACACGATGACAGCGACCAATCCTTGGGCACCGTACTTTGTGACCAGACGATCTAAATTTGGCATGCTGTTCTTGCACGGACTGCACCAAGAGCCCCAGAAATCGAGAATGACCACGCTGCCTCGATAGTCGGACAATCGCATGGTTCCGCCGCTCGTTAGGCTTCCCTCAAAGTCGGGCGCTGTGTCGCCCACGTTTGTCCCTTGACGCGGGCCCTGTTCATTGACGGTGATGGTCAAGGCATCTGTGGCTGACCGGCCGTTGTTGTCAATGACCAGCAACGTGGCTTCATAAACGCCTGCGATCTCGTACGTGTGATGGAGAACAATGCCAAACTCGATCCCGCTGATTGGCGGTGAGCCGTCTCCAAAATCGATCTCAAAGGTGGTGTCGCCACTCTTGGTTTGTCCAGACAGGGAAAGATCAAATCCGACGTCAAGTGGTGCGGTGCCGGTGACGGTATCACTCATCAAAATGGCGACGCCTTCACTCTGCGGACCGACGCAACCTGACATGATGAAGCCAACCAACGAAAGCAGCAAGAGCTGCGCCAGGTATTTCAATGCATGTTTCCTCATCATGTGGGGATTGTAGATGCCCTCCATGGGAAAGATGTGGTCGAATTGGCAAGAAAGAGTGAACGTAGGTGCGGTCGTCCTTGCGGACAGTTGTCAATGAAGAGACGGGCTGCGGGAAAGCCGGTTCCGCTCTTGACTTGTCGTTTTCGGATAGCTATGATGGCGCGTGAACCATGATGAATGCAAAAAAAGCACTGTATAAGCCACTTCTCATCTACATTACCGAGCCCCGCTAGGGGCATTCCTGCTGTAATTACCCTCTTGAATGTGACGCTGATTGGAAACGCCTGCTGGTTTTGATGCAAGGAGAATGCGATGAAACGGTATGAGAAACTAATCCGGAATCCCGTTGAACGAGAGGAAGACGTTCTCTCGTTCTGGGAACAACATGAGACGTTTGCCAAATCATTGGAAGCGACCAAGAATGGGGCTCACTACGTCTTCTTTGAAGGTCCTCCGACTGCCAATGGGAAACCCCACTTCGGCCATCTCATGCCTCGGGTGTACAAGGACCTGTTCCCTCGATTCCAGACCATGCGTGGCTGCTACGTATCTCGCAAAGCTGGCTGGGACACACATGGACTTCCTGTCGAGCTGGAAGTCGAGAAAGCCATAGGCGTAAACAGCAAGCCGGAAATCGAGGCCTACGGCGTCGAGAAGTTCGTCGAGAAATGCAAAGAGTCGGTTTGGAAGTACAAAGAGGATTGGGAGCGCATGATGAAGCGCATGGGCTTCTGGATCGATTTTGAAGATGCCTATGTAACCTATACGGATGGCTATATCGAGACAGTCTGGTGGGAATTGAACGTAATGTTCGAGCGCGGACTCCTTTATCAGGGACACAAAACACTGCCCTATTGTCCGCGCTGCGGGACCGGGTTGTCGTCACACGAAGTCGCTCAGGGATACAAGACTGTTGAGGATCCGACGGTGATGCTTCGGTTACCCATCGTGAATGACGAAGGATCCGTGTTCAAGTGCTCGGGTGAACAGCGAACGTCCGTGCTTACGTGGACGACGACACCGTGGACACTGCCTGCCAATGTTGCCGCGGCCGTGGCTGCTGCAGCCACATATGTTGAGGTCATCCAAGGCGACGAGCGGTTTGTGTTGGCGAAGGCTCTGGTTGAGAAGACGCTCAAAGGGGACTTCCAAATCACGCGCGAATTCCCTGGCTCGGATCTAGTCGGGCTACAGTACGATCCACCGTATCACCTGACCACGGATCCGGCTGCCCACCGCGTGTATGCAGCTGGCTTCGTCAATATGGAAGATGGTACGGGCACAGTGCATATCGCATCGGCTTTTGGTGAGGACGACTATCAACTGGGACAAGAGGTGGGCCTCCCCTTCCTACAGCCCGTCGATTTGGCCGGTAATTTCACCGATGAATTCCCGCTGGGCGCTGGTGAGTTTGTGAAGGACGTGGATGGTCGAATCATTGAGGATCTGAAGGCGCGGGGTCTTCTGTATCGATCTGTTCCCTATGAGCATGACTATCCGTTCTGCTGGCGCTGTGATACGCCGCTATTGTACTACGCTCGCGATTCCTGGTATATCCGCACCACGGATGTGAAGGACCAGATGATCGCCAACAATGCGACGATTCACTGGCATCCTGCACACGTAGGAGAGGGGCGCATGGCTGGATTTCTCGCCAATCTGCGCGATTGGGCGTTGTCGCGGGATCGGTACTGGGGCACGCCGCTGAATCTTTGGGTTTGCGCGGATTGTGGCAAGGTGACGAGCGTGGGTAGCCGTGAGGACATGGTCCGGCGAGCTGTGAACCCTGAACTCGCCAAGACTGTCGAATTGCATCGCCCCTATATTGACGAAGTGAAGCTGACGTGTGACGAATGTGGCGGACATGCCGATCGCGTGCCCTATGTCATTGATACCTGGTTCGACTCGGGCTCAATGCATTCCGCACAATGGCATTATCCGTTTGAGAACAAGGATCTATTCAAAGAGAACTTCCCCGCCGACTTCATCTGTGAGGCGATGGAGCAAACGCGAGGCTGGTTCTATACCTTGCTTGCGACGAGCACCATCATTCATGGCGTTGCACCTTTCAAGAATTGCATGGGGACAGGGCTTGGCCTTGATGAAAATGGTCTGAAGATGAGCAAAAGCAAGGGCAATGTCACCGATCCATGGGACGCCATGAATACCTATGGCGCTGATTGCTTGCGATGGTACTTGTATTCATCCAGTTCTCCGTGGAAATCCAAGCGACTGGGCGAGGCAGATATCAAGGAGCCGTTGTATCGGTTCTTGGACACCATTCGCAATAGCTATGACTTCTTTGCGCTGTATGCGTCGATCGACGGCTACGACCCTGAAGTCCACCACGTGGATACGCTGGCTCAATCCGTTCTCGATCGATGGATTCTTTCGCGACTGGCGTCGACCGTGCGGACGGTGAATG
>JAHITR010000193.1 GCA_018817505.1 Candidatus Bipolaricaulota bacterium | reverse complement strand
CGCGAATTGCGCCTGTGGCAGCCATTTCAGTGCCACACTGACTGCATCCAAGTTTCCTTGTGCATTGGCCACAAACGTCACTCCGAGTACGAGCACGGCAAGTGCTACCAGAAATGTCGCTGAGCGTATTGAAGTCTTTCTGTTCATCATTACCCCTTCCTCTTCGGCTGTCATCGACTGAGCGTTGTGAACGGTCTGCGCTGAAGCTCAATCGGCTCTTCCGTTGAGAGGCTTCTAGCATAGAGCAGCGACGTGTGCGATCCGTGAGGTTGTTCGGCAGAAGGCGTGAATGATCAACAAGAAGTAGCCTGCGTCAACAAACAAACGGCAACGCCGGACGTGCGTTGCCGTTTGTTGGGCTCTTGGCGAATCTAGGGCTGAGGAAGAGAGATACCGATCTCGCCCAGTCCGACAGTGAGTTCAATCATTTTTTCGCCAAGGCCCAAGGTGGCATTGGCCGTCTTACCGAGGAATCCGCGGACGCCGCCGGTCATGCCGGGGAACCGATCGAGAGACACATCTCCGATCTTTGCCTTGGCGATGAGCCGCGCTGAGGTGTCTGCGGGTAGTTCGATGGCGATCTCACCAAGCCCCAGCTCCGCAATCAGGCTCATGGCGCTTGTTTGGGTCATCCGAATATTGCCAATACCTTCAGCGGCAATCAGAGCAGTCGCAGTCAAGGACTGCAGATCCATATCACCCACGCCGTTCTCGAGGATCATTGTTTGCGCCTCATGTCCAACCACGGTGAGGTTGCCTACCCCATTCTTCACCCGCAAGTCAATGCCAGACGGGATTCTTAGCACATAGCTCACTTCCCCGGAGCCCGTCGTGCTGAGGCGGGTTCCCGTATCAGTGACATCGACGACTGCCTGCAGCTCGTCGATATGCTTTTCCTTGGCAGTGCGTGCGGCCTGCCACTCGACGATCAAGTCTGTCACTCCCCCCGTCATGTCCACGTCATACGATGAGATCACGATGTTGCCGGCCCCGTTTTCTATGATCAGTTCGGTGCCTGGCACGACAGCAAACGATCCTTCGCTCGTGACAGTTACCATCTGTCTGGATGAGGCTTGCTCGATCGGCAATGCATCGGCTTGTTCGCGCATGGCCGCTCTCTCTGCCTGGCTTGATCCGATTCCGCCAAAGGCAAATCCGAAGCTGACGGTTGGGCCAGACAGCTCTAGGGAAGGTGCCGGAATACCGACAAGATCTCCGACATCCATGCCAGCCACGGGGAAAATGTAGCCGAGCCGGAATTCAAAACCCATCCAAGGTAGCAACTGGGCGGCCATACTGACATAGGGTTGAACGAAGCCATTTACGCGCACGAGCTCGCGATCCGTTGACACCGGGATGATGCCGCAGATTGTCACGCCGTCATCGTTGTCGTCTTCATCAGCTGACATGCCCGACAGTGAGAGGATATTGGCGCCAGCGCCAAGCACGATGCCAACGGTGAGCACGGAGCCCTTGTCGCCACCGATTGCAGCGCCGATGTCGAATCCTCCGCCTGCTGAAACAAGATCCGCCTGGATCGTATCACTCTCAGAGAACGCCATGAGGCCCCATCCCACGCCGCCAAAGACCAAATCGCCAATCACGCCGCCGCGTCCGTTGCCGCCAGCTCCGACGAGGAAGCTGCCCATCGACGGCAGTCCATTCTCAGCCATGAACGTATTGATACCCGTCATGTCTGGAAAGAACGCCATTCCCATGGCGCCACCAAATCCGAAACCTCGTGCTGCGGGCTCGGCGAGCACAAGGCCTGATCCCCAAGCGACGGACAGAATAAGTACAAGCAAGAAAGACAGTACTCGTTTCATTCGAAATCACTCCTTTAAAGTTCCCAGAAGACTGGAACAATACCTGTTGGTCCTAATTTGCAATCACACAAGTCTAGTCGCTTCTTTGAAGAGAAGCGAATGCGATCACTTCTGCCAAGCGACGTGGTTTCGCCACCTAGAAGGTTTTGTTCTGGATACTAGAGAGACACCTCCGCGATCACTTGGACTGTGCATTGGGCCTCGTGGCCCGAACAACCCCAGGCAAGATACCGAATAGTCCATCAGGTCCCCAGAAACAGCCCGTAGCAAATAACGCAAATTGCCCATAAGAACGATCTGCAGTGATGGCAACTCTTGACGGATGCACTGTGTTTGCATAGGAACACGTATGGCAGTTTCTCTAGCGTTGAGCGGCCAAGCCGATCTGCAAACAGACGCGCTTTAATGAGTGCGTGCGCAACGATCGCACTGCAGATGCCCGGCCGAAGAATTCCATGG
>JAHITR010000192.1 GCA_018817505.1 Candidatus Bipolaricaulota bacterium | reverse complement strand
GCTGCTGAAGCATAGGCAGAGGTTGGCCAGATGGCCGCGATCAACTCGGCATCGCTAAACACGCGATTGGGATGTCGGGCAATTTGTGACAGCAGTGCAAACTGCTTGGGCGTCAGATGCACACCGCAGCCATTGACCGAAACTTCTTTGGAGATCAAATCGATAATCAGGGGGCCCGCGATGAGGCATTCGCCAGTTGTATTGGGGGATGGCTCGTTGACTGACGGATCTATGTGATGTCGCCGTGCCAGCCACACGAGGGGAGCGAAAAGAACGACGAACAAGATGACGTTGCCGCTGACCACGGCTCTTGTTCTTGAGCCGACAAGCTGTGCCACTCGGCCCGCATCAAACGTGATTCGTGTGTAGCCAACGATCTCAGCCTTCGAATCCGCGGATTCGATTGGAATCGCCAAGTCCAGCACCTCATTCGCAGACTGGATCGTTGCAATGGACCCCGATGCGAATCGAAGCAACGGGAAAGGCTCTAGGGCAACGCTAAATCCCTCTCGCAACACGGAGATAATTTCGCGTTCGCCAACCACGACTTGCACGAAGATGGCTCTTGAATCAAGGAGAAGAGATGCCATGGCCTCCAAGGAATCGATATCGCCACGCAATAACGCAGTTCGAGACAATGTGGAAAACACAGCCAGGGAATCGTGGCTGCTCTGTACGAACTCAGCCTCAAGTTCGGTTTTGTATCCTCTGATACAGCGGACCGAGAAGACAATCGCTGTACCAATGGATGCCAACACAATCGCAGCAACTGCGATTGCAGCAAGGATCGGTAACAGAATCCGCGACGTACGTGCATTCACAACTCCATTCTAGGTTGAAAACATGTATAACCGAAGCGGTTTTGTATGCTTTGAGGAAATTTTGACTGCCCGCCACTTCGTGCGACTCAAGATGAACCCGCCGGATGTGCTCCGGCGGGTCACGTATTCGCTTGATCGCTTACGGATTGGGCTCTGTTAAGAACATAAGGCTCTCTGGGCACACTGAGCCGAGCCTATTACCCGCGTACTTCCCTTCGGAAAGGATCAGGTTGCCAGCCCCTGTAATCGTTCCCACGAACGGCTTGAACGAGCCCATGGCGTTGATGCCACACTCGGCTGTCAGCGCCCGGATGCCAAAGCCATCGTTGAGGTTGATGTCACAATTCGAGATCTCCATCGTTGAGGAACCGGTCAACATGACGCCATCGCCTTGGCTGTAGTAAATGCCGCAGTCGTCCATCCGTAGTGTCGCTGCGTCTTCAAGCAGGATCGCACCAGCAAGATTGCGATTCAAACGAACTGTCGTCAATGTAACTTGAGAGGCGCCGCGGGCTATCACGGCAGCCAGGGCGTTGGTGGAGTCATTGATCCAGCTGTCGGCCAGTTCCAAGGAAGTCTGCCCTGTGACCAGGATCGCGATACCACACTGGTTCAAGCTGATCTGCTCTCCTGTGAGAGCCGCGTCGTCGCTGATTCGCAGGCCAGTTTCGCACGCTTCGATCTGGATCGAGTCGAGTTGAATTATCGCGGCACCTTCTATGCTAAGCGCCGTACTGGCATGTCGAATGGCTATGCCGCGAAGTTCGACAGTGATCCCGTCCTCCGCCGTGACAATAATGCCATCTTGGTTGTTGACCGGTTCGAGAATGACATCGAATCCCAACCCGATGACAGTAACGCTGCTGCGAATGTCTAGCGTCTCACGATAGATGCCCGGTTCGACACTCACCGTGGCACCGGGCCACGCGTGATCAATGGCTGACTGGATCGATTCGCCCGGTTTGACAGTCACTCGCAGTGGTTGAGTCAGCGCGCGCTCGTATTCGATGAGGGCAAAAATGAACGCCTGCGCAGTCAGTAGGGCGTCACGTCGTCCCAGTTCGTCTGTCGCAGTCTCAGCAGCCGTTGCAGCCGCCGCCGATGCCAATCGAATCCAATCTCGCAGATACTGAAGCGCCTCAGGCATAATGGAGTTACTGCCCTCTGCAAAGTCTGCCCCATCAGAGTCCCCATGTCGCTCACTGGCTGCCGTCAGATACGCATCATAGATTGTTCGGACGCCAACAAGTGGTGAATCTCCGGGTTGTATCGCGGGATTGTAGAGCGGGCTTTGCGCGCCTTCCAGGATGTTGACAATCAGTTGTGCATTGCGAATTTGATCTTCGGGCGCGTAGGCCTGCACCGCTTCGTATGCTGCCAGAGCTGCCTGCGCAAGCGGCTCACGAAGCTGGACAAGCATGGCCAGGAATTGCTGGTATTCATCAAGCGCACTCGCCCAGTTTGCAGCGTTCTGGAGATCGGATACTGAAGAGGTGTTGTTCTGCGCCTGCACTGACATAAACAGGGCTGCAGCGAGCAGCACCACCACACACGTTTGTTTCATTCGCTTTCGCATCACGTTTCCTCCCTTACCACAACGCATGCTGCTACCTCGCCTTCTCAAATGACTATCAATCGACGCTCAATTCAGACTCATTCGTCGGGGGCTCCAGTCGATAGCCAAATCCCTTCTCATTGACGATGACACTTTTGGGATCCGCATGCGCAACGGCCAGCTTTTGACGCAACAAGTAGACGTGCTGCTTCACATCAGGTGACGCAGCGTAAGTGGAATCGGGCCAGACTGCGTCGAGGATATCCTGATCGGACAGGAT
>JAHITR010000191.1 GCA_018817505.1 Candidatus Bipolaricaulota bacterium | reverse complement strand
GGCGTGGCCGTTGTGCCGAATGCCTTGGGAAACGTCATCTTGCCCCACTGTTCTGCGCACTGGAATGCGGCCGTGTCATCGAGCTTGGCGACACAGTCCAGTGGCACCAGTTTGCCATTGGCAAATGTGATCGGGTTGAATTCCAGGTAGGTGAAATGGTCGTCGACATAGATCTGATACAGGGTGGCAATGAAGTCGACAACCTGGCTTTTGTCCGGCAACTCCCCGAGTTGCTGTTCGAGTTGAGCTTTGCTCAACTCGCTGAGCACCGGCACCTTGATCGTGACCACGCTATCCCAAACGGCTTCGATATCGACGCCGCCTTGGGTAGAGAAGTGGATGTTGTCCTCTTCATGCCCGGAAGTGAATGCCAAGTAGTATTCGGCTTCGTGGGGAACGAACGGTTCGATGAGGAAGTGGGTGAGCACGCCCGTTGTTTGGCCGGTCGTCTGCTCGATGGTGACTTCCTTGTTCATCCGCTCGCGGATCCACGCGGCCACTTCGTCAAACGACTTGTTGACGTAGAGCAGGTTGTTCTTGCCGCGTTTTCCAAACAGCTGGTCGGGTTTGCAGACGAGCTTGGTCTCCTTGAGCCACGGATAGGCCGCTGGCAAGCCAGCGATGTCCGTTTCCGGCGTGACCAGAACGAGGCGATCTTCAAATGAGAACGCTCCGCCTTCGTTCACCGCCTTGGCGAGGAGACGCTTCGCGTCGTATTCGCGAATTCCTTTTTGTGCCATGGTTGATCGTCCCTTTCTTACAGATGCTTGATGATCTCTTCGCCGAATTGCGAGCAGGAGACGAGGGTTGCGCCCTCCATCTGGCGTTCGAGGTCGTAGGTGACGCGCTTGGACTTGATGGCTTCGGTGATGGCCTTCATCACCAAGTCTGCGGCCTTCGTCCATCCCATGTAGCGCAGCATTTCCACAGCAGACAAAATGACACTGCCTGGGTTGACCTTGTCCAAGCCGGCGTGCTTCGGCGCTGTGCCGTGCGTGGCTTCGAACATGGCGATGCCCGTGGAATAGTTAATGTTGGCGCCAGGTGCTACGCCGAGTCCGCCCACTTGGGCAGCGGCCGCATCGCTGACGTAATCGCCATTCAGGTTCATGGTGGCGACGACCGAGTATTCGGTGGGGCGCAACAGCATCTGCTGGAAGAACTGGTCGGCAATGCGATCCTTGATGACGATCTTGCCTGCTGGCGTGACACCGTCGTGGTTCTTGGTGACCTCGTCTTCGGTGATGAACTGCGGGTATTCGGCGGCGACTTCGTATCCCCAATCTCGGAACGCGCCTTCGGTGAACTTCATGATGTTGCCCTTGTGCACGAGCGTGACCGAATCGCGCTTGTTGGCAATGGCGTATTCGATGGCCGCTCGCACCAGGCGCTGGGTGCCTTCTTTGGAGATGGGCTTGATGCCGATGCCGCAGTTCTTCGGGAAGCGAATCTTGTTGCCGATCTTCATCTCGTCTTGCAGCCAGGCGATGACCTTGTCGGCTTCAGGCGAGCCGGCCTTCCACTCGATGCCTGCATAGACGTCTTCGGTGTTCTCTCTGAAGAAGACGACGTCGACATCCTGCGGGCGATACACGGGTGCTGGCGTTCCGATGTGCTGGACAGGGCGCACGCAGGCGTAGAGGTCGAGGAGTTTGCGCAAGGTTACGTTGAGGCTGCGGATGCCGCCGCCGACGGGCGTCGTCAGCGGGCCCTTGATGGACACAAGATAATCGCGGATGGCCTTGACGGTCTCATCAGGAAGATAGAGCTTCTGTCGTTCGTCCGGAGGGATGGCGACGATCTCTTCTTCGGACAGTTCAGGATGGTTGACTTCGATGGCCTCATCGCCAGCCAAAACCTTCATCCAGGCGATCTTCTTCTGTCCGCTGTAGGCCTTCTCGACAGCCGCGTCGATGACCTTGATCATCACAGGCGTGATATCGATGCCTGTCCCATCCCCTCGAATGAAGGGGATGATGGGATTGTTGGGGACCTGAAGGCCGTCTTGCGTACGCTTAATGGCCTCGCCATTGGGTACTACGGGTTTGGGCTGGGCACTCATGCTTAATGGCTCCTTCGAAAACGGTTGTAGTATGTTGGTTCAGCCTCTTGGCTGGATAACTCCTGTGTGATTTGCTCGGCCGCCTCGGTTAGCAATCGGATGAGGAGCAGTCGATCCTCGCCCTCGGCTCGATGCAACGGAACGGAGGCACCGATGGATGCGACCACGCGGCCTGAAAATGAAAAAATGGGGGCAGCAATACCGCGTGTCCCCTCAATCATCTCTGCGTTGGATTCAGAGAATCCACGGGCTCGGATCTTCTCGAACTCCTTGTCCAAGACCACGGGATCCGTAATCGTCGTTTCGGTAAAGGCGGGCAGTCCGACGTCCTTGATGATCTTCTTCTGCTCTTTGCGTTCCAGATGCGCAAAAATGGCCTTGCCTGTCGCGCTGGCATGCAATGGAGAAGCCTCACCCCGATCATAGGACACGCGTAGCGTTTGATTGCCATCCACCTTGTCGAGGCAGATGCCAACTTGATCGCGAAGTCCATGCAGAATGACCGTCTCGCCCGTCTCGCGGCCGATGCGCTCCAGATAGGGTCTGGCAACATCACGCAGGGGGCGACGGGACATGGTGGCCGCCAGTTCAAGGATCTTGGGACCTAGCCGGTAGCCTGAAGCTTCTTCAGTTTCCTCGACCAGATGATGGGCCTTGAGCGCTGCCACATAGCGATAGGCCGTCGAGCGTGGCTGCCCCATTTTCTCTGCAATTTCCGAGACCGTAAGCACCGGGGAATCGGAAAATAGAGTCAGGATCTGCACGCACTTCTCAAGCGTCCCAAGTGGATTGCTACCTTTTATTTGTCCCATTATGTAAGACTGACGATCTCAGGATGCGGGCATCATACAATGTGGGTGAAATCAAGTCAAGGAATCATGGGCCGCGCGGTCATTGCGTTTGAGAGTTGGCAGAACACACGGTAGTCTTGATGGGCGTCTATTCCCGGTTTTCGGGGAGATGGCAAGCTCTGTAAGTCAGAGGGGGTCCTCGAAAACGTGATATACGGTTTCGCGGCCAGGCGTACATGTTGTTTTGGAGGTCCTTCACTTCATGCTCCAAGGGATCTGCTGGCATTCAGTTGGCCAATGATGTTTTCGATCAAGGAGGAATCTGATGACTCACACGTCGAAGCAATTTTCATCCCCGTTTTTCGAGATTCGCGAACTAGCGCAAGGGGTCTTTGCCGTTCTCGGGGATCGGGAGGGCTTGTGTCACAGCAATGCCGCGATCGTCGATCTGGGTGATCGAACGTTGGTGTTTGATACTTTGACGTTGCCATCCTATGGGGATGATCTCGCTCGAGCGTGCCGCGAATTGACGGGCCGCGATCCCTGTTGGGTCGCCTTCAGCCACTACCATGCCGATCATTTCTTGGGCAATCAGTCGTTCCCGACCTCCACGCCATTCATGGTCACTCAAGCGATGCTCGCGCCGATGGACGAATCGATGGTCCAATATCAAGGCATCATCGATGATCCAGACGGGTTCAAGCAGGAGCTCGATGACTTCACTGCGACCTGCGAAGCAGAAGAGGATGCCAACAAGCGCAAGGCGATGAGCATCAACCTTGCCCGATATCAGGCGCTGTACAGGGATCTTGGCAAGCTACGCATCGTGCGACCCAACACGATCTTTGAAGGGAAGATGGTTCTGTCTGGCTCGAAACGAACGGCTGAACTGATTGAGGTCGCTCATGCCCATACGGTGAGTGATGTCTATCTTCGCCTGCCCAACGAAGGCATCTGTTTCATGGGCGATCTGGGTTTCTTTGACACGATCCCGTTTCTTGGATACGCCGACCCGTTGCACTGGATTGGCACGCTTCGCGAATTCGAATCATCTGCCATGACAACGTTCGTACCTGGGCATGGCGTCGTTGGCGGAACCGACAAGGTAACGTTGGAGCGTGAGTGCATCGAGGCGATTGTGGCTGCAGTTGGCGAGGTTCTCGCCTCAGGAGAAGAAGTGACCGGTGTTCTTGGCGAACGTCTGCCTGAGCCCTTCCGAAGCTGGGAAGGCGACGGGCGGTTCAATCTGATGAACTACAGGGCCGTTGCCAAGTCAATCCATCCTGATTCTCAGGATTGATTGACTTGGTTGGAGAATGAGATACCTCGACGGTATCTCGTTCTCTAGTTGGATACTCGAAGAGCGGGACTGATCGAGTTAGTTAGAGAAAGGAGTTGCTTTCGCATCTCCTTTCTCTTGGCAT
>JAHITR010000190.1 GCA_018817505.1 Candidatus Bipolaricaulota bacterium | reverse complement strand
GGCTGCCTCACGTTGAAGAAGTTGAATTGAGCGAGTCCAGAAGAACTACGAGGCGCTCAGCGAGGCAGCATGAGTGACGGTTCGTTTCACAGTCATTGACTACCTCCTTTGCCTTTGAACACGCCGCGCGATTACGGCTGATGATCGTAGCATAACGGCAAGTACCCGATGGTTCAACTCGCTGGCTGATGTGTATCGTGATTAAGGGGCCTTGGCTGGGTCTGCGCTGTCCAGGGAAGGCTGCGTCAACAGGTTGCGCACGAGCCTCACGTGAGCCTGGGGATGAATCTGAATCGACTCGCTGTACTCGACTGTGTCGACAGTACAGTGAGGGCCGATGACAACTCTTCCGGCTCGAACACGTCGAGCACGAACGGCATCGATTTGCACGTCTTCTCCCTCAAGCCACCTTGCACGAATTACGGGTCGGAGGCCTACCATTCGAGACAGTGTTTTGCACAACGAAGTGCGATTCACAGCTGCGGGGTGAATGACGATGTTGTCCGCGATGATGTCGCGGACTCGCCCGGCCATGTCGAACAGGATGTTGATGGTGTTGGCACAAAGAACGCCAGAGAGACGAACAGCGCCCTCAATCTTCACTTTGCGAGCGTCTACATTTCCACGACATGACCATACGCCACATGCAGAGAGGCCTTCGCATGCGAGGTCCTCCGCGACTCGTAGAGTTCCTTGGCAGGCGATTTCGCGTGCGCAAAGCCTTCCCCGAACCCTAGACACCCCATCGATTTTGAGAGTATCTGCCTTGAGATTGCGCAAAAACGAACTGACGCCTGAAATGTAACAAGCGCCAGCCTCGACACTCCCGGCGAACCGGCCAATGCCTTGAACATTCAGTCGCCCCACCGTCAGGTCGGCCTTGGCCATCCCGATCCCAGCGATGGCTATCTCGTCATAGGCTCCTCCATTCAGGCGAGAAAGGCCGTGGACGGACAATCGTTTTCGCGATTCACTCATGATGCTCCGTTTGGCTTGCCTTGCCGCTGCCAGGCGAGGTCACTTGATGAACGTGCTTGATCATGGCAGACGGGTGTTGTACCAGGCGTTCGCTGTACTCAACCGTGCCAATTCGGCATCCCTTGCCCAATGTGATCGCTTGTCCTCGAACAACCTCTGCAGTCGTATTCTCGAGGGATATGATGTCTGCCTCGATGATGCGAACCTGCGTTGTGCCCCTGCATTTCCAGTTAAAAAGCCCGGCTGATCCCTTGCAGCCATTCTCATCCCATCCTGCGCGAATGGCGATTGCCGATGCGCCGATTTCGTCGAATTGGCAACGGCCACGGGATCGAATCCTGATCTGATCGCCGGTAACCAAACCGCCGATTCTGCACGTGCCTGTGAGTGAAAGCTGTTCAGCAGACAATCCCGCATCCAGAAAGGCACTTCCCCACAATCGGAATTGTTGGCAACTGACGTGCCCCGTCGAGGAGAGATCGCCCATGCTGTGAACCTGCGTTGCCTTCAGCTGACCATGGATAGTGACGTTGCCCAATGAGCGAACCATCTTAGCATCCAAGGAGTCTTCAACACGCAAGTTGCCTGCAGAGAAGAGATCGTTCACCAAGCAGTGCCCTCGGACGATGTTGTCGCCGAACGATCGGATTTTCGATGCCTGGATGTTCCCCGATGCTTCGAAATCGCCGAATGCCAAGATTCTTTTGTATGCTCCACAATCAACGACTCGTGATCCGAAGCTGGTCACGCTTTGCGGTGCCTCAGGCATGTCATCCTCCCTGTATCCTAGTGACGTCTTCATCGTTGCCATGCAGAGGTTCCGGTATCGCCGAACCCGTTGTCGAGACTGTGGGTGCGAAGGCCAACTCGATGCTCTGTTGTATCGTTGCCAGACTGACAGTGACGACGATCTGCGTTCCTGTATCGAACAGCGCTGCTTCGTTGGCCATGACGAACGAGGATATTTCCGCGGACATTGCTCCGCCTGTGAGTCGCTTTCGGATGAAATAGAGCGTGTCATTCTGTGTCATGTATCCAAGACGCTGCCGAGCCAAGTGCTCCCGCACCAGCTCGTGGGCTAGGACCAACTCGTCCTGATTCGCGTGGGGCTTCACGCGGCGCAACACGCCCAGACAGATGAGCTCCTCTGATGAAAGCGTGTTCTGGGTACTGGGCGAGACAGGGAGGATGTCCAGAAGCTGTGTGTCGGCCCATCCTGCGGTCTCCAGGTCGCTGACGCAAACGGCTTGACGCGTGCTCTCGGGCGCTGAAAGAAGACCCGCGACCTCCTCGAGCGTGTGCGTCTTCTTGTACGCTTCGATCTCTGTGATCCGAGCCAGGATCTTATCTCGCGGCAAGTAGGTTTCCTGGCCAGTGAACGTCGAACGTCGCACAAACCAAGATTCAGGGATGATGCCCAGTCGTTTCCAGCGATATAGCTGGCTGTAGGAGATTCCCGTCAGCGCCAGAACATCCTTCTTTGATATCAGTGTCTCACTCGGCACGACGACCACCTCCCTTGAGGACCAATTATAATGCAATAGTGTTGTAAATAGCAATGATGTGGAACGTCGAGGAGTAAGAAGTGTCGATAGAAAGGAGATATAGCGACTATGGTGGAGGGAATATATCAATACAACAGTGTTGTATAAGGCGGCGATCCGCTGTATAGTGCATGGTGACATGCACGATGGATCTGAGTGAATGAACCAACACCACGCATTGGAGGACACATGATGAGGTCACGAGACGCAGACGATCGCCAAGCGAAAGTCGCTCGCATTGAGTCAGGGATTCTGCCCCTCGCTCTGAGCGCAGAGGACGCAGGCTCCCAGGCGATGCCGATGGATCTTTGTGCGCGGATGAATGCGCTGAAGGTTCCTGGCGTGAGCTTGGCCGTGGTCGAGCATGGCCAGTTGTCTTGGGCTCGTAGCTACGGCGTAAGAAAGGCGGGTACAGATCAAGCGATTGGGGACAAAACACTCTTCGAGATCGGGTCAACAACCAAGCTCGTCACTGCCATTGTCGCGCTGCAGTTGGTCGAAAAGGGCATGATTGGACTCGATGAGGATGTCAACCTTGCATTGGTTGGGTGGAAGATACCGGAGTCAGAGTACACATCCGCTGAGAACGTGACACTTCGAAGACTGTTGAACCATACCTCAGGCATTCCTGCGACGAACTTCAACTGGGAGATGGATTCTACCCCGGCTCTGGAGCAGGTGCTGCGCGGTGAATTCCCTGCAGACAATGCCAAGGCTACCGTGACTGCTGTACCTGGGAGCGAGCATGCCTACTCGAATTTAGGGTATGTGGTGATCCAGCGACTGATCGAAGATATCACTGCAAAGCCATTTTCCGAGGTGGTTCAGGCCCATGTCCTCGGGCCGCTTGGAATGGACGACAGTACGTTCAATCCAGACCCGGCCAATCATTTAGTTTGCCTGCCTCACGATGGAGATGGCATCGCGCATCCTCTGCAACTGCACCCCTCTGCGATCGCCCAAGGCGGTCTGCTGAGCACGCCAAGCGACTTGGCCCGATTGGCGATCGATCTTATGGAGGGAGCGCAAGGACGCTCTAGCCGGGTGCTTCAACCAGATACGATTCAGAGGATGCTGCAACCTGACCCACAGCTAGATATTGAGAAATGGTCCGGGTTCACGGACGGCCAGGGGCTCGGGCTTTTCCTGCTTAAGCGCGGTGACAACATGAAGTTTCTTGCTCCTGGCATGAATCTCCCGGGATCGACGGGGCTGATTCTCGCTTGGCCAGCCCGAGGCTTCGCAGTGACGCTGACGACCAATGGGCTCAATGGCCAGCAATTGCAGGTTGAGATCCTCAACAGCATTGGCGTGGAATACGGCCTTGACTGGGGATTACAGATCGGGTGATGCCTAAAGCAAAGCCCAGAACCCTCCTGAAGCAGAGGGTTCTGGGCAGTCGAATCCTTTAGTTGCAGTCGCTGGACTGTGGGAAGCTGGAATTCGTCGTGTTGTTCGACTCATCCGCCTCAGTGATTGTGTGATAGGGGTCGGCCTCGATGGATGTTGAAACAGGCCAGGACACTTGATTGTAGTCGCCCACATCAATTGTTGCTGACACGGTCTTCTGTCCGCCGGCAGAGATTGTTCCTACCGTAACCACCGTGCTCTTACCCCCTGCGGTGATTTCTGCCTTGACGTTCGCAGCATCGGCTTGTCCTCCGTTGTGGACGATGCCTGTCACGGTTGCGATG
>JAHITR010000189.1 GCA_018817505.1 Candidatus Bipolaricaulota bacterium | reverse complement strand
CGAGGCTGAAATGAACACCATCAGCTGTCGCGAACTGACTGGCCTCGATCTAACGAAACCTGAGGAAATCGAAGAATTGATGAAATCCGATGTTGCTCAGACCGTCTGTTTCCCAGCAGTGGCTACAGCCCATCGCCTGGTTGTCGAGTTACTGAAGGAGAATGCGTAGCGTAATCGCAAACGTAAACGCGGATTCCGAAACTGATTCGCGAGGCTGAATTTGCATAGAATGAGGTGCTCGGGCTGTGCTCCCGCAGATACCGGAGGCTACCAATGAAAGCATGCCTGTTCTATCCCGTTCTTGCGTTGCTACTCGTTGGCTGCGCCATTCCAAGTTACTCGTTGGAGACTCCACCACAGTCATCGTTCGAACCCATTCGTGGAATCATCCTGTTTGACTCCACTCGCGACGGAAATTGCGAGATTTACAGCATGGCTGCTGACGGCTCAAACCAAACGCGACTCACGGATTATCCAGCCATGGATTTTAGCCCGAGTGGCTCGCCTGATGGTCAGTGGATTGCATTCTCAAGACAAACTCGCAATGTCAACTGGCTCTATATCATGCGAGCAGACGGTCAGGATCCTTGGGCTCTCGATGTAGAGGGAGGGCAGGTGGTTTGGTCGCCGGACGGCACGCGACTCGTCTATGCTCTACACATCGGAGGCAATGCCGAGATCTGCATTGTCAACGAGGACGGGAACGGCTTCCGCCGACTCACGAACAACACGTCCGGCGATTTCGAGCCGACATGGTTGCCTGATGGCGAACACATCGGTTGGGCGTCAGGATTGTCTGGAAATGCGGACATTTTCGTCATGCGAGCAGATGGGACAGACCGGGTGCAGGTCACCGGTGATGCCTCTCTGGAAATCTATCCCAATTGGTCGCCAGATGGCTCACTCATCGCTTTTTGCTCCAATCGAACCGGGGCATGGGAGATCTATGTGATGAGCGCTGACGGAACCGACGTTCGCCAACTCACAGCAGCAGGCGGACAAAATGCCTGCCCGCGCTGGTCGCCAGACGGGTCACAGATCGCTTTCCAGTCCGATCGCGACGGCGACTCGGAGATCTTCATCATGAATGCCGACGGAACCGATGTCCGACAGCTAACTCACAACAACGTCGAGGACGCACACCCAAGCTGGATCCCCGTGCCACACGCGTTTTGATCCCCTGCGCCGTTCACCACGCGCCGTGCGGATTGAACCAGGAGCCCAAGCTCAGCTAGACTACGATTATGAATGCATCCGATCTCACCATCCGCCCGGGCAAACGAACAGACGATGAGGGCAAGAAGTTCGCGTATTACATGAATCAAGCGTCAGATGGTGGCTTCAAGAAGATGTTTGGGAAACGATTCGAGGAGATCGTCTCAAAGGTCTACCTTGAGCCAAACCATGATCTCTCCTACGAAACGGCCCTATTCGCAGAGGTCGCGGGGAGAATCGTTGGAATGGTATCTGGCTACACAGCAGAGCAGTACCAGCACTTCAGCAAGGACGCTCTCAGCCGCGCGTCTGGCCGTAGTCGATTCCGAATCTCGTTCATCCTTGCACTCATTGCGCCCATGATGCGATTTCTCCACACATACGATGAAGGCGACTACTACGTGGAATTTCTAGCAGTTGACGGTGCGTTTGGAGGTCAAGGAATCGGATCTTCGCTGTTGCAGGCTATCGAAGATCGAGCGCGGGCAAGTGGTGCGACCCAGCTGTCCATTGATGTTGCCGCACGCAACACGCGCGCCCAAAGGCTCTACAAGCGGATTGGCTTCACCGTGATTCGACGATGGCCCTGCACGAGATGGCTGCGCGCCAATATTCTGCGGATGACCAAACCTCTCTAGCTCGTTCCAGCTCCGAGCGTCAGTTCCTCTCCCGTCATGCCATCGAGTGGGCGCTCAGGATGACAAGAGCTTCCAGCAGGTTCGCAAACACAACCCGACGGCCGGATCCTGCCTTGTCGTTTCTCGGCGTTTGATTCATTCTCCATTGGTGCGCCGCCGATTGTCTGGAAAGCCGACGCCAGCTAGAGTGAGACAGCCTAAGGGAAGGTGTCTGGTGAAATCATTGTTTCATCTCGCTGCTTGCTTATGCGCAATCATGATGGTCTGTACGTCTGCTGCTGTCGCGATGGGTGATCTGCCCCCTCTCTACCTTACGATCGTGATCCACAACGAGGAGGACGTAAGCCGCGGAGTCATTCCGAAGGCAAACATCCCCGACTACGATGGAGATGAGGCGCTGATGCATCATTTCGCAGCGGTCATGCGCGAATTTGCTGAAATGGCCGCAAGGCATGGCGCAAAGATCAACTTCGGATCGGATTGGACGTTCTCACAAGGGGCCGCTCTCTACGAACCGGAGTTCTATTCCGACCTCCAGGCGTGGGAACATGAAGTCGATGCCCACGCTCACGAGTCTTCAGTTCGTTATCAGCAAGTGCGGGAAGACATTGTTCGCGCTGGTGGAACTCCGTCCCGTGTGGCATCGGGAATGAACGAGGAGGAGATCCAGTCAGAACTCAGCTACTTTGACACCCTCTATCCAGAATTCGAGATTCTTTGGGGAGTCTCACTTCCAGGGCACATTGCCGGTGAGTGCGTCGCCCCGTGGGTTTGGCGTCCCTCGGGCGATGACTGGACGGTTCACGACCCAAACGGTCGCTACATTTACATCGGTCACGGAGAGCTCGTCAACAGTCTCCAAGCGGTGCGGCAGGCACTCAGCGATCGGTCGTCAGGCCGAGTGAATACGATCGCTGTGTTCACCACGCCACGAGAGTTCATGGCAGCGGTGGGAACACCTGGCATCGACGAGGCATGGACCGCATCCACAGACTCTGCAGACTACTGGGAGAATCGCCTGGCTTGGTGGGACGCCTTCCTATCTCAGATTGACCCGCTCGTAGCCGCTGGTGTCGTGGAGTACAAGACGCTGAGCGAAATCGCTGCTGTTTTCGAACAGCAAGAGCCCAATCTGGTGTTCGAATGGGATGAGATACCTCGATCAAGTTTGGGTATGCGTCAGCGCAACATCAAGGCTGGCTATCCGATCGAGGACTAGCTCAGAATAGCAGCATCAGCCGGAAGTAGCCCCAGACAATGTGCCAGAACAGGTAGTACGTCAACCGCATGCTGTACATGGCTAAGAATCCGTACTTTCGAAAGATCATCAGCTGGGCAATGCCAAACAGGAATACGCTAATGGCCGTGTACAGCTCG
>JAHITR010000188.1 GCA_018817505.1 Candidatus Bipolaricaulota bacterium | reverse complement strand
GTAGATGTTGACCCCGTCAGTGATGGGCTCACTGGCGTCGTAGGTTCCGTGTCGGACCTCAATGGAGTCAATGCCGGGGAGCGTATTGGCCGCATCAATGGCAGCACCGAGATAGCCTAGAGCTGGTGCCGGTCCAACGTCGTCGACGATGAACAACATCGGCGAGATGAGTTGAACACCGACGGTTCCTGGATCGCCGTCAGGATCGATCCCCAGCCAAGGGCTGAAGATGACGTTGGTGCTCACTGAATCGCCTGCACCTGTTCCTTCACCAGAAGGTCCGTCGTTGTCCCCCCACCAGTTCAGCGTTGCATCGACGGGTGCTCCGATCCCATCCATAACCCACAGTCCATCGCCACCACTCCCTGTGATGCTGTTGTAGTGGATGACCACGTTTGTTGGGTAAGGGATCCCCAATCCCGGCCAGTAGAGATCATAGCTGTAGACGTCAATGCCATCGTAAACGCTGTTTGAAATAACGTTGTAGAGAACGGAGACATTATCTGCCTCGTTGACAATGTCGAGAGACCACTCATTTTGATCAAGAGTGTTGCCCTGGACAATGATGTTTGAGACGTTGCCTGCCCAGGCGGCACCATAAGCCGCTTCAGGGAAGTCGGTAACGCCGATACCGGTCTCGTTGTCGTGAACGTAGTTGTTCTCCACGATCACGTTGCTCGTATCGACCACCATGATGGCTGTGCCAGCCCAATCAGTTCCTGGCCATCCGCAGCCCGTCACCTCATTGCCGGAAATCGTTCCCTGAGCTCCATATCCGATCTGGATTCCGTTGGGGGCCCACGTCACTGGCACGCCAAGACCAGGCCCAAGCACGGTGTTGTTCGAGATCACTGCGAAGCCGCTCATGACCCCGATGCCACCTCGGCTAAAACCAGTGACGGTATTCCCATCGATAACTACATCCGAATCGCCGTAAACGATGATTCCAAATGTCTGCTTGCCATCGATATTCATATTTTGCACGGTGTTATCCGCGACTGTGCCGGCGACATTGCGCAACAGGATGCCGGCGCTACGGTCGGTTGGTGTCCGGTCATTGCCATCCACCACCAAGCCCCGAATATCAATCAGGCTAATCTCGGCGCCGGAGATGTTCCCGCTGCCGTCGTCTGTGCCGCCGTAAAGAAAAACAACCGGTTCCCACGTGGCCGTAGACTCTGAGATTTTAAACTTTCCGGGAGTTGTTGGCGCAAGAATGATCGCTCCAGGAGTACCCGTCAGGATCAGGTCACCCCCGACGACAACCTGCTCTTGGTAGATTCCAGGTGCGACGTGAACCTCTCCGCCTAGCCCCTCCATTTGCGCTGTTGCTTGCGAGACCGTCGCAAATGGGATGGCACCGTATCCGAACGCCTGGTCATGTCCAAGGGAAGCTACGTAGAGATCTTCGACATACACCGCGTGGATTCCCCACAATGCCTCGCCGGTAATCTCGTTGTTTTCACCGCTTCCAGAGTAATTCTCCCAGCCTCCAGTACCGAGTTGGAAGCTCACAAGCCAGTCGGCCGCGCCCTGTATCATATCGAGGTATTCGATTCGTCCAAGCTGGTTCAGCGCCAGAATGGCATAAGCGGTCTCCTGGACGGTTTCATTGCCGTCATTAGGAATAACGTAGTTGGAATTCCACGCAAACCCACCTTGCCCAATCTGGTACCCGGCGAGAATGCCGCCGAGGTCTGCCAAACTGCTTGCTGACGCCAAATCCCCGCTGGTCGGATCGAATTCTTCCTCGACCAGCGCAAGCCCATAAAGAGCTCCGGCGAGTCCTATGACGTCGTACCAGCCATTGCTGTTGTGTTCATTCAACTCGGCCTTGACGCCATCGACCCAGTCCGCCGTAGCTGCGCCACATGCGGCGGCGCCCACAAGCCCCATGCCAAGATCCCATTCGCCCAGATTGCCAAGGCCCGCTCTGGCATTGCGAATTAATTGGACATAGCTTGCGGTCGAATAGAGTGTTCCGGATCCACTCTTGTTGTATGTCCCTGCTGCTAGTGGACCATAGAAATTGGCTTGTACGTGATCACGATAGGTAGATCCACCGAATATGCTGTCGAGCATTGTGGCGAGATACCCATCAGAGGGAGAGAAATTGTTTAGCTTTGTTAGCAGAAGGGCACCTGTATCAGCGAGCGCTCCCTGGAATGAAACACCGCCATTGTTCCAGTACTCGCGGGAAAGTCCCATTGCTATGGGCCCAATGGTATTCACCGGACTTGTGTTGCTTGGGTTGCCGTCATCCAGAGGCCAATCCCATCCACCATCGTTGTTCTGAAGCTGCTCTAGGCGAAGTCCTCCATCCCCTAGGGCGTCATCATCTGCATCGCAAAAGGCTGCAAATCCAACAGCCAACACGAGCGTCAGAGTGATCAGTAGTACTTTACGCACCGTGCACCTCCGTGTTCTATGCAATTTGAGAGTATTCAGATGGGGCAGATCGCTGAATGGTCAACGCGTGAGACAGCTTGCCCTGGCTGATGACGTTCATCTCAACGAGCAACTCCCCAAGGAGCTTGCTTGAATCCGATTGAGATTGAACGTGCAGCGCACGATTCAATTGCTCATCCGTCACTGCGCCGATGGAAACAAGGATCGCTCCCAAAGGATAGGAATGGGTTTCGGTTCGCAATGTGCGACGCAGCACCGCAAGCCTATCCTCGTATCGCATCCGCACAGACT
>JAHITR010000187.1 GCA_018817505.1 Candidatus Bipolaricaulota bacterium | reverse complement strand
CTTCATCCGCATTGCAGATGATGTACTTCTGTTCACCCGCGGCAGTAAACGACCACTTGAGCCCGGTTGGGAATCCTGCCCCACCGCGCCCGCGGAGGCCCGAGGCTTTGACGATATCAATGACACTGCTCGGCGAGATCGCCTGTTCGACAATCTTTGCCATCGCTGAATAGGCACCTACAGCGATCGCTTGCTCCAGACTACTGGGATCGATGACGCCGCAATTCTCCAAAACAATGCGCGGCTGTTTGCGATCTCCTCCGCTCGCGGCAGAGGCACCGCGAAGGCGAAGTCGCTCCACTGGGCGGCCTTTCAGAAGATGCTCGGAGACAATCTCGGTCACATCCGCAAGTTCGACACCTGCATAGACCACGCCATCTGGATACATGCTGAGGACGACGCCTTGACCCGCGACCCCAAGATCGCCCGTCTCGATCACTTCGATTTCTCCAGCAAGGCCGTTCTCACTGAGCGCGATGCGAAGGGCCGCTTCAACGCCGCGGGCGCCAGCAAGGAGGGCTTCATCATTGATTCCGATTAGCACATGTCCTCTAGCTAGTCGCATCTCGCCTCCTCACGTCTTCAATCACGTCAACGATGCGAGCCTCTGTCAGATTGCCGT
Organism: Candidatus Bipolaricaulota bacterium; assembly: GCA_018817505.1. Lineage (GTDB taxonomy): Bacteria > Bipolaricaulota > Bipolaricaulia > UBA7950 > UBA9294 > SPBW01. The sequence goes on along the minus strand of JAHITR010000187.1, from coordinate 36,711 downwards.
ACAACTCAGCATCGATCATCATCGCCGGAGCGACCCCGCAAACCCCAAGACAGCTGGCGGTTTCCAACTCGAAGACGCCATCTGCGGTGGTTTCCCCAACCTTCACAGCGAGATGCTTGGCGAGGATCTCAAGCAATGATTCGGCACCGACCAATTGACACGGCGGTGATTCGCACAATCGAATGACGTGCTTGCCGCGCGGCTTGAGGCTATACATCGTGTAAAACGTCGCCGTGCTGACAACTTCCGACAGCGGCACGGACAGATATTCGGCTACTGCTTGAAGCGCTTCTGGCTTCAGATAGTTTTTCGGTTCAGCGTCTTGCAGGTCATGCAACATATCGAGCATGAACTCCGATGTCGCCGGATACCGTTCCAGCAATTCCTTCACGCTTCCTCCTCACTGATCATGGGCACTGGTTTTAGACACTGAATCAGCCACGACTCGACTTGCTCGAGGGCTTTGGGCAGGTGGGCTGCCGCCTGTGGGCTGAGGCCTTCTCCCAGCTCAAATGTGGTGCCCGGGACGCTTAGCAGCCACGATTCGGGCTGCCGCTCATAGGCAAGCTTCGTCCAGGCCAGCAATGCAGCTGGCGAACAGGCATGCCCCAAGCCGCGATGGTCAGACGCCTCAAGCTGCGCAAGGCACGGCTCATCACAAGCGAGACTCGCATCCACGAATAGCACCCGTCGAGCATGTTGAATCTTCTCGGCAAGCTCAGGCACCAGTTGCTGGACGGTCATCGTTTCCAGATCGACTCGAGCGCGGATGGCATCGACCACACGTGGCCCAATGCCGTCGTCTCCCCGCAAGTCGTTGCCGATCCCGATGACGATGTCCATGCCTATTCCTGCGTCAACGTCTGCTGCAGCGTACCGTCTGCATCCACAATACTCACTTGAATCGGCATTTGGCCGATGGCATGTACAGAACAGGACAGACACGGATCGTAGGCACGAATGCCACCCTCAATTCTGTTGAGGATGCCTTCCGTAACGTTCCCCTTGGCAATGTATTTTTGGGCGATCTGCTTGACAGCCATGTTCATTGCCAGGTTGTTGTGGCCGGTAGAGACGATGAAGTTCGCCTTTTCGATCACGCCGTTCTTGTCCACTTTGTAGTGATGAATGAGCGTTCCACGAGGGGCTTCGTGAATCCCGACGCCCTCCAATTGGTTGATGCCGGCCTCTGCACGAATGCGCGTGTCGAGAATGCGATCGTCGGCCAGCAACAGCTCCATCTGTTCGACAGAGGCCAGTATTTCCAGTAGCCGGGTGTAGTGATAATCGAATACCTTGCCCGAGCATCGGCTGGCTGTCGCGCGGAACTCTTCGAGGGCCGCATCGGCTTCAGGTGTCCCGAAAGACTCGCACACGTTGACGCGTCCCAGAGGGCCAACACGATACATACCATCTGGATAGCCGCGGGGCACGTAGTGGGGGAACTTCAGATAGGTCCAGGGCTCGGATGCTTCTTGGATAATGTCAAAATACCGAGCTGGATCGTACCCATCCACGACAATCGAGCCGTCTTGATCGACGATGCGGATCAGGCCTTCGTAATGCTCCCACTTGCCGCCCGGAGCCACCAAGCCCATGTACATGCTGGTGAATTCGCCAAGCACACCGCGGGCTTCGCAATCAAAGGCTGACTTGAATAAATCAATGGTCTCACGAATGGTGTCCTTGACCTCCGGGAGGTTTTCTGTAAGCCACTGATGATCCTCTTTGGAGAGTGGCGCGTTGACGCCGCCAGGCACAGCCCAGGCGGGATGGACGCGCTTGCCCCCCAATCGACTGATGACTTCCTGTCCGAAGGCTCGCATACGGATGCCCTTACGCGACAATTCAGGGTTGGCCTGCACGAGGCCAACTACATTGCGAAGCGCGGGATCGGAATCCCACCCCAGCAGGAAATCGGGAGCTGACAAGTAGAAGAAGCTCAGTGCGTGCGACTGAATGTACTGACCAAGATTCATCATCCGGCGCAGCATCTCGCCTGTCTTGGGGATGCGCACAGACAGAATGGCGTCTGTCGCCTTTGCCGAGGCAAGAATGTGAGAGACGGGACAAATCCCGCAAATGCGAGCCGTAAGCCCCGGCATTTCCCACAACGTGCGGCCTTCGCAGAATTTCTCAAAACCACGCAGTTCGGTGACATGGAACTGGGTGTCCTTCACGTCGCCGGCGTCATCCAAGAATACGGTGATCTTGGCGTGACCTTCGATGCGTGTAACCGGCTCGATATGTATCTGTCTTTCCATGCTTTCTCCCTAACCGAACTTGAGATCTTCGCCCTGGAGCTCTGGCGTTTTACCGTCAAGCAGGGCAAGGATGGCTTTGGCGATGACACCTGGCGGCGGCGGACATCCGTGAAGGAAGTACTCCACAGGAACCACTTCGTGCACAGGTCGGACACGATCCAGCAGATGAGGCACGACGTCATAGGGTAGCTTCCCGTTGGTGGTGACCCCCTTGCCATAGATGTCCTCGATCAGCTTGTCTGTATTCATTCCGTTGCGCAGTCCGGGCACATTCCCGGTTACCGCACAATCACCGAAGGCAATGAGGATTTTTGATTTCTCTCTCGCTTCCTTCACCAAGTGCAGTTGCTCTTCATTGGCGACGGCCCCCTCAATCAACGTGACGTCTACGCCCCCCTCAGGGAATACCTTGAGATCTGTGATCGGGCTATTGCACAACTCAATGCGCCCAGCCAACTCAATCAGCACTTCGTCGATATCGAGAAGAGACATGTGGCAGCCCGCACAACCGCTGAACCACAGTGTGGAAACCTTGACCTTACTCATGTTCTCTCCTTTCGGTCAGGCGACCGACGAGATCGGCCTTCTTGCGCATTTCGGCGTTGCTTGCGCCCTTGCGCACGATCGCTCCCGTTGGACACGACTCAACGCACTTGCCACAGCTGGTGCATGACTCGGCCTGCCCCCAATCAACAGCCAGATCGGTAATCACTCGCGCAGTGCTCCCACGCTCGGCAAATCCCCACGTGTGAGCGCCTTCCACTTGCGCACAAACGCGCACGCATCGACCGCACAGCACGCACCGATCCCGATCAATCAGAAATTGAGGATGCGTTGCATCAATCCGATTTCGTGGGAAGGAATACGGGACACGCACGGAATGCATCTCCAGATCACATGCAAGATCCTGCAACTCGCAGCCGCCGTTCGATACGCAGAACGAGCAGACGTGGCTTCCCTCAGCAAACAGAAGCTCCAGGATCATCCGCCGGTACTCTTTCACCGGTGCGGTTTGCGTCTGGACATCCATGTCTGCCCCAACTTTCGTTGTGCAAGATGTAACCAGCTGCCCGTGGACATCCACGATGCACAGTCGGCACGCTCCCACATCTTCCACTCCATCGAGATGGCAAAGCGTCGGAATGTTTATCCCGTTTTCCTTTGCCACCTCAAGGATCGTCTGTCCGGCCTGTGCTGTGATCTCGCGGCCGTCGATCTTCAATCTGATGGTCTCCACTGCAGCCCTCCAACTTCCTGGTTGTCTTAGTTCAAATCTCCGCTATTGATCGCAATCGCATCAAACGGGCACACCTCAGCGCAGCGTCCGCACCGAATGCATGTTTGTGCATCCAGTTGATAGGGCGGCGTTCCCGGCTTCCCGGTGATCGCAGTCACTGGACACACGGTGCGGCACTTGTCACATGCCCGGCAAGCCGCGGGGTTAATTTCGAATCGAATCATCGACGGGCAAACCTTTGCCTCGCAACGATGCTCATGAATGTGTGCCTGGTATTCATGGCCGAAGTATTTGAGCGTCGATAGCACTGGATTCGGGGCCGATTGCCCCAATCCACACAGGGATGTCGACGCGACCATCATTCCTAGGCTGCGCAGCCGGTCGATATCTGCCGTTTCTCCCTTGCCGTCTGTGATCTTCTCAAGGAGATCAAGCATCTGGCGCGTTCCCGCACGACAGGGCACGCACTTGCCGCAGGACTCATCACAGGTGAAGTCAAGGAAGTACTTGGCGATGTTCACCATGCAGTTGTCTTCATCCATGACGATAATGCCGCCAGACCCCATGATCGCCCCAAGCTTCTTCAGCGACTCATAATCGATCGGTGTATCCAGATACTCGGCAGGAATGCATCCGCCAGACGGGCCTCCCGTTTGCACGGCCTTGAAAGCCTTGCCATTGGGAATGCCACCACCTATGTCAAAGATCACTTCCCTCAACGTCGTTCCCATGGGTACTTCGACAAGCCCTGTATTGACAACCTTGCCAGAAAGGGCGAACACCTTCGTTCCCGGACTCTGCGGCGTGCCTATTGCGGCGAACCACTGCGCCCCATGGAGAACGATGTGTCGAATGTTGCCCCACGTCTCGGCATTGTTGATCAGTGTCGGATGACCGAACACGCCGGACGTCGATGGATAGGGAGGCCGCGTACGCGGCATGCCGCGCTCACCTTCAATCGATGCGATCAGCGCAGTCTCTTCACCGCAGACGAAGGCACCTGCTCCAATGCGGACCTCAAGATCGAATGCAAAACCAGTTTCGAGAATGTTCAGTCCGAGCAGTCCCGCGTTTCGGGCCTGTTCGATGGCCGTCTTGAGTCTGCGAATGGCCAGCGGGTACTCGGCACGAACATAGACATAGCCATGATTGGCACCGACGGCATAGGCAGCAATGGTCATCCCTTCAATGACTGAATGAGGATCTCCTTCAAGGAGACTGCGATCCATGAACGCCCCTGGATCCCCCTCATCGGCATTGCAGACGACGACCTTCGTTTTCCCGCTCTCTCTGGCGACGAAACGCCATTTGAGACCCGTGGGGAAACCGGCACCGCCGCGACCTCGCAGGCCCGAAGCGACCAGCGTTTCAATCAGTTCCTCGGGAGACTTCTCAGTCAATGCCCGGCCGAGTGCCTCATAGCCACCGGTTGCGATGAATTCTTCGATGTTCTCGGGATCGATTTCTCCGCAATTGGCAAGGACGATCTTCTGCTGTTTTTCGAAGAATGGAACCTGTTTCTTCTCCTCAGCAATCCTACGCGCCTCAGGAGTCTCCCACAGGAGTCGGCGAACCGGACGTCCTTTGAGGAAGTGCTCCTCAACGATCTCCGCGACATCGTTTGGCGAGACACGCACGTAGAACGTGCCTCCCGGATAAATCAACAGGACCGGCCCCAGTTCACACGGCCCCATACAGCCTGTCTCTACCAGCCGAATCTCGTCGCTCAAACCCCGGGCATCGATCTCGCATGCTAGGGCAGATTTCACCTCAGCAGAATGCGATGAAACGCACGCGGCTCCTGAACAGACAAGGACGTCGAGCCGTCGGTTCATTATCCCCTCACTTCGATGACGAAGTCAGTCACTGCGTTGCCGTTCACCAAATGCTCCACCACCACACGCCGGGCTTTGTCAGCCGTCATCTGGCCGTAGCTCACCTTCGGCTCTCCGGTGATGAGAACGTCAACCACGGGTTCGGATGACGCCAGCCCACGCTCACCGGTCTGCGTCACCACGACGTCCGTCAGATTGCGAACTGAAATTTCATCGAGGAACGCAGCCATCACATCACGCGCTCCTGCAGCGATTCCGCTCGTTCCCATTCCGATGACTACCTTAATCCGAGCATTTCCCTTGCGCAGGGACAGCTCTTTCGAAGCCCGCTCACGAATCTGGCGAAGCTCTTCGAGTTTCATCCCGTCCTCCTAACCTCTTTGTTGACACGTTCAGCAATGTAGGCCTTGAGGAAACGAATCACTTCGGGATGCTGGAATGACAGTTCCCCAAGCAGTTCCGACAAGGCCGCCGTATCGAGTTCAAGCTCATTTCCATCGCATTGATAGGTAATCGTAACGTAGCGAGCGTCCGCAGTCACGATGATGTTAAGGAACGTCGCGACTAGATCTCCGAACGGCGGAAGATCGATGTGGCTCTTGCGAAACTCCGCAGTCACTGTTGTCCCTTCGCCCATTTTGCTCTCAATGGCGAATCGCCCATCACAGTGCAGCGCCGTCTCCCGCAACAGCGGAATGCCCAACCCAACGCTCTGTTCTGACTTGCTGGAATAATAGCCGCGCTGTACGGTCTCAAGCGTACGTTCATCCATGCCTGTGCCATTGTCGGCGACGCGGATCGTCAGACGATCCGCAGCCTGATCGCAGATGACTCTCACATCAATGCGACTTGAGCCTGCAGAAAGCGCATTTTGCACCAAGTCAAGCAAGTGCATGTCCAACTCTTCAATCATTCGTAGAGCGCAAGGATCTCTTGGATCCGCTTTCGGTCAAGTTTTCCGTAGACTTCGTCGTCGATCATCATCACCGGTGCCAGTCCGCAAGCACCGATGCATCGCACGCCCTGCACTGTGAAACGCCGATCTTGTGTGGTTTCCTCCAACCCGACACCCAGCACATCACGGAGAATATCAATCATCCTGTCGGCTCCCTTCACATGACACGCTGTCCCTGTGCAGATGCTGATCACATGCTCGCCACGCGGTTCCGTGCGAAAGAAGTTGTAGAACGTGACCACGCCGCTCACCGTTGACAACGGAAGCGCGAGCCCATCCGCTACTGCCGACTGCACTTCCGCGGGCAAGTAGCCAAGCACATCTTGTGCTTGATGGAGCACCTGGATCAAGGGGCCTTGCGTTCCCTTGAACTCATCGAGGATTCGCTGCAACGTTTCGCTTTGCTGGGCCGTTATTACGCCAGTCACTTCGTCCTCCGTTCCTCTATATGGCAGGTCACAGATCGTCCGTCGATCCCCTGTGATGCCAGAATCATCTCATGTATCGATGCATTCTTCATCTTGAAGATTGTGGTTCGTCGCCCAATCTGTTCTGGTTGGTGCGCGTCAGACGAGCACATGGCCGCCGCGTGCCCGAATCCCTCTGGCAGAACACCCGTCAGTGTTTCAGCCAAATCGAAGATCACCCCTTCAGGTACAAACCCGAGTTGCGCCATCAAACCGTACGCCTCACGATCTACGTGCGCGGGAACCGGCAGCCCCCCGTACTCGCGGACGAGTGCCACGGCCTCATTGAAACCAAGGTCGAGCGAGTTCACAAGCAGCTTGGGTTCATAGCCAATGATCGTCTCGTCCGCATCGACAATCACCTGATCCCCGAAATACAGCGGCTCGTTGGGGCGATTGGGGAGCAATGAATAGATGGCATCTGCCAAACGATGACATGAGGCCGAATCATTGAAATAGGCAAGCAGGTGAACGTCTTCGCGCGTTTGCATCTCCATGCCATACAAGAAGCCAAGTCCTGCAGACAGTGCCAATTGAGCCACCGTATCAACCATGGAAACGCTATTGTGATCGGTGATGGCAATGGCGTCGATTCGCTTGGACACAGCCGCTTCAACAATCGCGCGCGGAGACATCGCCAACTCACCACACGGCGACAAACACGTATGAATATGCAGATCAGCAACAATCAGTTCCACATCAATCCGCCAGCAGCGTATGAAGTCGTCCCGCCATGATGAACGCACTTTCTGACGTCCCGAGCAGGATGATCCCGCCGTCTTTCGCGCGAGTGAGCGTTTCCTCGTTGGGACTTCGGCCATCAACAATGAGAACGGCTTGGAGCCCGGTAACTTGCGCCACGGCAACGATGTTGGCGTGGTGCTGGATGGTGATCCACAAATCACCCGCAGCTGCCTTGGCGAGGACATGCGAGAGCAGGTCACCGCAGTACGCGCCGGTTACTTCACTGTCGACGTCTGACGCAGGTGTAAGGACATCAAGCGACAGACGGTCAATGATCTCAGATAGTCTCATCATCCCTCCCGGCGATTCATCGCCCAATCGCCCTTCCGCTCGATCCGGCACTGGATCCTCGTCCCCACACCTAGTTTGGAGTGAATCTCAAATATGTCCGAGTGTTTTTGCATGTTGACGAGACCCATACCAGCGCCGAACCCTAGATCTGTTGCCCAAACAGGAGCGGTCGAAAACCCCGGCGTCATCGCCAAGTCAATGTCCTCAATGCCAGGACCTGTGTCTTCGAGTTCGATCATGACGGCGTCTGGCTCAACGATGACACTGAGCGTGCCGCCATCATCCGAATAGACAATGAGGTTCATCTCTCCCTCAAAAGCAACAATGCCAGCGCGGCGCGCCGTCGTTGCGTCCACTCCAGCTCGGGACAATTCCGACTTGATACGCGCTGATGCGCTGCCCCCGTGCTCGATATCTCCCGCCCGAATGGCGTATTTCATCCGCTGTCACTCATCTGGCAAGTCGATCGGCTTCGACAGGCACGTACGCCATGGGCATACATCAATCCACACGTCTCGAACATCGTCTTCTTGGTGGTAACCAAAGGAATGTTGAGCCTGTTTGCGTATTCCACCAGCGACGCAGGAGGGACCTTCCCTCGAACGAAGATCACCGCTATTACATTGAGAATCTCCGCGACACGCATCACTTGAGGGTTAACCATCCCGGTGATCAGCGTCGTTTGCTCCTCTGTCAGCGCAAGGACGTCGGACAGCAAATCGGCAGCAAAGGCCCGATCAATAACCAAATCCGGCTGGTCCTCTCCTACGAGAATCGAACCGGCGATCAGTTCTGCTAGATCGCACAATTTCATAGTATCCCTAGGACCCAAACTTGGGTGCCCAATTGCAGTATCCAAGCAACATCGGAAGCACGCGTCCGCTGAATCTCCCCAAGCCACCTTGCCCAGCCACACGTTCCCCAAACGTCGTTCCCGGATCCCGCGGGATGTTGGGACCGACAAAGAGAACAGGGACGGGATCGACGGTGTGGTCGCCGTAGTCAATCGGCGTGCAGTGGTCTCCTGTAAACGCCAAATGCGTTCTTCCCCAATCGACGCGTTCGATGAGGACCTTGAACAACTCCGAGTCCATGCGCTCAATGAACGCCTTCTTGTCTGCTGCGTTCTTGTCATGCCCGGCATTGTCCGTGCCCTTCAAATGACAGAAGACGTAATCGTAGTCTTCAAGCGTTCTCAAAATAGCGGCTGCTTTGGCCTTGATATTCGTGTCCAGACCACCAGTTGCTCCTTGAACCGGGATGTAGTCCATCCCACATGCTTCAGCCACACCGCGGTAAAGCGCGCCACCAGCAATCACCGCGCCGCGTGCGCCAATGACAGATTCGATCGAGGGCAGTACTGGACAATTGGCTGCACCGCGAACCAGCAGCACGTTGGCAGGCAGTTGCCCGGCGGCAACCCGCTTCTTGTTCAACGGTAGATCGCGCAGAATCTCAAAGCTCTGTTGAGTCATTTGGTTGACGATGTCTGCTGTCTTGTCTGCACCTGGGACATCCTGTGTGGGTCGCGAGGCCAGTAGCACGGTTCCGACTTCATGGGGATCCGTCTCACCGATGAATCGGGACAATCCTTCCCCGCGAATCCTAAGCGCACCGCGATGCTGGGTGCTTGCCAGAAATTCGATTTCCGCGCCCGGGACTGACAACGCTCGTAGCGCGTCTTCAAGCTCGTTCTGCCCTTCGCTAATGCGTCCTGCACGGCGGTCGAGCAATCGAAGTCCTTCTGCAGAAGACTCCACGGAGGCAAAGTTGGCACGAAAACAGATGTCGCCCGCTTGAACGTCCATGCCCATGCCGAGACATTCGAACACGCCGCGTCCCGTATAAACCTTGAATGGGTCGTAGCCAAGCAATGAGAGATGGGCTGTATCGCTGCCAGGGCGGATGCCGGGACCAATGGGGTCGACCAATCCCAAAGCACCTCGTGTAGCCAGCGCATCCAAATACGGCGTCTCTGCTGCTTCCAAACACGTATTGCCATTCAGGTCCGTGGGTCGTCCACCCAATCCATCTGCAATGACGAAAATGCCCTTCATTCGTTCTCCTCCCTGTGTGAGCCCCGACACAGTATCGAACCGCTGCTTAACTGTCAACGCTGAATGGGCTGAATCCTATTGATCGCGCCGCAACCTCTGCCACAACCTGAGTTTCTCCTCATAGGGACGATCTGCTGGCTGCGAACGCCCTTGACCATAAACATCGAACACCGTAAGTTCCCCCGCATGCGATCCAGTTCGTTTTCAAGGAGGGAGATTCATGAGGATTCATGAGTATCAGGCGAAGGCGCTGTTCGCCAAGTACGGCATCCCCATCTCTGCGTCAAACACTGTATCTACTGTGAACGAAGCCATTGCGGCGGCAGACGCACTTGGATACCCCGTGGTCATCAAAGCACAGATTCACGCCGGAGGTCGCGGAAAGGGTGGCGGCATTCAGCTGGCTGCAAATACTTCTGAGGTCCAAGAGGCAGCACGTCGTATGTTGGGCATGAATCTGCGGACGCCTCAGACAGGACCAGCGGGCCGTACGGTGCGACTGCTTCTGATCGAGCCCGCAGCGAATATCGCTCAAGAGCTCTATCTCGGAATGACCATCGATCGCTGCAATCGAGCGATCACAGTGATGGCCAGCAGCTGTGGTGGCGTGGATATCGAAGAGACCGCGAGCAGCAATCCAGAAGCCATTCTGAAAGAGACTGTCGATCCGTTCTTGGGGCTGCGTCCGTTCCAAGCCTTCCGACTTGCTCATCGCCTCGGCCTACCATTCAAGACAGCACGCGGCGTGGCCAAGTCTATCCAATCGCTGTATCGGCTATTTTGCGAGCAAGACTGCGTTCTTGCCGAGATCAACCCGCTAGCCATTACAAGTGAAGGCGAACCGTTAGCCATTGACGCCAAGCTCAACCTCGATGATAGCGGTCTGTTCCGTCATCCAGAGTTGCGGGAGCTTCGAGATCTTAATGAAGAGGATCCGCTGGAGATTGAGGCAACGGCAGCGAATCTGAATTACATTAAGCTCGATGGCAATGTCGGGTGCCTGGTCAATGGCGCTGGCTTGGCCATGGCCACCATGGACCTCATCAAGCATGTTGGCGCGTCACCCGCCAATTTCTTGGATGTTGGCGGCGGCGCGACATCTGACATGATAGAGAAGGGTGTGCAAATCCTTATCAACGATCCCGACGTTCGGGCGGTGTTCATCAACATCTTCGGGGGCATTCTGCGATGCGACGTGTTAGCAGAAGGCGTGGTCGCTGCAGCCAACAAGCTTCGCATCTCGGTACCAGTGATTGTTCGATTGGAGGGTACCAATGTGGATCAAGGACGCAGAATCCTTAACGAATCGGGGCTGAGTTTCCTAACAGCCGCTGATTTGGGCGAAGCGGCGACAATGGTCGCCAAAGCAGTGGGGGTGATATCGTGAGTATCCTGATTGGTAGTGACACACGCGTATTGGTTCAAGGCATGACAGGCAACGAGGGCCAATTCCACGCGCGTCAGATGCGTGACTATGGAACACAGATTGTCGCCGGCGTAACCCCAGGCAAGGGAGGCCAGGATATTGACGGTATTCCTATCTTTGACACGGTCTCTGAGGGCGTCAAGCAGACCGACGCCAATGCATCCATCATTTTCGTACCGCCTGCCTTCTCAGCCGATGCTATCCTCGAGGCTGCTGACGCAGGCATTAAACTGATCGTCTGCCTGACTGAAGGGATTCCCGTGAACGACATGCTGGTTGTGCGCAAGCATCTAGATTCCACGGGCGTCCGGCTCGTCGGCCCCAACACACCGGGCCTCATTAGTCCGGGAAAATGCAAGCTCGGCGTGATGGCAGGCTACATCCATAAGCCAGGGCACATTGGCATCATCTCCCGATCCGGCACGCTGACCTACGAAGTGGTGCATCAACTCACGTCATTGGGCATCGGACAATCGACCTGCGTAGGTATTGGTGGAGATCCGATCATCGGCCTCACATTCTCAGATCTCTTATGCATGTTTGAGGCCGACGCCGATACCCACGGCATGATACTAATCGGCGAGATCGGCGGCTCTGCAGAGGAGAACGCAGCACGCATCATTGCCGAGTCGATCACCAAGCCGGTAGTCGCCTTCATTGCTGGGCAGACGGCGCCTCCGGGCCGTCGCATGGGCCATGCAGGTGCGATTGTCTCTGGTGGCTCAGGAACCGCGGCAGCCAAGATCGAGGAACTCCGGTCAGCAGGCGTGACAGTAGCGGAGAGCCCTGCCCATATCGGCAGAAAGATGGACGAGATTCTGTCGAATTAGCTCTGTCCCGTATATTGAGACTAACCAGAACCTGACATCTGTCTCATCTGGGTTGACTTCTTCTGGAATCCGCTCTAGACTGCGCTTATCGAAATCCACTTATTGGGAGGAAGTCCCAGTATATGGGACTACTCGAATATGAGATCTGAGGTGCGTTTCGCTGGATTTGGAGGGCAGGGAATCATCTCTGCAGGCAAAATCGCCGGTCGAGCAGCCTCGATCTATGGCGGCAAGAATGCGGTGATGATGCAATCATACGGGCCCGAAGCCCGCGGGGGCGCGTGCAACGCCGACCTCGTCGTTTCTGATGGCGTCATTGGCTACCCCCGTCTTAGCCAACCTAGTGTGTTGGTCATCATGTCTCAAGAGGCCTACGAGAAGTACGGCCAGGATATCGACTCTGAAGGTCTACTGATCGTGGATGAGGACCTAGTAGATTTCTCCGAGCTTCCCCCACCAGTTTCCAAGGTCTATGGCATTCCTGCGACGCGCCTAGCCGACGCGCTCGGCCGCAAGATCGTTGCCAACGTTGTCATGCTGGGGGCGCTGGCAGCCATCTCAGAGATCGTGTCACGCGAGGCGATGCTGGATGCCATTCTCAACTCAGTTCCAGCGCGCACAAAGGAACTCAACGAGCGCGCATTCTCAACTGGATACGCGAAAGGGGAGGAGGCTCTCGGTGAGCAGCCCTAGGATTGGCGTCTTTGTGTGTCACTGCGGGTTGAATATCGAGCGAACCGTAGACACGCTATCGGTGTCCGAAACGTTGCGTCAGTATTCTGGCGTAGCGTTTGTTTCTGATTACGACTATATGTGCTCCGACCCCGGGCAGCAACTGGTGTCTGATGCCATCCGTGAGCATCGACTGACCGGAGTGGTCATCGCAGCATGTTCACCCGCCATGCATGAGCCGACATTTCGACGAGCAGCTGATGATGCGGGCCTCAATCCCTATCTCGTGGAGATGGCCAATATCCGCGAGCACTGTAGCTGGGTCCACCTTGATCGATCCGAAGCCACAGCCAAGGCCGTCAAGATCATCAAGACGATGGTGGAGAAGGTGCGCGGCAATCATCCGCTCGATCCAGTGCGCATCGATCATGTTGACAAGTGTTTGGTGATCGGAGCTGGAATCACTGGCATTCAAGCGGCTCTTGATGTTGCCGACGCGGGGTTTGAAGTCCTTCTCGTCGAGAAAGAGGCATCCATCGGCGGACACATGGCACAGCTGTCAGAAACGTTCCCAACACTTGACTGCTCACAGTGCATCCTTACGCCAAAGATGGTGGAGGCGTCCCGTCATCCCAATATTGAGCTTATGACATACAGTGAGGTTCTGAATGTGTCGGGGTACGTGGGCAATTACACGGTTAAGATCCGCAAGAATCCAACCTACGTCGATCCCGACAAATGCAATCTGTGTGGCGATTGCGAGAAGGTGTGCCCGCAGTCTGTTCCCAGCGAATTCGAACGCGGGCTGGTGGATCGCAAGGCCATTTACATCCCGTTCCAACAGGCCGTGCCTTCGACATACACGTTGGATGAGCGCTCATGCCTCGGTCTCCACCCGCTGCGCTGTTCCGAATGTGCGAAGGTTTGCGAGCCTGGAGCAATCAACTTTGATATGCAACCCACAATCCTTGAAGAAGAGGTGGCTGCCATCATCGTCGCCACTGGCTATGACATGTACCCCATCGTCAATCTCGGTGAGTATGGCGGCGGTGACGTAGCTAATGTGATCGATGGCCTGCAATTCGAGCGCATGCTGTCGGCCTCCGGCCCCACGGGGGGACAGGTCAGACGACCGTCAGATGGCAGAGTCCCAAAGCGTGTCGTGTTTGTGCAGTGTGCAGGCTCGCGAGATCCAGAGAATCACAACGCCTATTGCTCGAAGATCTGCTGTATGTACACGGCGAAGCACGCTTTGCTCTATCGCCATGCCGTAGCTGACTCCGAAGCCGTCGTTTTCTATATCGACGTTCGCGCTGGCGGCAAGGGCTACGAGGAGTTCGTCCAGAACGCAACTGAACACGAGAAGATCCGCTATCTGCGCGGCAAGGTCGCCAAGATCTATCAGCAGGACGACAAGGTTATGGTGTGGGGTGTCGACACGCTGTCTGGCAAGAAGGTTGAGATCGAGGCTGATCTAGTGGTTCTTGCCATGTCTATGGATCCTCATCCCAGTACGCGCGCTCTCACCAAGACCCTCAAGATCAGCTGCGGTGGCGAGGGCTTCCTCAAGGAGGCCCATCCCAAGCTTCGGCCCGTGGAGTCACTGACAGCCGGGATCTATGTGGCCGGCGCAGGTCAGGGCCCCAAAGACATCCCCGAATCCGTCGCTCAAGGAAGCGGCGCTGCCTCCAAGGCCATCGCCCTGCTTACCCAGGACAAGCTGTCGCATTCACCAGAGACGGTATCGATTGACGAGGAGATCTGCGGCGGGTGTGGCGTTTGCGTAGGCATGTGTCCGTATACAGCGCTCAGTCTCACGGTCTCCGGTGTGGCTGAATGCAATGAGGTTCTGTGCGAGGGGTGCGGCACGTGTGTTTCTGCGTGTCCCACAGGCGCAGCGCAGTTGAAGAATCTAACGGACTTCCAACTCCGAGAAATGATTGAGGTGGCCCTGTCTGATGGATAAGACCAACGCAGCTTTCGAACCACGAATCGTCGCCTTTCTGTGCCGCTGGTGCTCGTATGCAGGTGCCGATTTGGCCGGAGTCAGCCGACTAACCTATCCCGCCAACATTGTCCCTATGCGTGTGAACTGCTCAGGGCGCGTGGATACGGAGATGGTACTCACAGCGCTGGAGAAGGGCGCAGACGGTGTCCTCATTGGCGGTTGCCATCCCGGCGACTGCCACTATGTGTCGGGCAACTACAAGACACGCCGCCGCGTCGTCTTGCTGAAGCAAGCGTTGTCTGAGGTTGGGATCGATCCGCGCCGCGTTCATTTGGAATGGATCAGCGCGTCAGAGGGCATCAAGTTCCAGTCCACCATGACATCGTATACAGAGCTCATCCGCGAACTGGGTCCTACCCCAGTCAGGCAGAGGAAGGAGCCAGTTCATGGCTAAGGCGAAAATCGGCATCTACTGGGCCGCAGCGTGTGGAGGCTGTGACTGCGCACTGCTGGAAGTTAACGAGCAGATTCTCGATGTGGTCGCAGCCGCAGACATCCTTCTCTGGCCTTGCGCCGCAGATCCCAAATACTCGGATCTGCGCGACTACAAGAATGGTGAGATCGATATCGTCTTGTTCAACGGGGCGATCCGAACGCAAGAGAACGTCGAGCTGGCGCAACTCATCCGCACGAAGACCAAGTACTTGGTGGCCTTTGGCTCGTGCGCACAGTCAGGTGGCGTCATCGGATTGGCTAATCAATCTTCGCGCAACGAGATCTTCTCGACGGTGTTTGGGGATCAAGCCAACTGGCCGCAACTTGATACGAACAAGAATGGGCACGATCTTCATCTGCCCGAATTCCTTCCACGACTGACCCATCTCGCGGATGTCGTCGAAGTTGACTACGTCGTTCCTGGGTGCCCGCCACCCAAGCAAGTGGTATCAGCCTTGTTCTCGGCGCTAGTAGCGGGAGAGCTGCCCGCCACGGGAACCGTGTTCGCATCCTCAAAGAACCTGTGCGAGGAGTGTTCACGCGAGCGAGAGCAACTGAAGATTACCCAGATTCTGCGCCCGCATGAGAACGATCCAGATACTGAGAAATGTCTCTTGGATCAAGGCTTCATGTGCATGGGACCAGCTACGCGTGGTGGCTGCCTGGCCGTATGCCCGGCTGCCAACATGCCATGCACAGGCTGCGCAGGCCCAACGGCAGCGATTAGGGATCAAGGCGCGGCCATGCTCAACACTGTGGCATCGCTAATTGGCACAGGCGAAGAGGGTGAGGATCAACTGGCTGCCGAAGATGCCATATTGGCCCAGTTTGATGACATCGTAGGGACGTTCTATCGCTTCGGCGCGGCAACTTCGATCTTCAAGGAAAGGTATCATGAACGAAACGCTACGGCACGTTAGCATTGATCCCATCACAAGACTCGAAGGCCATGGGCGCATCGAGCTGTTCTTGGACGACCAAGGGAATCTGGCTGACGCGTTCTTCCAGATTCCTGAGCTGCGCGGGTTTGAACGCTTCTGCCGCGGCAGGCAGGGCGAAGACATGCCCCAGATCACCGAGCGCATCTGTGGTGTCTGTCCAGAGGCCCATCACTTCGCTTCCACCAAGGCACTCGATGACTGCTATGACGCACCACCACCACCACGGGCGAGAGCGTTGCGAGAGCTGCTCTACAACGCCTACACCTTCTCGGATCATCTGCTGCACTTCTATTATCTGGGAGGACCTGACTTCTTGGTTGGCCCCTACGCACCACCGCAAGAACGAAACATCGTGGGAGTCATCGGGAAAGTCGGCTTGGAGCTTGGCAAGCAAGTGATCAAGCACCGCAGCTACGGGCAGAAGACGATCGAGTTGATTGGCGGACGTCCCATTCATCCTGTCACTGGCATTCCCGGGGGGCAATCCAAAGGCATCACGCAAGACGAGCAAGCCGAAATTCGTACCATGGCTGCGTCTTGTCTTGAGTTCGCCAAGACGACGCTGGACGTTTTTCACAGTGTGTTGCTGAAAGATGACTCTTACAAGCGGTTCATCTCCGAGAAAGCGCAGATGATGCCTACCTACTACATGGGACTTGTCGATTCCGAGGGTTCAATCAACTACTACGATGGCGATGTTCGCGTCGTAGCTCCTGATGGCTCCCTGTTCGCCCAGGTTCCCAGTTCTGAGGTTCTCGGATTAATCGAGGAGCGCACTGAACCCTGGACCTACGTGAAGATCCCCTATCTCAAGGACGTGGGCTGGAAGGGATTCGTCTCAGGACCCGATTCCGGCGTCTATCGCGTGGGGCCGCTCGCACGGCTCAATGTGTGCACGCAAATAGGCACGCCACTTGCCCAAGTGCAATATGAGACCTTCCTTGAGTATTTCGGAGGCGGTCCGGTTCACGCCACATTTGCTTACCACTGGGCACGTCTCATCGAGATGCTATCAGCTGCCGAGCGCGTCGCCCAGTTGGTTGACGATCCCAACTTGATGACCGGGCCGCTTCGAACGCCGCTGGGAACACCTGGTGAGGGTGTCGGCGTTATTGAGGCCGCGCGCGGCGTATTGATCCATCACTACGATCTCGACCAGAAGGGCCGCATTGAGGATGTCAATCTGATCGTGGCCACAACGCACAACGTGGCCGGTATCTCCATGTCCATCAAGGACATGGCACAATCCGTGGTGAAGAACGGGAACGTCGACGAGGGGATTCTCAATCTCGTGGAGATGAGCTTCCGCAACTACGATCCCTGCCTGGCGTGTGCAACACACGCCTTGCCCGGCCAGATGCCGCTTGTTGTCCAGGTTCATGATGAGAAGGGCAATATCTGTCAGAGGATCGAGCGATGAAGCACTTGGTAATCGGTTGGGGCAATCCACTCGCAGGCGATGACGGCATCGGGCCTCGAGCCGCCGAACTCATTGCGAATCGCGTTCCAGAGGACGTACAAGTGTGTGTGAGTTCCCATGCCGGACTGCGTCTGGTCGAGAGAATGCGGGGCTATGATCGCGTTCTTCTTGCCGACGTCCGCATTGACAACCACAACTCAGAACTGGATACGACCATCATCCATCCCAACGAGTTGATCCCTTTGGACCATAGCGTGAGGCACGATGGCTCATTGATGGAAGCTCTGCAGGTCTTTCGTTCCATGAATGATCCGCATTTGCCGACCGAGATCGTCATCATCACGGCTCCTGTTGCGGCACCAAGGGAATGGAGGGCCGAGCTCTCGCCGAGTGGCGAGCGCGCAGCACATCAATTGGCAGACGCGTTGCTTCATCAATTGGAGGTGACTGCCGTTGTCTAGAGCAAAGACCGTATCGGTTGAGAACTTCCGGGCTCGCGTCGAGGAGCTGTCTGGCGAGAATGTGTTTGCCTGCTACCAGTGCGGCATGTGCTCGGCCGGCTGCCCGCTGACCGACCAGATGGACCGCTTGCCAAGCCAGGTTATCCGAGACCTTCAGCAGGACGACATCACGCTGCTTGAGTCCAATGCCATGTGGGTTTGCGCCAGCTGCCTTGCCTGCGAAGTTCGCTGTCCGAAAGGCGTGGATTTGGCCAAGCTCATGGAAGCACTTCGACAGCTCCATCTACGCAAGGAATTGGATCACGTATCCATTGACGAGATGAGCCCACAAGAGATTGCGAAGCTACCCCAGATTGCGCTGGTGGCCAGCTTCCGAAAGAAGACGGGATAAGCGATGAACACCATTCCCTATTTCCCCGGCTGCAGCCTCAAGGATACTGCAGCGAGCTTTGAATCCTCGGCTCAGTTCGTGATGGAGAAACTCGGTTTGCAGCTTCAAGAACTCGAACGTTGGAATTGCTGCGGCACGGTGTCGTCTCTAACGACCGACGACCTCATGCATCATCTGGCGTCGGTTCGCAATCTGGTGCGCGTCCAGGATTTGGAACAGACTGAGTTGGTCGCTCTGTGTTCGATGTGCTACAACACGCTCTCGCGCACGGCACAGCGGATCAACGCCGATGCCGAAGAGCGAGACAAGATCAATCAGTTCATGGATCGCGAATCCGACTACCAGGGCGCAGTAGTGGTTCGTCACTTGCTTCAAGTGCTGCGAGATCGCATTGGCTGGCAGGCGCTTGAACAGGCAACGCCCCATTCGCTTGAAGGACTGAACGTGGCCTGCTACTACGGATGCACGTTGCTTCGTCCCAAAGAGGCTGCTATCGACAACGTCGAGAAGCCCACCATCATGTCCGAGGCCATGGCAGCAGCAGGTGCGATGCCCGTTCACTTCCCTTTTGCCGGAGAATGCTGCGGCACGTATCAGGTGGTCGACCGGCGCGATCTGTCGATTGAGCGATCGTTTCGCGTGATTCAATCGGCTGCTCGCGAAGGAGCCAACGTCATCGCCACGGCCTGCCCGCTGTGTCAGCACAATCTGAAGGAGGCGCAGAGGGAATTGGCAGGTGCGAGCGAACTGGCTGACATCGAGATCGTTTACTTCACTGAGCTGCTTGCAGCAGCCATGGGAATGGATTCACAGAAGCTGCCCGAAGGGCTCAGCGCACGGATGCAGCAGGTCGCCGAGGCACAAACGGGGTAGGGAGGCTCACAGCATGTCTGAAGAGAAGTTGATGCAGATATTCATCATGGGCAAGGCATACAACGTCCCAGCTGGCATCACCATCATGGATGCGATGGAGTACGCTGGCTATCAATTTGTGCGCGGAGCCGGCTGCCGCTCGGGCTTCTGCGGCGCTTGTGGCACAGTGTACCGCAAGGAGGGCGATTACAGGCTGGAGTTCGCGCTGGCATGCCAGGAGATGGTAGAGGAGGGCATGCATCTGACGCAACTTCCATTTACGCCCGCCCCGCGGTCAAGGTACGTGCTGGACGATCTGGATGCAGGCGAGAACGTCCTGCTTCAGCATTATCCAGCCATTGCTCGCTGCGTCTCCTGCAATACCTGCACCAAGGCTTGCCCACAGGACATCGAAGTGATGGACTACGTGCAAGCAGCGCTTCGCGGCGACCTTGAGAAGGTGTCTGAACTATCATTTGACTGTATCCAATGCGGCCTGTGTTCCATGCGATGCCCAGCCGACATCAAGCATTACCACTTCGCTCAAATGGCACGACGGTTGTATGCAGTCACGCAGTCGCCAGAGCCCGATCATCTGCAGACACGCATGAGCGAACTGGCTGAAGGTATCCACGAAGCGGAGCTGGATACACTGATGAAGATGAACTTGGAGGAGCTGAAGCAGCGCTATGCGCAGCGAGTCATCGAGACCGAAGGGGAGGCATCGTGAGTCAATCAGGCGCGGGAGTGCGCAACGAAGGATATCCCGCATCAATGCGGGATTCGATCGCCAAGGTCGAGGCAACGCGAGACCAACGATTGAAGGAAGGCCCGCAGAAGGCGATGAGCCCCGAACAGCGTGAGCAGGTGTTGCAGGAATGGCATCCTGACTACAAGGCAGACAAGAAGCGTGCCGTGGCTGTCGGGCCATCCAAGGGCGAACGAATGCCTCACGAAGTCGTCGATCTGCTGGAGGCCTATCCTGTAGTCGATCCCCGTTCAATCAACCTTGCGTCACCCGATAGGGAGGTCCAAGTACTCATCCTGGGTGGCGGTGGCGCGGCCAGTGTGGCGGCCCTATTCGCTCATCAAGAGGGCATCCCAACGCAGGACATCTTGATGGTTTCCAAGCTTCGACATGGCGACTGCAATTCCATCATGGCTCAAGGCGGTATTCAGGCAGCTGACCGTGAGTGCGACTCTCCTGCCAGCCACTACATCGATGTGCTGGGTGGCGGTCACTACACCAACAACCCAGAGCTGGTCAAGGCGCTGGTGAATGACGGTCCGTTGATGATTGATTGGCACGAGAAACTGGGCGCCCTGTACGACAAGGTAGATGGTCAGTACTTGGAGGCGCACGGTGGCGGTACATCTCGCATGCGGATGCATTCAGCCAAAGACTACACCGGCATGGAGTTGATGCGCGTCATTCGTGACGAGGTCCGCAATGTCGGAATCCCTGTGATCGAGTTTGCGCCTGCTGTTGAGCTTCTGTTGGACGAGGATGGTCATGCCGCTGGAGCGGTGCTCACCAATCTGGAGACCGACGAGTACATGGTTGTCAAGGCCAGCGCGACTGTCCTTGCCACAGGAGGATTCGGACGTCTTCACATTCAGGGATTTCCCACCACCAATCACTACGGCGCCACGGCTGATGGCCTGATCATGGCCTACCGAGCCGGCGCGCGGGTGATTGACATGGATTCCGTGCAATACCACCCTACGGGCGTGGCTTACCCGGCCGCCATTCTCGGGCAGTTAGCGACAGAGAAACTGCGCAATCAGGGCGCAGAGCCCGTCAACGCCCACGGAGAATCCTTCGTCTATCCTCTTGAACCCCGAGATGTTGAGTCAGCCGCAATCATTCGTGAGTGCTATGGCAACAACAACGGCGTCTCAACCCCCAGCGGCATTCGCGGGGTGTGGCTGGACACACCGATGATCGACGCCATTCATGGCAAGGGCACACTCAAGAAACGATTGGCAGCCATGTGGATGATGTGGCATCGCCATGATATTGATATCACCATCGAGCCGGCGTTGGTGTTCCCAACACTGCACTATCAGAATGGCGGTGTAGAGATTGACGCTGATGCCCGCACCCGTATCCCGGGACTGTTTGCTGGCGGCGAAGTCGCTGGTGGCGTACATGGCAAGAACCGGCTGATGGGCAATTCACTGCTTGACTACAACGTGTTCGGTCGACGTGCCGGGATCTCTGCGGCAAAGTGGGCCAAAGAGCATTCGGCCAAGACACCCACACTCAAGCACATCGAGGCGTTCTGCGCTGACCTCAAGTCCGCCGGCATCAAAGCAGATCGAACCGCGCCGATCATCCTTCCAGACTATCGGCGCGAGGCCGTCTTGGAACGGCAACTCAAGACCCTGGCGTAGGAGGCGTGATGGCAACCGCAGTCACCAAACGGTGGAAGACGAAGCTCGGCTTCTTGTTCATTCAGGAAGATGAATGCAAGGGATGCAATTTCTGCATTGAGTTCTGCCCCAAGAAGGTGTTGGAGCGATCCGAGCAGTTCAATGCCAAGGGCTACTACCCTCCTATAGTGATCGACGCCGAGGCTTGTGTCAATTGCACGTTCTGCGAGCTGGTATGTCCGGATTTCGCCATCTGGAGCGAGAAGCTATCGCCGGAGACTGTCCGCGAGGGAGACAATCATGGGTAAGCGAATCCTTGCAGGCACACATTTCATGAACGGCGACGAAGCCTGTGCAGAAGGCGCAGTCGCTGCTGGATGCAGCCTATTTGCTGGCTATCCCATTACGCCGCAGTCTGAGATCGCCGAGCGAATCTCCGTTCGCCTTCCGCAAGTGGGCGGCGTGTTTATCCAGATGGAGGACGAGATCTCCTCACTGGCCGCCGTGTTGGGAGGTGCCTGGGGAGGCGCCAAAGCCATGACCGCCACATCGGGCCCTGGCTTCTCGCTGATGATGGAGAATCTCGGATTGGGACTGATGACTGAGACACCGTGCGTGCTGATCAACATCCAACGCGGTGGGCCGAGCACGGGCTTGCCAACGCTGGTAGGCCAAGGCGACATGATGCAAGCGCGCTGGGGATCTCACGGAGACTACGCCGTCATCGCCCTGTGCCCCTCGTCTCCACAGGAGTCGTTCGAGCTGACCGTTGACGCATTCAATCTGGCAGAGATCTACCGGCTGCCCGTTTTGGTGATGTCCGACGAAGTCGTAGGGCATATGTACGAACGCGTGGACATTGATCCAGACAAGATCAAGATTGTAGAACGCAAGAAGCCATCACTGCCTCCGGGCGAGTTCCTCTTGTACAAGCCTGGACCAAATCTTGTCCCCGAAGGGATGCCCTCGTTCGGCGACGGCTACAAGGTGCACGTGACCGGCCTGACGCACGATGAGCGTGGCTACCCCATCATCGACGCGGCCACCCAACATCAAAACGTCGTTCGCCTGCGAGACAAGATCTACAAGAACATTGACGATATCGTCCGAGTCGAGGAGACGGCAACCGAAGATGCCGACGTCGTCATCGTGACCTACGGCATTTCGGCACGAACGTCTCTGGGTGCACTGAACATGGCTCGCGACAAGGGACTAAAGGTGGGTATGCTCCGGCTGATCACGGTGTGGCCATTCCCCGAAGCGATTGTAAAGGCCATGGCGCAACGTGTGGCCGGGTTTGTTGTGCCTGAGATCAATCTGGGGCAGATCGTTCTGGAAGTCGACCGCGTCGTACGAGGTGATACGATCGTCCGTTCGGTTCCCCACGCCGGAGGCGACATCCACGATCCAAGAGTGATTCTGGAAGCCATCGAGGAGGTGTTGGCCCATGCCAGCTAAGTCACGAGCGTTGCCGACGCCGGATTTACTCACTGACGTCCGGCATCCGATGGAGAAGTACTTGCGCATGGATCGGCTGCCGCATATTTGGTGTTCGGGATGCGGTCTAGGAACAGCGTTGTCGTGCTTCACCTACGCGCTTGACGAACTCGGGCTGACCGACGCCGACCTTGGTGTCGTCTCGGGAATCGGGTGCACAGGACGTGCGGCAGGGTATCTCAATCTGGACTCCTATCACACGACACACGGACGGGCTATTGCCTTTGCCACCGGGCTTGCGCTAGCGCGTCCCGAGAAGAAAGTGGTCGTCATCTCCGGCGACGGAGACCTTTTCGCCATCGGCGGCAATCACTTCATTCATGCCGCCCGCCGCAACATAAACATGACCGTGCTTTGCGTCAACAACTTTAACTACGGCATGACCGGAGGGCAGTTCGGCCCCACCACGCCCATTGGGCAGAAGGGGACCACTGCACCCTATGGCAACTTCGAGAACCCGTTCAATCTGCCGTACTTGGCTGCCTCGAGCGGTGCTGTGTACGTGGCACGGTGGACGAGCCTGGATGCGCGCCGTGTCAAAGAGGCGATGATGGAGGCCATCCAGCGTCCCGGATTCTCTTTTGTCGAGATTATCTCACCATGCCCCACCAACTACGGACGCAGAAACCGTATCGGCGATGGCTTGGACGAATTGCGTTACTACCAAGAGAACACGGTGATTCGCCACGGATCGGATCCCAAACACGCAGATCTTGGACCCGGCAAAGAAATCACCGTGGGGTGCTTCGTAGACGAACCTCGCCCGACGTATCTTGAGTTGTACAACGAGCTTGTGGTAAAGAAGAACCAGTTCTAGAGGGCCCTTCGCCCTAAAAAGGAGTCACATGGGATCCTTGCCAGTTAGCACTGCACTCCGTGCAGCTCTAAAACAGGCAGCCACCGTGCTGCCACAGGATGTGGTGCGGGCACTTGAAGCGGCACGCGCACGCGAAACATCGGCCATGGCATCGGCTCAGCTTGACGCCATCTTGGAGAACGTTTCTGTCGCATCGAACGGCTCGATTCCCATGTGCCAAGACACGGGCATCCAGACATTCTTCGTGGAAGCGGGCGTGGAGAGTCCATTCTTGAAGGATCTGAAGGCGTGGATCCGCGAGGCAGTAGTCCAGGCGACAAGCGATATCCCGTTACGCCCGAACACTGTCGATCCCTTCACGGGCAAAAATCCGGGAGACAATACCGGATACTACATGCCATGCATCAATTGGGAACTTGTCGAGGGCAGCGATGTGGTTATCACAGTGCTCCCCAAGGGCGGCGGTAGCGAGAACATGTCGGCGCTCAAGATGCTGCCTCCGGGTGTCGGGCAGAAGGGCATCAAGAAGGCGGTGATCGAGCACATCGTAGCTTGCGGAGGCAAACCGTGCCCACCGACGATCGTCGGTCTGGGTATCGGCGGCGGCGCGGACATTGCCATGAAGCTAGGCAAGAAGGCCGTGCTTCGCGAGATAGGATCCCGAAATGCTCTCGATAAGGCGGCAGAGTTGGAGCGCGAGTTGCTGGACCTTGTCAACATGACCGGCGTCGGTGCCATGGGTGTCGGCGGTGACACGACGTGCCTTGCTGTGCACATCGAAGTCGCGCATCGACATCCAGCGTCCCTGCCACTGGGAATCCTCGTTCAATGCTGGGCCGATCGTCGTGCACGCGTTCGCTTGCGCGCAGATGGAACTGCTGAGGTGATCAGCTAATGAAACGCAATTTAACCTTGCCCATCAATGAATCCACGGCACGCGAACTTCGCATGGGCGACATCCTCTTTCTTACAGGCACGATCTTCACAGCCCGCGACGAAGCGCACTTGTTGATGCTGGAGAAGCACGAAACCGGAGTGTCCCTTCCGTTCGACCCATCGCAGATGGCGTTGTTCCACTGCGGACCGGTAGTTTCAGAACAAGGCGGCAAGTGGCAGGTCATCGCAGCCGGTCCAACGACATCGATACGTATGGAGATTTTTGAAGACAAGTACCTAGAAACGTTTCGCCCTCCCATCATCATCGGCAAGGGAGGCATGGGTGACCGCACGCAGGCAGCGCTACAGTCTGTGGGAGCTGTTTACACGCACTATACCGGTGGCGCAGGTGCGCTGGCCGCCAAGTGCATTGAATCTGTCGAAGGAGTCGAGTGGCTAGACGAACTCGGCATGCCAGAGGCGGCCTGGTTCTTCAAGGTGAAGGATTTCGGTCCGCTTCTGGTAACGATGGATTCGGCTGGTGGCAATCTGTACAAGACCCTAGAACCAACGATCGCGAATAACGTTCAAGCCATCATGGCGCGCATCAATGCCACCTAGAAGGCCCGCGGTCGATTAAAAGGAGACCAACATGGTGTCGGAAGGTCATTTGTCGGCTGAAGAACGGATCGAGAAAGCAAAGCTCCCAGGAAAGAAAGCCCCAGGCATGCACGCCTTCTATCGCGGCAAGATTGAGACGACCCTGAAGTGCTCGATCAACAGCTTCGACGACTTCGGCATCTGGTATACGCCAGGCGTCGCTGCGCCATGCAAAGAGATACAGGCAGATCCAGCCAAGGCGTTTGAGTACACCAACAAGGCCAACGCCATAGCTGTGGTGTCCGACGGCTCGCGTGTCCTCGGATTGGGCAACATTGGGCCTATGGCTGGGTTGCCTGTGATGGAAGGCAAGGCGTTGTTGTTCAAGTACTTGGGCGGCGTGGGCGCATTCCCCATCGTTCTGGATACACAGGATACCGAGGAGATCATCCAGGCCGTCAAATGGATCGCTCCCGGTTTCGGTGGCATCAATCTGGAGGACTTTTCCAATCCTAAGTGCTTCACCATCCTCGATCGATTGCGCGAAGAGCTCGACATCCCCGTATGGCATGACGATCAGCAGGGCACCGCTTCGATCACCTTGGCAGGCGTGATCAACGCCGTCAAACTGGTGGGCAAGGAATTGGATAAGGTCACCTATGCCGTTATCGGCGCGGGCGCTGCCAACATCGCATTCGTACGCATCCTCATCCGCGCTGGTGTACCTGCTGGGAACATCATTCTCGTTGACTCAAAAGGCATTCTCCACGCTGGCCGAGAAGACCTGGAAGCCGACAAGGCCAACAATCCCTACAAATGGAAGTATGCCCTGGAAACCAATGCACAAGGGCGTACCGGCGATATGGCTGAAGCCATTGCCGGTGTCGACGTTCTCATCGCCGCTTCCAAGCCCGGCCCTGACACGATCAAGAAAGAGTGGCTCAAGGCCATGAACAGAGATGCCATTGTCTTTGTGATGGCCAATCCGATTCCCGAAATTTGGCCTTGGGAAGCACTGGAAGCGGGCGTCCGCATCGTGGGCACGGGCCGTTCTGACTTTCCCAATCAGATCAACAACTCTATCGGGTTTCCTGGCATCTTCCGCGGCACACTCGATGTGTTCGCCAAGACAATTACGGATGAAATGGCCATTGCTGCAGCCTACTCCATCGCAAGAACCGCAGAAGCCAAGGGACTGCATGAGGAGTACATCGTCCCTACCATGATGGAAACAGACGTGTTCGTCAACGAAGCCATTGCTGTGGGATTGAAGGCCATCGAACAGGGCATTGCACGACGGATTCTTACTGCCGATGACCTCCGCGCCGAAGCTGAGTCAAAGATTCATCGCGCCCAAGCCGAAACCAAGGTGCTGATGGATGCGGGCATCATCCCGCCCGCACCCAAGATCATTTCCAGCTAGCGCTACATCTTGTGAATGGAGACCTGTCGACGTGTTTACATCGCCCTGCACACGTCCTGTCGCCGTGCCATAGGCGAGGATGTCGGCTGCACCGGACATTGTCTAAGACGTCATGAACCGTACGCCAACAACAGCGTTTGCGCCTAGCTTGTCCGCTCGATTCACCATCCTCTCGATGTCTCGGTCACGAGCCGGGCCAAGCATCACCGTGTACCCCATGGTTTCCCCCACCCACGATCGTCTGCAGTCACGGCGGACATGTCGGGCTCGGATCGTATTCCCACCCATAAAACCGCCGGACTCGACAGTTGGCTTTCCCTCGACGCCAGTCGTCGTCAACAGGATTAGGTTCCTTCTCCTTCCTTCGCTCGACCATCAAACTCGCTAGTGTCAAGATGCCTCCTGCGACACGAATGATCATCTTGAACAACCAGTTGATTCCAGGCGTTAGAATCAGGAACGACACGATCTGGTATGACGCGAATCCTGCAATACCTGCGACAGCGATGCGAATCAGTGTCTAGCCGATTTTGAGCACAGTTACCTTCTCTTCGACTGCGCATCACCGTAATGACTTCGATCCACGAAAGGAGGGCAGCAATCGAATCAACGAAGATCCATGCCGACTTCGATAGTCAGCATGTTTCGTATGGAACAGTTTGTCCACCTCTATAGATTTCTATAGAATATCGTGTTGCAGACACGCAATGGAGGGACCATGCATACACGAAGGGTTCAGAAAACCGGAGGTTCGACCTATTTCGTCACGATGCCTAAGCAGTGGGCTGAAAGCGCGGGCATCCAGACAGGTTCTGAAGTCGATCTCATCCCCAATGACTCGGGCGCACTGCTGGTCGTCCCAAAGAGCGTGGCAGAAGCCAATCGGTGCGTCATCGATTTGCATGACTGGACGTTTGATCGCTTACAACGCGAAATCATCTCCAGATACAATGGTGGCTACGGCATCATTTCCGTACGCGGCGATCGTATTCGCCCCGATCAGCGGCGGATGGTCCGTGAGATCTCTCAACGGTTACTGGGATTGGAGATCTTCGAAGAAACCCATCAGCTGATCGTTTTGCACTCCTTGGTGAATATCAAAGATTTCCCTGTCAGCAAAACGATCGATCGGATCTTCGATATCACCGAAGCCATGCTGACAGACGCTGTGACTGCATTCTGCGCCCATGATGAGGAATTGGCCCACGATGTCGTCGAGAGGGATCGTGATATTGATCGATTGGTGATGCTTGTCGCGCGGCAGTTCAGCCTCCTGCTTCGCGATCTCATGACAGAGGATGACTGCGGCCTATCGCGGCTTCAATTCATGCACCATCACGAAGTGGCCGATCAGTTGGAGCGCGTTGCCGATCATGCTGCCAAGATTTCGGAGGCCGCCCTCACGATGGCGGGACCTGCGGTCCCAGATGTTGCGAAACAAATCACTGAGCGCTCCCAGGGCTCGCGCGATATTCTTAAGATGGCTGTCAACTCATTCATCAATCGAGACACGGATCAAGCCAACCAGGTGCTGGAGGTTCGTGGGCAGCAGGGGCCGCTGTTTTCTAAAGCCAGAAATCTGGCCGCGAAGAAACAGCCTGAAGAAACCTCAGCCATCAGCATTGCTCTCGATAGTCTGCTGCGAATCGCGGAGTACGGATTCAATATCGCTGAAAACGCGCTGGATGCTCCTGTCACACGCCATTTGTAGCTACGACAACTGCCTGTCAGCTCGCTGTCACAAGGCCTTTCACAGACTTGATAATATAGCTCGTAGCTATATACTTTTTTCATTACATATATACTTCAAAGCATGGTGACTAGCGATGAAATTACGCGTGCTATTTCTCTGCACCCACAATTCGTGTCGATCGCAGATGGCTGAAGGGCTGCTTCGATTCCGTTATGGAGGAACCTATGAAGCATTCAGCGCAGGAACGCATCCGTCGTCGGTGCATCCCTTGGCCGTCCAGGTCCTGAGCGAGTGGGATATCGACATCAGCAAACACTTATCCGAAAGCGTTTCTGCGTATTTGGATCAACCTTTCGATGCCGTTGTGACCACGTGCGATTCTGCCCAGGAAACCTGCCCATTCTTTCCGGGAGCGAAGCGACTCATCCATCATGCCTTCGTCGATCCATCCAGTGCAGCAGGATCAGACGAGGCAATCCTCAGTGCATTTAGGAATACGCGAGACGAAATCGACCGCTGGATTCAAGACACATTTCATCCACGGGAATTCGGCGTAAAACGCATCTGATTGAGGAATCCTGCTTCAGAATCCTCTCCGCCATAATCGAGACCAAGGGCGAGCGTCGAACACAGAAAGACCCCCACCAAGGCTTTCCAGCAATCACTCCTAGAAATGGGAAGTCACCCGAATCTTCCACAGAGGTAGTCGCAGACTCTATCGTCCGAGGGACTGTCAAACACAGTTCGCGTTGGACCGAATTCCGCCAATTCACCGCCTGCGAGCAGCACAGCCACATGATCGGATACCCGTGCCGCTTGCTGCAGGTTGTGCGTAACGATAACAACGGTGAGCTCCTCAGCCAGCTCACGCGTCGTCTGCTCAATCTTGTCAGTCGCCTTCGGATCCAATGCCGAACACGGCTCGTCCATCAACAGCACCTCGGGATGCACAGCCAGAGCCCGGGCAATACACAGGCGTTGCTGTTGCCCCCCGGACAGCGAGAACGCACTCTCTTTCAGGCGATCCTTGACCTCATCCCACAAGGCAGCACGCTGTAGGCTTTCCTCGGCAATGTCCTGCAATTCGGATTTCTTGCGAATGCCATGCACTTTCGGGCCATAGATGACGTTCTCGAAGATCGACTTCGGGAACGGGTTCGGCCGCTGGAAGACCATGCCGATGTGCTTCCGAAGCGATACAGGATCTGCCTTCAGCAAGTCCTGACCAAGGAACGTGATCTTCCCCTCCGCACGGGCACCACGATAAAGCTCGTACATCCGGTTGAATGTGCGAAGCAGCGTGCTCTTGCCACAACCAGACGGCCCCATAATGGCGGTCACGCCGTCGAGCGGAATCGAGAGAGAAACATCCTGCAAAACACGTTCCTTGCCGTAGTAGAAGCTCAGCCCTTCTGTTTGAATGACCCCCTGGGTGTCGAAGTTACGCCGAATCCATTCGCGCGCTGTAGTCTCTCGCTTGGTGTCGTGTGTGCCAGTTACCATTGTTTCCTCCTTCGGACCCGGGTTCGCCAAATAACGGCTCCAAGATTCAGACAAACGACAAGACCCAACAGGAGCAAGGCAGCGCCAAACTGAAGGTCAACAGCTTGCCAGCCTCGTGGGTTCTCTGTAGCCATATAGAAGATGTGTGTTGGAAGCGCCATCGTTCGCGACATCAGCGTGTCAATCAGCGTATCAGGGAGCCGTGTTTTGTAGATAGCTGCGGCTGTGAACAAGATGGGCGCCGTCTCGCCGATCGCGCGGCCAATACCCAGGATGGCGCCCGTCATGATGCCGGGAATCGCACTGGGCAAAACAACGGTTCTTACCGAGCGCCATTGCGTCGCGCCGAGCGCCAGAGCTGCCTCTCTGAATTCGTTGGGCACGGATCGCAACGCTTCTTCTGCGGCACGGATCAAGATGGGAAGAATGAGAATGCCCAGCGTGAACGCGCCAGACAGAAGGGATGCACCCAACCCCAGAACATTCACGAAAAACGCGAAGCCCAGCAGGCCGAAGACGATCGATGGTACCCCAGCTAGCGTATTCACTCCGATGCGGATGGTGCGTACCCACCAACCACCGCCAGCATATTCTGATAGCCAAATGGCTGAGATCACACCAAACGGCAGAGCCGAGATGAGGGCTCCTGCAGTCAGGTAGAAGCTCCCGAGAACCATCGGATAGATGCCACCTTGCGTCATACCGCTCTTGGGCATCTTAGTCAAGAACTCCCACGAGATCGCGCTAACTCCTTTGCGAAACACAGTGTAGAGGATTGCGCCCAGAGCAAGAAATGAAAGCAGACTCGCCAGCGTCAACAAGGAGAAGGCGACTCGTTGCGCCGTTGTCCGCCGTTTGACGATCTGAGCAGGCCCGGTCATCATGATCCGTGCTTCCTTGCCAATCGGCCGCGTAACGCCTCGGCAATCCAGTTCATCGCCAGCGTAATGATGAGAAGGACAGCGCCGATTCCGAACAGCGCATGGTAGTGCTCGCTTCCAAACGGCGTCTCCGCCATCTCTAGAGCAATGGTTGCAGTCAACGTACGGACAGGTTTCAGAAAGCTTCCAACCATTTGTGCTGCATTTCCAGACAGCATCAGAACAGCCATCGTTTCACCAATGGCGCGCCCCATCCCAAGAATCACTGCGCCGATAATTCCAGAAAACGCAGCCGGGAACGTGACTCGCCACATGGTTTGCCACCGGCTTGCGCCCATGGCCAGCGACGCCTCACGATAGGATCTGGGGACAGCCGTCAGCGCATCTTCAGCCAGACTCGCGATCGTTGGCAGCGCCATCACACCGAGTATCAATGAGGCAAGCAACGCCGTCCGCCGGTACGGAATATGAGCGATCTGCTGCAGGATGGGTGCAAGAACCATCAGCCCGAAGAACCCATACACGACGGACGGAATACCTGCGAGCAGCTCCAACACGGACTTGGCGATATCCTTGATGATCCCAGTAGCAATCTCGGCAATGAACAACGCGGCTGCCAATCCGAATGGGATCGCTACCACCAGCGCGCCAACCATCACGAGACCTGAACCTGTGAGCAGCGGGAGAATGCCGAATCGATTGGGCTCAACAGTTGGAAGCCATGTGCCACCAAAGAAGTTGCTCAGCGAGATCGTGCGAAACAACGGCAATGCTTCAGAGAAGATGAAGAACAGAATCAATCCGAGGGCAATCAACGATACACTCGCCAGCGCAGCGAACACCGGTCTATCCCAACGTTCCCTAAGGACGCGGAGAAATCCGGCGCCCCCCCGTTGGGATAGCGAACGCAGATCGATCCCCATTTGATCTTTGGTCTCCAATCCTCGATTTGGCATTATCTTACCGTTCTATATAGTTTGCAGCGCAAGTATAGCATTTGTCAGCCGTCATGCAAAGCGAGAGCACCTCTTGTAAGCGCACGACCGACCAGCAAGCTGGTCGGTCGTGCCTCTAGTGGACCCTGTTGCAGATACATTTCGATCGATCAAACTCTAGGGAAGCACGCGGATAGGGGCGTATCCCACTTCTTCCACCAATCGCTGGCCAGCATCCGAGAGGACAAACAGGATGATGTCCAGTACAGGGCCAGGAGCTGGGAAGCCGTTCGTAGACATGAACAAGGGGCGAGCAATGGGATAGGAGTAATTGATTGCCGTTTCGAGCGATGCAACCTTTCCATCGATCGTGATCGCCTTGAGCTGAGGGTTGATGTAGGCGATTCCGGCATAGCCAATCGCATTCGCATTATTGGCAACTTCAGACGCAACATCAGCGTTCGACGAAAGAGCCAAGACCGAGGAAGCAGGGTCTTCTTTATCCATGACGAGAAGCTCCCAGGTTTCAAAGGTACCTGACGCACTATCGCGCCCTACAACGACGATTTCTCCGCTGTTTCCGCCGACTTGCGACCAATTCGTGATCTCACCTGTGTAGATCGCCCTAAGTTGCTCAATTGTTAAATTTGCTATCCCGTTTGAGGGATGCACAACGACGGCAATGGCATCATTGGCTACGTGAAATGTGAACGGGAATACACCAGCTTGGACAGCTTTCTCGTATTCGGACGACTTGATAGAGCGCGAGTGATCGCCAATATCCGTCGTGCCATCAAGCAGAGCCGCCACGCCGACGCTCGAACCGCCACCAGCCACCTCAATATCAAACTGATCGGCCAATGCCTCTGCGACAGCCTGCGCAATCGGCAGAACCGTTGTAGACCCCGTAAACGTCACATCTGCTGCTTGAACTGCGAAGCCGAAGCCAAGCAACCCAAACGCCATCAGTGCAGCAAAACCAATTTGTGCGAATCTTCGAAGTGCCATGTGTACCATCCTTCGCTGTATGTATTTAATATCTGAACTATATAGTTTGGCCGCTTTCTTTGCAACTCTTCGAGAGATCGCTTGAATTCGGCGTTTCCGTCATGCCGGGTGCTCACTACGCTCACATGTGTTGGCGAGCACACCACGTTTATCCCATTCTGGACAGCGGTTTTGATGAGAACATCTCTTGCCGCCTCGAGCACCGGTATTTCGTCCCGCCCAAGAATCGGACGCTTGTCCAGAAACATGCGTTTGGCTCACTGAGACGAGCCGCTGTATGCTGACGTCGTCTTAAAAAGAGGAGCGTGACTGATGAGCAAAACTCTGGATGAGATCAAGACCGCCGTGTGGATGCACTTTCAACCAGGGCAGTGTGTGTATCTGGCCACAGCCGAGGGAGATCAGCCTCGCGTCCGCCCGATCACGCTGCTCAACCTGGAAGAGAAATTCTGGATTGCTACGAGTCCAAGAAGTGCCAAGTCCAGACAGATCCTACGCAATCCCAATGTGGAGTTCTGTTATCCGCTGTCCGCTGAATGCGGAAACGGCTACATTCGCGTGAGTGGCATCGCAACCATCACAAGAGATGGAGACGTGATTGAGCGAATTGGGGGTCAAATTCCGTTTCTCACCGAGCACTGGACCGGAACCCAGGACCCCGACTTCTGCCTCATCCGGATCACGCGCGTGGAAATTGAGTATCTCGAGCCTGGAGAGTCAATTCCTCACACGTTCATCGTCTAGGTCAGCTCTCTGCTTGCTCCGCTCAGTGACGTTCACCTCGTCCGATTCAAATCGGGAAGATCTCGATTGACTAAAGCTGTCAGGCTGCTTGGCAAACTGGCTGCTTCCTGCTAGAATCACCCCATTGCAATGAGTGGAGAGCCAGAACGCGAGCTTCTTGGGTTTGGAATCTTCGGCATGGGTGCAGGAGCTCGCGTTCTCTATCTCCATTCAACGCTTTCGATCCCCAGCGACGTCCGTGCACAGGTCACTCTGCGGTCAAATGTCTTTGTGATCCCGCCAGTTCATTGTATACTGATGGTCTTATGGTGACGACAAAGCGTTGGTCCCTAACCGCATGTACGATTGACGGTTCGGCTTTCCTTTGCGTCCTCCAAATGGCTGTCGGACGAACTGAGCCAATCTAGCAACCAAGAGACGCTCAAGAGTCCGACAAGAGAACGCAGGCCTCGGCCTGCGCTTTTGTTTGGATAGGCAACACAGCCGCGCAGTGCGGGTACAAGATCCAGGAGGTGAGTAGCATGGTAGATCCCAAGGCAGTAGATTGGAAGAAGGCATACAAGAGACGAACGTCGCAACGCACGAACATGAGCTGTACACCAGCTCGATGGCGCCGTTTCCTAGCCGCGGGCACGGCTACCGGCTATTGCATCAAAGCTTTGGCTCAATTCGCACGACAAACCCAGACAAGGGAGGATGACGATGACAGCACCTAATGAACGGTGGATTCTGCTTGTTGATTCGATGGAAAAGTCAGTAGAGGATAGAAAAGAAGCCATTTGCTTGCCCTCCAACGCCAGCATTGTGGATCTGCTTGAAGTGCTGAAATCGACCTCTTCACCACTTTATGAAGAGGTGCGAAAGCGTGTCCTTCGGCTCTCTGGTGATGTGCTTGCGTTTGGCAGAGAACGTCCCGCCCTTCACAGCCTGCGCAACCAATTGGCAAGTGGCGGGCCAGTCATTATTCCTGACGTGACCTCGGACAGTCTTTCCTAGAGGATCGTTCTGTGCGTTTTGAACACCCCGCAGCAATCGGCTTCGGGGTGTTCTTTTTGGCTTGCCCTGTTTCCAGCGCCCGTGTCTAGGCTTTTGTCGACTCCTTGCCAGCGATCCTTTCGATGTCCAGTCGAAGAATCAACGTGTTCTCAGGCACATGCGTGGGAATGTCCATGGCGCGATCTGTGTAGCGAGCGTATTGAGACAGAAGAGCCTGAATACCAAGGCGCTTCTCTTCAGGCTTTTCAACAATGGAAATATGCCCGAACCCAATCACGCTTTGATAGCGGGTTGACCAACCGCACGCTTCACTTCCAGGAGTGATCTCAACGTATGCCTCGGCCTCGAAACAGACGTTGGCGTTCGATTTGAGCAAATCAAGCTTCGTTCCGCCTGTGGCGCAGTGAAAGTAAAGCCGCCCATCCAAGCATCCGAAGTTCATGGGAACGATGTAGGGCCAACCTTCATCACAAAAGGCGATACGGCAGACATCAGCTTGACGAAGGATGTCCCAAATGCGCGCTTGATCGACAATCTCACGATCTTGCCGACGCATGGACCTCACCCAAGAAGGGACGTTGTCTGACATCAGTCGCCATCTCTCAGGCCGTCGAGCACCATCTTGGCTTCAGGAACATACTCAAGAAACGCGGTGAGTTTGTCGCAGGCGTAATCCGTGCACTCCGCGCAGGTCTCGACGTTCTTCCCTGTTCCGCAAGCGCGGATCTCGCATTCAGCACAATGAGACATCCATGGGCCTGCAGCAGAGTGGCATCCGTCGCATGTGCAATCATCAGCTGTCAAAGCGGCCCCATAAGCTTGGCTCCACGTCTTGGCCAACGCCTCCAATGCCGCGACATCTCCATTTAGGGTGCCAATGTAGGCAGGGCACTCAGAGCAAGTCAGTCCACACGTGGCTGTCAGCTTTTCCATATTCGACCTCCAGTCAGTTTCGAAAGTTGCAAACCGCCCTCCAAGTGTATTCATCCCTTGCCATCTCTTCGAGGGAGGCTTGTTCTCTGCAGCAAGCTGGCGCCACTATCTCCGTCCGATATACTGTCAAAGCCGCACTCATAGGCATCAACCTCTCTCGAAAGGAGAAACATGCGATACGATTACGACCTTGGTGTCATTGGGCTGGGTCCGGCGGGAATGGCTGTCTCCGTGATGGCATCCAACATGGGACTCCGCGTGCTGGCCGTCGAACGCCGCGCCTTGGGCGGCGAATGCATGAACGTAGGATGCATTCCAAGCAAGTCATTGCTGCAAATGGCTCACGTCCGTCACACTTTTACGAGAGCTTCTGAGTTTGCCTTGTCCCGTGTCGCCAAGATTCCCGATCCCGTTGACCCATTTCAGACGCTGCAGCGGCACATTCGATTCATCAATGAGCGAAAGACCACCAAGATGTTCGAGAAGACAGACCTCAAGTTGGGCAAGGGTTCAGCATCATTTGTCAACCCTCATACAGTCACCGTCGACGGCCACAACCACACAGCCAAGCGTTTCTTCATCTGCACAGGGACACAGCCCGCTGTACCCCCAATTCCGGGATTGGATACTGTCGACTATCTAACCAACGAGACCCTGTTTGATCTCGAATCGATCCCAGAGAGCCTCCTCATCATTGGGGGTGGCGCGATTGGATGCGAAATGGCCCAGGCTTTTAGCCGGCTTGGATCGAGGGTTACTATTCTTCATCTCGACGCCCACCTGCTGCCGCACGGGGATTGGGATGCAGGCAAGATGCTTGAGGACGTCTTCGCCAACGAAGGAATCGCCGTCTACAACGGACGTGGAATTCGACGCATAGGGATCGAGGGGAACGCCGTCGTCCTTCAAACCGATCATAACGAAACCTTCCGTGGGCAACGGCTTCTGATCGCTGCAGGTCGCAAGCACGACCTGTCGGAGCTTGGGTTGGAGAACGCTGGCGTGGAATACTCTGAGGCAGGTATTCGCGTCGATTCCCGGCTACGAACCACACATCGAGCCATTTATGCGCCGGGCGACTGCAATGGGGCATTCCTCTTCTCCCATTCAGCCATGCATCAAGGCATGATTGCGCTCATGAAT
>JAHITR010000186.1 GCA_018817505.1 Candidatus Bipolaricaulota bacterium | reverse complement strand
GGGTGCGGACCTGTATTGTGTACCCAGTTTCGCTACCATCCAGGTGGCTGCATCCGAAGACGCGAAAACGGCCATCCACTTTGCGGTTCGACCACGTCATCAATGGGCGGATGTGGCGTCCTAGAAAGTCGTGACGAACCCAATCGGGCAGGCAGCGGAATTGTTGGCTGTGAAGACGAGGTTGTATGGGCATCCGCAGGTTTGTACCATGACGCGGCAAGCCAATGAGGAATTAAGGAGTGACAACAGCAATGTCCGGTTTCTTTAAACGGTATCAAAAGGTGATTATCTGGGTCGTCGTCATTTCGTTCTTTGTGGGCGGAGTCGCCCTCGTCTCGCTCAACCAAGCGGGTCTGTTCAAGCCATCGAGTAATGGCGATGAATCGGCTTCGGCCAACATTGCGACTGTCAACGGAACGCCGATTCTGAATGAAGCTGCTGCACTTGCGTCTCAAACGATTCTGAATCAGTACATTTCGTACTATCAGCAGATCGGGCAGTCCACCAACGAACTGCTGTCTGGTGCCAAGGGAGCCCTCTTCAAGCTGGATGTTCGAGCACAGGGCCTGCAGCGATTGATTCAGGATGTTCTGTTTAGCCAAGAGGCGACCAAGCGCAAGATCCGTATTTCCAGTGACCAGATCAATGAGTCGTTTACGTCACAGTACAACGAGATTCTTGTCAGCAATAATCTGACTGAAGACGAGCTGTCGGACATTCTTCTGCAACAGCAGAAGACGCTAAATTCCTTCAAAGACTCACTTCGTGCCGATGTCGAGAGGCAATTGCGTAACAATGCCTTGCGTGAGCAGGTCGTTGGCGTCATCGTCCCTACCAATGATGAGCTCGCCGTCTACTTCGAGGCCCACATTTCGCAGTATGACAGCTCGGAACGTATTCGAGCATCGCATATTCTTGTTGCCGACCCAGAAGCCGCTGCGGATCTGTATCAGCAGTTGCTGTCTGGCGCCGATTTTGCCGCCCTGGCAGCGGAGCATTCAGCAGATACGGGGACAAGTTCCCAAGGCGGGGATTTGGGCTGGTTTGAACGCGGGCAGATGGTCACGGAGTTTGAAGACGCTGCCTTCGCGTTGGAGATTGGCGAGATCAGCGAGCCGGTTCAGACGTCCTATGGCTATCACATTATCAAGCTCACGGATCGCGAGGCCGCTTATACGCCAACGTTGGATGAGGTCCGAGATGAGGTGCGTGACGCCTATGTCGCGGATCGTGAAACCGAGATCTTCTCGACTTGGTACGACGAGCTCTATTCATCTGCCAATATTGTGATTACTGATGCGCTAGTTAACGCGCACTTGATGATGGTGGACGACCTCGATGGGGCGATCGCGGAATATGAGCGGTTGCTGGATGTTGGTGGGGTTAGCGATCCCTATTTTGAGTACTACATTGGGCGCGCGTATGAGAGCCGGGCGCTTGAATTGGCTGCCGAACGTGCTCCCCTTGAGGATCTGGAAACGCCCAGCGAAGAGGACTTGGCCAGAATTGAGGAACTGAAGGCTCTCGGGAAGGAGAAGGAGGGCAAAGCTCTCCAACACTATCTGAATGCGTTGAAGGAAGAGGCCGTGGAGGCCGACGATGCATTTATTAGCCGCGTTCTCTTGCTCGATCCGGGCAGTTCCGACGCACGCTACATCCTAGGCGAGTTGTATTCTGATCGTGGCGACGCGATTAATGCCGAAGCACAGTTTAATGAAGTGATCAATGACGATCCCGGATATATTCGGGCATACATTGCATCTGGGGATTTGGCCTTTCGAATCGGACAGACGCGAAAAGCCATCATCCGATTCGAAGCGGCCCAAGCTCTAGAGCCCGAAGAGACAAGCTTCCGCGTGGGGCTCAGTGTCCGACTGGCGAAAGCCTATCTAAACGTGAACGAACTTGAAGAAGCAGCAGCGCAAATTGAGCAAACGAAGAGCCTCGATCCCGGCAACGCGGAAGCCATCATTCTCCAAGGCGATCTAGCCGCCGCGCAGCTTGCCATTGCTATTGGTGAACGCGATGTGCTCGATGCGGTGGCAGAGCGAACCAGTGAACAAGACGTTCGGTTGGCAGAAGCCCAAAGCCGAGCAACGCAGCTTGAAGCATCCGCTGTCGAATACTACAAAGCGGCCATCAATCGTTTGGGATCGCTCATCGATATTCAAGTGAAACTGGGACAAGTCTACTTGCTTGTTGGGCGATTTGATGATGCGGAAGACGAATTCCGCATGATTCTGGCTCGATCCCCGTATCGCGTGGAAGCCTACGAAGGCTATGCAGAAGTACTCATTCAACGAGGCGATATCGAGAAGGCTCTGGAGAATCTGTACGCAGGATTCGCTCGATCCTTTGACGACATCGAGAAGGACAGAATAGCTGCGCGAATTCTTGAATTCGCACCAGAGGACACGGCCATGCGCCTGCAGTATGCATTGCTGCTCTCTCAGCAATTCAAGTGGAGCGGGGCTGTTCGCGAGTATGGCCTTGTCATTGCCGCTGAGCCGACGAATCTTGAAGCGTACTTGGGCATTGCCAAGGCGTACAGGGCACTTCAAGAAGGGCCGTCGGCACTTGAGTACCTGCGCCGTGGATTAAACTATGCGATCTACGACTCCCAGAAAGAAGATCTCTACGATGCGTTGATCGAAACGCTGCAGACCCTCGCCGGCGCGGGCCGACCGCTGCCAGCTGAAGGCCTGGATGCGCGGATTGAACTAGCCAAGCTGTATTTGACTCAGGATCGAGACGCGCGAGCACTCGAGCAACTTCAACTGGTTCAATCGAATGATCCGAGCTATCGACTGGATGAGGTCAATGCGCTCATCGTTGAAGCAGGTGGGACCGTCGTGATTCCCGTCGAAGAATCGCCGGCAGAAACTCCAATTGAAGGCGCGACGTCCTCCGATCCTGTCTCGACTGATCCGAGCCCTGCGACGGATGAAGAGTAGCGACCGATTCAGCGATTTGGTCGACCGAATCGCGCGATTGCGTGATCCCATGGATGGATGTCCATGGGATCGCGCACAGGATCACAGGTCTTTGCGACCCTACATGCTAGAGGAAGCCTATGAAGCCATCGCTGCTATTGATTCCGGCGTTCCTGCGGGTATTTGCGATGAACTGGGAGACGTCCTCCTGCAAGTCGTCCTTCATGCGCAGATTGCCTCCGAAGCTGGCGAGTTCTCGATCGGTGATGTGATCGATGGGTTGATTGCTAAACTCATTCGACGTCACCCGCATGTATTCGGAGATGCGGCCGGTGATCTTCCGACAATCCTGCGAAGGTGGAACGACATCAAGGCGAAAGAGACGGCGACCCATAAAGCCGTTCTGCCCCCGCTTGTTGAGGCGCGAAAATTCGTGGATGCGCACATGATTCGGAATCAACAACCGCTGCATGTAGAGGATTTGGGCGCGGAGGCTCAGGCTGGATTGGGCATCTTGTCCGCTGTCGCGGAGTCGTGGAAAGAAGGATTCGAGCCGGAAATTGCATTGCGAAAGGCCATGGATGCACTGAAGGATTCCTGCTGTGAGGCTCAGCTATGAACGAAGCTCTCGTCTATTGGCTTGCGACTTCTGAGGAGGAAATCCACTATATCGACGCCATTATTAGCGCCTACGATGGCATGGCTGCTGTGCGACGCGATTTCGAAGTCTTCAATGGCAAGATTATGTACAAGATCTACGTGTCTTCTGGAATGGAAGATGAGTTTCTAGAGGTCATGGATCGCCTGCGCGAAACTGCGGCCATTGGAGATCTGATTCGCGATGATGCGCAAATTGCGGCCGACCCAAGTAGTTGAGTCCGTACACGAGATTGATCTAGCCCACCTTCAATCGTTGAGTAAACGCGCACTTATCTTTGACCTAGACAACACACTCTGTCGGCGAGGCACGAAGACACCTGACTCAGACGTTAAACGGTACATCAGTCAAGTCCAGGCAGCCGGATTCCGCATAGGCATTCTGACCAATCGAAGGCGTAACGCAGAGGATCCGATTGTGAGTGACCTCCGCGAGTATCTGCCGGTGGTCTCCGCTGCGAGGAAGCCCAGCCGCGAGGGCTATGTTCAGATCTTGCGACTCATGAGTGCTTGCCCGGAGGAGACGGTGATGATTGGAGACAAACGCTGGACTGACATTTGGGGAGCCAATCGAATGGGCATTCACTCGATTCGGGTCCGAACGTACCCCCGCTTCCCGAGCCCGTGAACGTTGACACTCGGTTGCGTCTGGGGATCTGACTGTCGCTTCTCTATTCCAACCGAACGCGTGGGTCAAAGAACGCATACATGATGTCAACGACCAGATTGGTGACCACCAGCAGCACACCGTTGAAGAGCGAGAATCCCAGAATACTCGGCATGTCTAATTGAACTGCCGCAGACGCAGCAAATGCTCCCAATCCCCTGAAGTTGAAGACTGTTTCAACCACCACCACACCATTGAGGAGACCCGCTACCATCAAGCCGGCGACTGTCGTCACCGGGAGAAGAGCATT
Source organism: Candidatus Bipolaricaulota bacterium (assembly GCA_018817505.1). Taxonomy (GTDB): domain Bacteria; phylum Bipolaricaulota; class Bipolaricaulia; order UBA7950; family UBA9294; genus SPBW01. The sequence goes on along the minus strand of JAHITR010000186.1, from coordinate 3,424 downwards.
TCGTTTGGCATGCTTGTTAATGACGATTCGCTCACTCAATCCTTTCGATCGCGCCGTGACGACGTAGTCTTGGCGAAGCGTTTCTAGCATGCTGGACCGCATCAAGCGAAGAATCATCGCCCAGCTTACATAGGCGAGCGTGATGACGGGAGCAGCAAGGTGCCGTAAGGCATCGAAGAACACGTAAAAATTCCCGTTCAGGAGCGCGTCGACCGTATGCATACCGGTATATCTAGCGAATGCGTCGGATTGAACGATCCGTGAAGCGGCCAATGATAGCCTGCCTGGCGGGAACCATCCGAGGATGGAGTAGAACACCAATAACGAAAGGATGCCAAAGACGAACGTTGGGAATGACCATCCGATAATCGCAGTCACTCGCGAAACGTGATCGACCAGTGTGTTCTGGTGCACGGCCGATATCTTGCCCAACCAGATTCCCAGGAAGATGACAGGGAATGCTGCATAAAGCGACAACTCTGCTGAAGCGGGTAGGAGTGTACGGATGGCTCGAAGCACAGGTTGGCGCGCTGACTCTGACCAGCCGAAATTGCCGTGAAGGATTTCCTTCATCCAGCGTCCATATTGAATCCACGCGGGATCATTCAATCCAAGGGCCTCAACCATCTCATCCAGCTCCTGGGGCCCCTGTTTCAAGGCACTAGGATCCGTGATGTAGACGGCCAATCGCGAGAACGGACTCATCATCATCAGCAATGAAAAGATCAACATGGACACGCCAGTGACGACCAAAGGAAGAAACAACAGGCGTCGAATGATATAAGCGATCAAGGATTCCCCACCTCGTTGATTGGAGCCTCCAGAGGTCTCTCCTCAGGACAAACGAAGGAGAGACCTCCCAGAGTGAAGATACTATCGAGAGCCTCGCATGCGGGGGTCTAGTACGTCGCGCAAAGCGTCTCCTACAAGATTCCATGCAAGAACGAACAGGATAATCGGAAGCCCTGGGCAAACCACGGTGAACCAGTATTTGGTCGCGTCGCCGCCGCCACCGAGCATCCAGTTTCGGGCAAGGCTGATCATTTGGCCCCAGTCTGCATATCCGACTTCTGCGCCCAATCCGAGGAAGCTCAACGTTGAGACCGCAATGACCATCGAGCCGATGTTCATCGATACCATGACGAACACGGGATAGAGCGCATTGGGAATGATGTGGCGCAATAGGATGCGGAAGTTGCCCGCTCCGATGGACCTTGCTGCCTGCGAGTAGTCGAGTTCCTTGATGCGCAGGATCTCACTGCGTAGCACACGTGCATAGCCCATCCACGTGAACGAGGTGAGAGCGATCATCGAGTTACCCAAGCTACGCCCCAGGACGACTGTGAGTACCATGGCTGCGACGAGGAATGGCAACGTATAGAAGATATCTACGATGCGCATCAGTATCTCATCGACGATCCCCCCATAGTAGGCGGCGATGGATCCAATGGTCATCCCAATGAGGCACGCTGACAGCGTAACGATGATTCCCACACGGAATGCGGTGCGTGTTCCCCAAACTACGCCGTAGAAAATATCGTACTGGCCTTCAGAAGTCCCGAGGATGTGTTCAGCGCTCGGTGGTTTCGGTTCAGCCCAGTATCCGTCTCTCGGTATGCGATACGGATTGTTCGCGTATTGCGCAGGAGCAATCCATGGTGCAATGACTGCAACCACGACGAATGCGAAAAGTAGCAAGAACCCAACAGCCGACAGCGGTCGGGTGAGGAGTTGTTTCAATACCCACATCGTTCTATCACTACTCCAATCTCACGCGTGGATCGAAGTACGCGTAAAGGACGTCGACGATCAGGTTCATGAGGACGAAAACAATGCCATTGAACAGCGCAAACCCAAGGACCGAAGGGATGTCCAACTGTGTTGCGGCCGATGCCGCAAATCGCCCGAGACCCGGTCTATTGAAGACGGTTTCGGTGATGACGACGCCTCCCATCAGGCCAGCGAACATGGTCCCAGCGATGGTCGTCACCGGGAGTAGCGCGTTCCGTCGGGCGTGTTTGTTGATGATGATCTTCTCTTTGAGGCCCTTGGCGCGCGCAGTGGTGACATAATCTTGGCGCATCGCTTCCAGCATGCTTGAACGCATGACGCGCATGATCATTGCCCAGCTCAGGTAGGCGAGTGAGATGACCGGCATGATCAAATGGCGAAGTGCATCTCCAACCACGAACCAGTTGCCGTTTAGAATTCCATCGATCGTGTACATCCCGGTATAAGATTTGAATGCATCGGACGTGACGATTCGAAGTCCGGTAATGCTGATGCGCCCAGGCGGGAACCAACCCAGAACGCCATAGAAGATCATAATTGCGAGCAATCCAAAAACAAACGTTGGGAAAGACCATCCAACAATTGCGACAACACGCCCAATGTGATCGATTGGCCCGTTTTGATGTACAGCCGTCAGCTTGCCCAACCAGATGCCACCAAAAATGACCGGAATGACGGCAAGTAAGGCCAACTCTAGGGTTCCTGGAAGTCGCGACTTGAGGGCACTCATCACGGGTTGGCGTCCAGATTCAGACCAGCCAAGGTCTCCGTGCGCCACTTGCTTGAGCCAACGCCAGTATTGAAGTGGGATCGGGTCATCAAGACCCAACGCTTCGACCATCATTTGCAGTTGCTCAGGGCCCTGTTTCAACTGACTTGGATCCGTGATGAACATGGCAAGGCGAGAGAAGGGACTGAGAAGCTGTAGAAGGGCAAAGATAAGTAGCGTCACGCCAATAAGAACAACTGGCAGCATCAATAAGCGGCGAAGAATATACGTTAGCACGTCAGCTTCTCCTCCTCGATACGCGCTCTTTCACTCTTCATATTGAATTCCTATCTGGGTGATCCGACTTAAAGTCGAGGAGGAGAGGGGTTCTCTCCTCCTCGATGGTTCGGTTAGCCAAATAGAACTAGCAGTTGCTAGCTTCTACCACTGTTGGACCTGCATGTTCGGGAAGAGGATGCTGTCCACGATGAACCCAGGACCATCTTCGGCCTTGTAGACAGCGTAGAGCTTGAAGTTCCCGGAGCTTGCGCCCATTGAGTGGAAGGTAACGCCGTTGACCCAAGTGCGCTCCCAATACCGTCCGGTCGGATCGACCATCGGAATGGTGTAAGCGCCATCGAGGGCCCACTGCTGGACTTCAATGCACAGACGATTCAGTTCGGCCGTATCAGCCGTCGCGCCGATCTCGGCGATCTTCGCGTCGATTTCAGGCGTACCGAATCCCTGCGGGTTCATGAAGTTACCCTGAGAGTGATAGTAGGGCTGAATGAAGTTGTAAGGATGGATGTAGTCTGCACCCCAACCGCTTCGATACAGCGGAATTTGGTTGGACTGGAAAGCGGGAAGGAAGCTTGCCCATTCCAGACCGACAACTTCAACGTCGAACAACGGGTTAATCGACTC
>JAHITR010000185.1 GCA_018817505.1 Candidatus Bipolaricaulota bacterium | reverse complement strand
TTGTTCCCACTGCGTGAGATCTGGGTGGACGCAGGGGAGTCAATCCAGGCTGCCCTCGACCGTGTTCCAGATGGAGGGACTGTCTACATCCCAGCTGGAGTTTACAGAGAGGCACTGGTCGTCAATAAGAATGTCAACATCGTAGCGGCTTCACATGCACCCAATGGATTGCCCGAACTGGGAAGGACGATTCTCGAAGGATTGCTGTGGCGAGCATCGATTGAGGTTTCCTCAAGTGCCCCCATTGATGTATCGGTTCGAGGGGTTGTCTTTCGCAACTCTGCTGTTGCCATTGCCGTCGATGGGGCATGCAACGTAACTCTGTTTGATGTCTTGGTGGAGGACAGCGATGCTGGCTTGTACGTCACAAATGCGGCGGTTATTACTGCCGAAGCATGCCGATTCAATCGCACTGAAATGGCGATTACTCTGCATTTCGGGGCATTTGCTACGCTCCGTGATTGTGTGATTGAAAACTCGCCGCCATCAAGCCACGTGATTCAGTTCTGGTGCAGCCGACTAGAGCTGGATAATTGCGACATCCGCGACAACCAAGGCACGGGAGTTTCTGTTGGAGCCGGTGTTGCCTCTGAACTGCACATGATCAACAGCAGAATTCTTCGAAACTCACAAGGAATGGAAGTGAGCTATGGAGCCTGTGCGCTTGAAGCAAGAATTGGATCTCAGTCTGCTCCACTCAGTGAAGAGGGGTATGGCACGATCACCGGCTGGGCTAATACTATCCCGGGTCCAGGCGAGAAAGACGGGAACACCTACAGTGTTTTCGGGTCTCCCCCCTTCCCGCCTCGGGAGCTGGACCTTACCTTCTTGACCCAACCGAAACCCGAAGACGAGTAGCCAAAACAGAGGAACCCGCCGGAGCCAATCCGGCGGGTTCTTGCATGTCGAGCGGATGTGGCAGGTCTGAGTGGAGAACCTTTCGGAGCGCGTTCCGTCTGGTGCAGACACCTGCGGCTCCCGTACACTCGGCGTATGGAAGAGCGAATCGTGTTTCACTACCTTGCTCGCGGAGTTGTGATCGTAGATGGGATGATCCTGCTTGTGCATCAGATCGGAGCGAACAATACCTTCCTTCCGGGTGGGCATATTGAGAAGCGCGAAAGCGCGAAGCAGGCCCTTGTTCGAGAGATCCAAGAGGAACTTGGAGTGTGTCCAACGATCAAACGTTTCCTGGGAGCGGTTGAGCATGCTTGGCCCGAAGATACATTGACGAATCACGAGATCAATCTGCTTTTCGAAGTAGAAATCGAGGGGCTAGTTTCCGACGCGCCGCCAACATCGCTCGAGCCTCATCTCGAATTCCTCTGGGTCGAGCCAAGCCAACTTCCAGATGTCAACCTACAGCCGTCTGCGCTGATCAGTTTGCTCCAAACCGGGATCGAAGGCTTCCAAGCCTTCTGGGGTTCATCGTTGGACGAACCACAAAGCAGAATCGGAGAATCGTGACATTAGGACGATGTTGAAAGAAGACGGCGAAGAGAACCTCGCCATCTTTGGACTAGGATCTGGTGGAGGTGGCGGGAGTCGAACCCGCGTCCGAAAACCCCTTGGGTCAGCGTCTACAAGCTTAGTTCCACATTTTAGTTTTGAAGCGCACACCCTTGTGGACTAGGTTATGCGAATCGATCTTCCTAGAGTTCTTCGCGGCGTCGGAAGCCTTTTACCGCGATATACCCGCTTTGTCGACGCCAGGACAAGACTCGCGAGGTAGTCTTATCGGGCGGCTATCCCTAGTTTAGGGACGGCGTAGCAAATGCGTAATTGTTCGCAGTTGTTGTTTTTTCCCGCAAGTTTAAGGAGATCGCGAGATGCTCCGCTTGCAACCTTCCTTCAGAGAATCCGTCGAAGCCAGTCACCCCCAATTGTCAATGATCAACGTCCATCATTGTATCCAGCCGATTGGTCAAAGGCAATGCATCCAAGATAGGATCATGCAGGACATCATGACCTATGCAATGGTTTGGATCGCCTTGAGCTTGGGATTGGGAATCGCGATTGCTTCCTATCTCACGATATCGACTGTTGTCGTCCTGTGGGGCGCCATGGTCTGCGTTCTCTTGATTGTGGTTGTCGCCCGGGTGGTGCCACGATGGGTTCGCATGGCGGGATTGTTGGTCGCCGTTTGCATGATCGGTATGTACCGGGAGTCATCAGTCCCGCAATTTCCAGATTGGCTTCTTCGCCGAGCGCCCGGGTTGCGAGAGGTGTCGGGCACGGTGGTGAGCTACCCAGATGTGGGCGAGGCATCCATTTCGTTCACTCTGGCACCGGATGACTTGCCTGGATCTTTGGTCGTTCATTGGCCCTGCAATTTTCCACTGGGTGCAGTGCACTACGGCGATCGGGTCGTTGTGCGAGGGCGCACGCAGCTTCCGACTGCCTTTGAGGGCTTCGATTATCCCGCCTATCTGGCTCGCCAGAACATCTTCGCCAGCTTGTTCGCAGATGAGGTGGGTTGCCTTGATCAAGCCAGTCGTTCCTTGTGGCATTGGGGTGACTGCTTGCGACAACGACTTCTGCAGCGGCTTCGTGACGCGCTGCCTCCACGTTTGGCGGGAATGGCTCAAAGCCTGATGCTCGGCGATCGCTCTGCATTGGCTGTGGATATAGAAGAGGCGTTCTCTCGAACTGGGCTTATGCACTTGCTGGCTGTATCTGGCCTTCACTTGGGCGTGTTTCTTGGCGGCGCCTGGTGGGGATTGCGGCGGATGGGGCTGCGGCCACGCCTTGCCTATCCTCTGGTGGGGATGCTTGTTTTGCTCGCGTTGACCGTGGTCGGACCGCGCGTTAGTTTGGTGCGTGCGGGATGGCTGTTCGCGTTCCTCGCACTGGGGAGTGTGCTGGCGGATTGCGGCGTCATCCTGCGGCGCTGGATTCATCCCATCAATGGTTTGGCAGCTGCCGCGATAGCCATTCTGATCATCCGGCCCGGTGCCCTGTTTGATTCCGGCTTTCAGCTGACCATGGCGGCGACAGGATCCATTCTCTTCGCCTTCTTGCCATCCGGTTGGGGAACACAGTGTTCACAAGCGCTGAAGAACACGAAGATGTGGAGAGGGTATCAATGGGTGCTTCGATTGCTCATCGTATCTGTAGCTGCTCAAGCAGGCGCTGCACCAGCCATTGCCTGGCACTTTCAGGCATTTCATCCTTTGTCAATACTCAGCAATCTCGTCGCTGTTCCACTGGCAGCCCTCTCGCTGTGGGCAGGGCTGCTGTCTGTTTTGATCTCAGCAACACCCCTATTCACGAAAATGATTGTGCCCTTTGCTCTTCTACTGAGAGGACTTCAAGGGATTGTCTTATGGCTGGCGCACGTGCCGTTTGTGGAGTGGTCTGTCAAGCCAATGCTTGGCATCTGGCTGGCCGGCTGTGTCGGGTTTGCGTATTTGGCCCATTACTCGATTTCGTTGTCGTCACGGACGTCAAATTCGACGTCGATAGCTCCCGGCTCCTCAGACGATTGAGGGGCTGAGCCGCGTGTGAGGAAATAGCGGGCGATGAACACAATGCCCAAGATATCGGTGGCGAATCCGGGGATGATGAGCAGCAGACTGCCGAACAGCAACTGCTGAATGGGCAGCTTCATGGAGAACCCGGATCCAAGGCCATGCAGGAACACACCAATCAACTGTGCGGGCTGGAACGCGGTTCGACCGGCGAATCGCATAAGAGACAATCCAGCAAATACTGTCAGCACGATTTCAGCGAACACGACGCCGAAACCGATTGCCTGGCTGACGACGATCAGCAAGAAGAGCTCCAAAAACAGCAACGCGAATCCTAGAAATGGCATGATCGCGGCCATGGTAGCGCATCCTGTTTTGAGGCACAACGAGCTTGAACGATTGACGAGGCCAGGTAGCGGGTTATAGTCTTGCCATCATGAATTACACGGATCGCGAATGCCTCATTGGACTGAACCTCATTCCTCAGTTGACGCCAAAGCGGACTCAGGCGCTGTTCAGCCGGTTTAAGTCCTTTGAAGAAATCTGGAATGCTCCTGCGTCTGCGTTTGCCCAAGTCTTTGGATCACGTGTGCTCGGGGAAGCAATTGCATCGGGACGATCCGAAAAGGCCGTTGATGAAGAGATGGCCAAGGCAGAAGACAAGGCCGTTCACATCGTCACCTTGGTGGATGAGAACTACCCCCCTCTGCTGCGAGAAATCGACGATCCGCCGATGGCACTTTACGTGCGCGGGGAGCAGACGATTGACTCGTCGCGGGCCATTGCCATTGTCGGCACCCGTCGCAGCACCAGCTATGGGAAGATGATTGCCGGTAAGTTTGCCTCGCAGCTGGCCCTCAAAGGGTTCATCATTGTCAGTGGATTGGCATCAGGCATTGATGCGTCTGCCCATCAAGGCACGCTCGATGTGGGCGGATTCACTGTCGCCGTGATGGGATGCGGCATTGATTATCCCTATCCCAAGAGCAATCAGCCGATCTACGAACGTATCGTGGAAACAGGCGTCGTTATGTCGGAGTATCCGATGGGGAGCCGACCTGCCAAATGGACATTCCCTCAGCGGAATCGCATCTTGTCGGGCTTGTCGAGGGGGGTGTTGGTCATTCAGGCCCCTGAGCGAAGTGGATCGCTGATTACGGCGCGGTGTGCGCTCGAACAGGGCCGCGATGTATTTGCCGTTCCAGGCAACATTAACAGCCTGACATCGGCTGGCTCGAATCGACTCATCAAGCAAGGAGCGACACTGGTCGATTCAGTCGACGACATCTTTGACGAATACCCCGACTTGCGCGTCAAGCGCGATCGAGTTTCCAGTGAAGACGCGGATGCCGGATTGAACCTTGGTGAGGCCGAAGCAGCCGTATATGCGCTCATTTCTCTTGAACCCGTCCACATGGACGATATCATTGCCCGGGCGGATCTCTCACCGACTGAGGCGTCGCATATCCTTCTGCTTCTTCAATTAGAGAACTTGATTGACGAGGCCGAGGGTGGCCGATACATCCGCAAACTGTAGGAGGAGCCATGGCAAACGAACGAACATTGGTATTGTGCAAACCGGATGCCGTGCAGCGGGGCCATGTGGGCCACATCATCTCACGATTTGAGAGCAGGGGATTCAAGATTGCCGGGATGAAGATGCTGCAAGTGGACGAGGCGTTGGCTGCCCGTCACTATCAAGAGCACGTCGAGAAGCCGTTCTACCCGATGCTTCGTGATTTCATCACGTCTTCGCCAGTGATTGCGCTTGCCATTGAGGGCGACCATGCGGTGGACGTCGTACGTGCGATGATGGGAACGACGAATCCTCAAGCTGCGGCGCCGGGGACGATTCGCGGCGATTTGGGCATCAATTTCACCAAGAATCTAGTACATGGCTCGGATTCACCCGCGTCTGCACAGCGAGAGCTTGTCCTATTCTTCGATGAGGGCGAATTGTACGACTACGAGATGACGATCAAGGATTGGCTTTAGGTTCTAACGAAGGGGCACGTGGCTCCCTGATACAAGCCACAAATCGGAAGCATGGAGGACATCATGGAACTGTCGAAACGCTATCAGCCGGCAGAGGTCGAGGCGAAGATTCATCGCTTTTGGGAAGAGGGTCAATTCTTCCGCGCGGCCACCGGCGCTGTTAGCAAGGTTCCATTCTCCATCGTCATTCCGCCACCCAATGTCACTGGGCGGCTGCACATGGGCCATGCCCTCAACAACTCGCTTCAGGATCTGGTCATTCGCTATCAGCGAATGAAGGGCAAAGAAGCCTGCTGGTTCCCGGGAACGGATCATGCCGGTATTGCCACCCAAAATGTGGTGGAAAAACAGCTAGCCAAAGAAGGCGTGAGCCGTCATGACTTGGGGCGCGAGGCGTTTGTACAGCGTGTGTGGGATTGGAAAGAGAAATATGGCTCGGAGATTATTGAGCAACTGAAGGCGCTTGGGTGTTCGTGCGATTGGTCACGCCAGCGGTTCACGCTAGACGACGGCTTGTCGCGCGCTGTGCGCGAGGTGTTCGTCAAGCTGTACAACGAGGATCTCATTTATCGCGGTGCCTATTTGGTGAACTGGTGCCCGCGTTGCGAGACAGCCGTCTCGGATCTGGAAGTGGAACACGAGGACGTCGATGGCGGGCTGTACTACATTCGCTATCCGCTGGAAGATGGCGGCCATGTGATCATTGCCACCACGCGTCCTGAGACGATGCTTGGGGATACGGCCATTGCCGTCAACCCTGAAGATGCGCGATTCGCGCACTTGATTGGGAAGAACGCACGCCTGCCCATTCTCGATCGCGTGTTGCCCATTGTCGGCGCGGCACAAGTTGATCCTGAATTCGGAACCGGCGTGCTGAAGATCACGCCAGCTCATGATCCTATCGATTTTGAAATCGGCAAGGCGCACGGGCTCGCATCGATCAACATTCTCAATGGGGATGGCACGATCAATGAGAACGGTGGGCCATTTGCTGGTATGGATCGTGCAACAGCTCAGAAGGCGGTCGTTGAGCGGCTGAAGGCTGACGGGTTGCTTGAGAAGATGGTTCCCTATCGCCATTCAGTCGGCCACTGCGAGCGCTGTTCCACGGCGATCGAGCCTCTGATTTCCACCCAGTGGTTCGTTCGTATGAAGGAAATGGCCGAGTCCGCGATCGGTGCAGTGAAGGATGGCCGCATTCAGTTTATTCCTGAGCGTTGGTCCAAGCTGTACTTCGATTGGCTGGAAGATATCCGCGATTGGTGTATCTCGCGCCAACTGTGGTGGGGGCATCGTATTCCCATCTGGTACGGTCCGGATGATCATGCCTTTGCTGCCCACTCGGATGAGGACGCAGCCGCCCAAGCCGAAACACATTACGGACGAATTGTGACATTGCGGCAAGATGAAGACGTACTCGATACGTGGTTCTCGTCTTGGCTATGGCCGTTCTCTATCATGGGTTGGCCCGAGGAGACCGAGGATCTGAAGACGTTCTTCCCCACGGATTTCCTGTTGACTGGATTCGACATCCTGTTCTTCTGGGTGTCTCGCATGATCATGGCATCGCTACACTTCATGCACGAGGTTCCGTTCAAGAACGTCTACATCACACCCCTCATTGTCGATGCTCAAGGTCAGAAGATGAGCAAATCCAAAGGCAACAGTGTCGATCCCATCGAACTGATGGACGAATACGGCGCCGATGCACTTCGATTGGCTCTCGCCCATGCAACGTCCAAGGGGCGAACCATGCGGACGCCGACCACGCAGCTGGACGATGCGCGCAACTTCCTCAACAAACTGTGGAATGTCACCCGTTTCGCACTGATGCACCTGGGTCATGAGCGCCCCGAACTGCCCGAGACAATCGAAAAGCTAGAGGATCGCTTCATCTTGTCGAGGCTGTCAGAGGCCACGACTACCGTTTGCGAGCACTTGGACGCATACACCTTCAATCTGGCAGCAGAGGCCGTCTACAGCTTCGTGTGGCATGACTTCTGCGACTGGTATGTCGAACTGATCAAGCCACGGCTGAAGGATAGCCCTGATGACGGAGTTAAGGGTGTGCTGTACACCGTACTGAGGGACATCATCAAGCTATTGCACCCCATGGTTCCATTTATCACCGAAGAGATTTGGCAGGTGTTGGGTGAAGAGCCTGAGTCCGTATGCCGTGCTGCCTATCCAGAGGCAGGCGCTCGCGATGAAGATGCCGAGCGTGAGATGGAGGCGCTGCAAGAAGTGATTACCGGCATTCGCACCATTCGAGCCGATCTCAATGTCCCGGCAAAGGCGAAGCTCTCGGCAACACTCGCCGTATCTGGAGCCTCGTTGGTCGACGTCCTGAAGGCCAATCTCGGCGCAGTGATGGCATTGACTGGGACTGAGGATTGGTCGATTGGCGAGCGACTTGAGGCCGTTGAAGGCTCAGCGCGCAAGATCCTCTCGTGTGGGGAGCTGTTCGTGGATGTGGCGGACATGATCGACGTGCGGGCAGAAAAGGCTCGCTTGCAGGCTGAGCTTGTCGTTGTCTGCAAGGATTTGGCTCAAGTGACAGCGAAGCTGGCCAACGAGCAATTCCTGAAGCGAGCGCCAGCGGATGTCGTTGAGAAAGAGCACGGCAAACGTGACGAGTTCGCGCAGAAGAAAGAGCGTTTGGAAGCGAATCTGGCCTCCCTTGGAGGATAGATGACCTATCAACAGGCCCGGCAGTACCTTGATCGTTTCCCACGATTCGAGGTCAAGCCGGGCCTGCAACGAATCGAGCGACTTCTTGATGCGCTTGGGAGGCCTCAACTCGCCCATCCGACGATTCACGTCGGTGGCACCAACGGCAAAGGCTCAGTCGTCGCCATGCTGGACGCCGTTCTGCGTGCAGCGGGACTCAAGGTGGGGCGGTTTACGTCGCCGGAACTCATCGATTTTCGAGATCGCATTGCCCTGAACGGTGAATGGATCTCTGAAGCTGACCTGACGGATGCCGTCGAGCGATTGATCCCGCTTCTCCAGTTGCTTGCTGACGTCCCAAGTCAATTCGAGATCATCACTGCCATAGCATTCGACGTTCTTGCGCGTTCGCATGCGGATATCAGCGTCATTGAAGTCGGGCTGGGCGGCCGATTTGATGCCACCAATGGGATCTGTCCCGAGTTGGCGATTCTGACCAACGTTACTTTGGATCATCAGGCCATCCTGGGAGATACAGTGGAGAAGATCGCATGGGAGAAGGCAGGCATTGCCAAGGCAGGACAGCCTATGTTGACGGCGGGGTTGCCTGAATCCGTCCTCCAAATCGTTCGAGCGGAATGCGAGGCCGTGGGGGCGATTCTGACGCTTGTGGATGACATTGCAGTGACGCGTGTGTCGCGCGATTGGGATGCCTCCATCTACGATGTGAACTGGGATCAACCGCTTCGCCGCATCCGTATTCCGCTCATTGGCTCAGCGCAGGGTGACAATCTACGCCTTGTATTGGGTGCGATTCGTACGTTGCGTGCACGTGGATGGAACATTCCGGATGAGGCCATCCTCGCGGGACTTGGTGCCGTCTTCTGGCCGGGACGCATGGAAGTCGTTCGGCAATCGCCCACGATCCTTCTCGATGGCGCGCACAACGAGGCGGCGATGAAGGTTCTTACGGCGGATATGAGTGAGCTTGTGCCCGATCCCAAGCATCGGTTTCTTCTCTATGGCGTCCTGGGTGACAAGGACGTCGATGCAGCGCTGTCGATTCTGAAGACAGCTTTCTCCTCGATTGGATTGTGCGTATCAGACAGTCCGCGCGCACTTCCGATGGATCGACTTGTTGAGAAGGCCAGGGGGGCTTTCCAACACATCACTGCGTACCATACCATTGCTGAGGGGATCCAAGCATGGCTTGCGCATGCAAACCCTGAGGACGTGCTCGTGATCACCGGATCACTGACTGTCGTTGCAGCCGCGAGGCGAAGGCTGATGGAGGGAATGTGAACGACTCGATCGAGGAACTAAAGCGCGCTGGCTTGCCCAAGCATGTGGCCATCATCCTGGATGGGAACGGGCGATGGGCACAGCAGCGCAATCTGTCTCGAACCGAGGGGCATTTCGCAGGTGCGCAGGCTGCTGAACGACTGATACGTTTTGCTGCCAGCGACCTTGGCTTGCGATTTCTCACTTTGTACGCCTTTTCGGCAGAGAATTGGCGGCGGCCCAAGCAAGAAGTCGATGCGCTTATGGGCCTACTTAAGCAGTTTGCGATCGAGAAGCTGCCTGATCTGAAGCGTGGAGGCATACGCCTTCGCATCGCTGGGGACGTCGCCCGCGTTCCGCAAGAAACACGCGAAGCCGTGGAATATGTGACGGCTGAGACGGCGGCAGGCGAAGGATTGACTCTGACCATCGCCATTAATTACGGAGCGCAACAGGAAATCCTCCGGGCGTGCAAGCTGATGGTTCAGGCCGTTGCCAGTGGAGAGCTATCTGAAGCGGAAGTCACGCCAGAGAACTTCGAGGCCAACTTGTACACGGCAGGCATCCCTGATCCTGATCTCATCATTCGCACGAGTGGAGAGCAGCGCCTCTCCAATTTCCTGCTCTGGCAAGCGGCCTATGCGGAACTTGCGTTCCCCGACACGTTGTGGCCCGATTTTACTCCTGAGGAGTTCACGAAGATACTAGGGGAGTTTCAGAAGCGTGACCGACGATTCGGTTCTGTAGGAGGCGAGTGACTTGGTGAATCTGCTGCGCCGACTTGCGAGTGCTGCCGCTGCCATGGCTGTCATTTTCATCGTTTTGTACGTTGGGGCTCGGTTCGAAGTGCAGTGGATTGTCGGATTGGTGATCATGGTCGTTGCCTACTTGGCATCGGTCGAGTATCTGCAGCTGATGAAGAAGCTGGGAATCTCGCTTGCTGCGCCTGAGTTTCTCATCTGGGTGCCTGTACTTACGCTGAGCCTCATCTTCTTCCAAGCGAAGTACGCGGACGTTGTGATGATGTGCGCGATCGCCTATCAGGTTCTACGCTATCTTGGCGCTATGCCGCATCTCACGGGCCTCATCCAAGCCGCGGCTGGCGTTTTTGGATTGCTCTACATTCCGTGGCTATTGCACTATTTCCAGCTCATTTACCTGGGGAGTCCTGGGCAGAAACCGCATGTGGGAGCTGTGAATGCGCTGGTTGTCTTGCTCATGGTTTGGGGCTATGACGCCGGTGCGTACTTCGTTGGCAAATCCTTGGGAAGGCACAAGGCGTTCCCAAACGTTAGCCCCAACAAGACGTGGGAAGGCGTTGTCGGAGGATTCATCCTTGCTGTGCTGGGAGGAATCGTCGGTGCTACGTTCTCGCCTGTATGGCGGAATCTCGTCTTCTGGGACGGATTCGTGCATCTGCTGATTGCCGGGGTACTTGTGGGTTGCGCTGCGCAATTGGGGGATTTGTTCGCTTCCAAACTGAAACGAGCGGCTGGCGTTAAGGATACTGGCACGTTCCTACCGGGTCACGGTGGAGCCATCGATCGCATCGATGGGTTGCTGTTTGCCTTGCCCGCGTTCTATTTCTACTTTCATTACGCTGTGCGATTCTTCTAGTCGGAGGGCGTGCGCGTAGCCTGTCTGAACCCGGGCTCTGCATCGGAGGCGGCATGCAGCTGTTTCTTCAATCGGCCTATCTCTCATCGGCATTGTCAATGATCTACATCGCTCTGCTGTACCGCAGCCATCCGCTGCGACGACTTCCTTTGGTTCCGATCCTCACGACATTCGCTGTAGGAATGCTGGCTGTTGTGCCAGTCCTTGTGATTGATCGATGGATCCCCGGACTGAAGCCAGACGGTCTTGTTGGAGCTGTCCTGGTCGCGCCGCTGATAGAAGAATCTGTGAAACTGTCCCTGTTCGCAATCACTGTCGGACGGCTAGGATATCCAAGCTTGATCGAACCGTTGGACTATGCCGTTCATTTCGGGATCCTTGGCGTCGGCTTCGCCATTTATGAAGATTTCTGGTACATCTTCGGTAACACTTATCCCTCTTGGATTGCAGGTGATTCCAGTCACTTCATCGAGGTCTTCCGATTCATGGCGTATGCCCGATCATTCCCCGATCACGTCTTGTTCGACGCGATCGCCGGATTCTTCATCGGCTGGGGAATGTGCCGATCAGTGAAGGGGCGTGGTGGATGGTTTGCCGGTGCTTTTCTGACTGCTGCAGGCACTCACAGTCTGTTCAATCTTGTGGCGAGCAGCAGGGGAACCCCATTGCTTTGGACTATAGCCGTTGCCTACATTGGCCTATTCACGGCACTACGGCGCCGCGCGCTTGAGGATTCTCCGTTTGTGGCACTTGTCGCCCTCATTGATGGGGAGCGATCGCCCTGGGAATTTGGGATTTCTCCTGTTGAAGTGCTTTTTGCTGAAGGGTTTTCGTGGCCCGGGAAAATGAACCGCAGTACTTTGTCGTTCTATCCGGTGACGCTCTCATTGATTATCCTGTTTCCTGTGCTGGTTAGCGGCATTTATCTGCTGCATCGGCTTCTGTCGATGGGAATTGGATCCTGAAAATGGTAGGCGGCCGTGCTTGTCGCTCGGCCGCCCACTCCGGGTGGTGAAAAAGATGAGGGGGTTCTTTCTCGCGCCGACTATATCACAAAGATCAGAGCCCTGTCGGTAATGTGCATTACGCGAATGGGCTAAAAACACCTTCAGTAGATGCTTCCACGATGATTCACGATGATTTTCCGAACCCGGCGTCTGAATGGAGCAACGATTGAAGCGACAGCGAATCCAGCAGTCCCTTGAATCGCGTGTCAATGTGGCGCCACGCACTTTGCGTTGGGCAGCAATCGGTCAGATCACAGTGGGATTCCGAGTTCAAACATCCGACCAAATCCAGGGATTCCCCAAGCGCCTCAAGAACATCGCGAACAGAGATCTGTTCGGGAGACCGGGCAAGGTAATATCCGCCAGCGCGACCCTGCTTGGAGCGAATGATTCCGGCATGTCGCAATTCGTGCAGGATCTTCTCGATAAACGATACGGGAAGAGAGTATTGCTCTGCGATTGCAGTGGCTGATTGGGGAGATGCCTGCGAATGGCGTGCCAGCTCCAGGGCAGCGATGAGTCCGTAGCTCGATTTCTTGGTCAGATTCATGTCTGTTGCCTACTCGCAACCTCTAGGCTTCGAGTTCCCCTTTTCTGTGAAGGCAGCATAGCGCTCTTCGAGTTGGGCCATCTCCTTGGCAATGTGGTCGTGACGTTTCTGGAGTGCTTCGGGAATGCTGCGCTTCTCTTGGATCAAGTAGGCGTAAATCGCTTCGTTCAATGCATCTGCTGCCAGCGCCGAACAATGCATCTTGATTGGAGGAAGCCCACCGAGTTCGCTGGCGACATCCTGATTAGTCACAGCAATCGCTTCTTCGATCGTCTTTCCTTTGCCTATGTCTGAAACCATTGACGACGTAGCTATGGCTGCTGTGCAGCCGAAGGTTTCCCACGAAATATCCGTGATGATGTCCTGGCCGGCGTCGTTCTTGTCGACCTTGATATAGAGCCACATCACGTCGCCGCAGACGATATTGCCAACTTTGCCGACCGCGGAGTAGTTTTCCATCTTCCCCCGGTTGTGAGGTTCTCGGAAGTGATCAATGACTTTTTCGGTATACATTTATCCTCCTACCTTGAACGGCGACATGTCTCGCAGTTCCTGCACGACGATGGGCAATGCCTTCAGCAGTGCATCGATATCATCCTGCATCGTCTGCCTCCCCGTGCTAACGCGCAGGCTCCCATGGGCCATGGAGAGCGGAACGCCTAATGCTACCAAGACGTGGCTTGGTTCCAGATTGGGCGATGAGCAAGCTGAGCCTGTGGATGTCGCGATGTGGTGTTCGTCCAGCTTCATGATGAGGCTCTCTCCCTCGATGGCCTCAAAACTGAAGTTGGCGATATGGGGCAGACTCTCTGTGGGATGGCCATTGAGTCTTGTAGCTGGGAGCTTGAGTACTTCTTGGATGAGGTATTCGCGAAATCCCTCCATCCTCTGCGTGACTCGGTCACGCTCCTCAAACGCGATCTGGGTGGCCACTCCCAATCCCACAATTCCAGGTACGTTTTCTGTGCCTGATCGACGCCCGTGCTCATGTCCACCGCCATGAAGCAAGGGAGTGAGTTTTGTCCCTTTGCGAACATAGAGAAAGCCAACTCCCTTGGGGCCATGCAATTTGTGTGCAGACACCGATAGCATATCGATCACATCCATGGGCAGCTCAATCTTGCCATAGGCCTGAACGGCGTCGGTATGAAAGGGGACGCTTCGTTCCCTGCAAATCTCCCCAATCGCACGAATCGGCTGAATCGTGCCGACTTCATTGTTTCCTGCCATGACGGATACGAGCATCGTATCGGGGCGGATTGCCTCTCGAACGTCATCCGCACTGACTCGGCCGAACTCGTCCACTTCAAGAAGGGTCACATCGTAGCCACGAGAGGCAAGCCAATCGGCTGAGTGGCGGACGGCATCATGCTCAATCCTGGACGTGATAAGATGTCCACCCGTTGAGCGGAGAGCGGTTCCCAGAAGAGCCAGATTGTCTGCTTCAGTAGCCCCGGATGTGAATACGATTTCACTGGGATGCACTTTGAGATGTTCGGCGATCAGGGCACGACTCTCCTCCACCGCTCGCCGCGCATCGCGTCCTTCTGAATGGAGGCTGGAGGCATTTCCATAACGGGATTGGAAGAACGGAATCATGGCCTCAAGGACTTCAGGGGCCACGGGGGTCGTCGCGCTATTGTCGAGATAAACGTTCTTGTTCATTGCCATCACCGAAGCAAATCCTACCGAATTGGTATGGTATTAGCAAGTGACAATCCGCCCGAGCGTTTCGAGCGGATTGTCACGCTAAAGGCCTAGATTTGTTCGAAAAGATCTGGCGTTGCGCCACATTCGGGGCAGGTCCAGTCCTCGGGAAGATCCTCAAAGGCTGTGCGCGGCTTGACGCCCGTAGTTGGATCACCAACCGCAGGGTCATAGATGTAGCCGCAAACTGTGCATTCCCATTTATCCATGTTCTACCTCCTCTGATGGCTTTATGTAGGGTTCATCGTCCGTGTCATTCTCTGACTCGGATGGGGTCAACGAATGATCCGAGTTCTCACGGTGAACAGGGTTCGCTAGCTCATGGGCAGACGTGTCGGAGTCGTCGTCGGTCGACATCGTATCTGTCGCTATGTCTAGCCGCTCGCTTTCTCCATGGGCAACAGCGCCGTCTTCGTCATCATCATCCATTTGGATTCCGCGAGCCAATGCTTCGGCATTCTCCTCAGCTGCTGTGGGAAAGTGGAACCGGAATTCATCGACGCTGTTGAGCCCAAAATGACGAAGGAAATCCCTGGTCACATGAAGTAGCGTAGTTCTCCCGTGAGGCTCGGAGGTGATCAAATTGCGTTCGAGAAGCTCTTGCACGTGCTTGTATCCTTTGTTGCCACGGATCTTGATCAAGTTGGCTTGCGTCATGGGATGGTTGTAGGCAATGACCGCCAATGTGCGCAGCTCTTGTCTTGGAATGTCATGCTGTGGCGCGAGATGCGCCACCTCATTGACGTAGGCGGATTTGACTCGAAACTGGGCGCGCCCGTCTTCTATATGAAGTTCGATGCCGCGGCTTGGATCTTCGAACCGCTCTTTGAGATCCTCCAGCAATTGATCGACATAGGCCTGTGCGACCCCTCCGAGGATTTTGGCGAGTCCACGGCGAGTGAGCGGCTGTGGTGCAAGAAACAAGGCTGCTTCAGCAAGGGCGAGGTCGTTTCGCGGATGGTGGCCGTGTGTTGTCATGTCATTCGAATTCAATGGCAGACCCTAGTCGACAGCTTCTAGTTTGATGAGAATATCCCCGAGGAATTCACTCTGACTGCACTCAATATCGCCGCTGGCTGCCAGATGCAGGATTTCGAAGAATCTCTGAACTCGCTCCTCTTTGTCTCCCTTTTCCAGGAGTCTGAAGAAGCTGAGAACGCGTCTGCCGGAAAGAAAATTCTTGATCCTTGTAAGCAACGATTGAAGACGATCAGAAATGTCGAGCCCACCAATTTCGAAGCCGGCGAATGGATCGAAATCCTCCATTTCGACATGATCAATCAGCCTTTCGGCTCTACGTCGGCTGACCTTCAGCGCGGATGTGAGAGCCGTGCGAAGATCGCCGAGCGTGACTTGTCGATGCGGACGCCTGAGAACGGGCAGGGAGAAATCGTCGGGATTCGGCGGCTCTTCCCAAAGCAGCTCTTCTTGCTCAATCGCATCTTCGATCTCAGAAACCAAGCCATCGCGATCCGTGCGATATTCCATTGCCAACAGCTCATCCGATTTCATACGGAGAAGAACGGAACACGTCAGAACCATGCGTCCTGAGATCTCGAAGTCGTTTTCTTTGAGAGCTTGCAGATAGGCGCGATAACGGCGAGCCAATTCCGACAGATCGATATTCCACGGATCCATGTCGGACGTGAGTCGCGTCAGTACGCCTTCCCAGGTTTCGCCAATCAATTCCTCAATAGGAATGTCGGCGACTCGAACCATCTCCAAGTCTCTTGCTCCTTCTTACGTAAGATCCAGTGCCAGAATCTCTGACACACCATTCTTCATTGTCACTCCATACGCTCGCTCCGCGTGACGAACAGTTTCCTCATTGTGCGAGACAACGATCACCTGAATTCGCTTGGCATAGTCACTGAGCATCCTCGATAGTCGCGTCGTGTTCATCATGTCCAATGCCGCATCGACCTCGTCCAAGATGAAGAACGGGGCCTTCTGGTATTCCTGCAATGCGAAAATAAACGCAGTTGCCACTAGCGTTTGCTCTCCTCCTGATAAAGAGTCAATGATATGCGGCTCTTTGTCTGGGGGATTCGCCCGAATCAGCAACCCGGAAGAGATATCGCCGGCAACTTCGAGTTCCAACGAAGCACTTCCGCCTTCGAACAACTTCTGGAAGATGCGACGAAATTCCACATCGATGGCCACCAGGGTTTCTGTGAACCGCTGACGCTTGCGATCCTCAATTTCCCCAATTAAGCGTTCGATATCCACCTTCTCTCTCTCCAAGGCATCGACGCGCTCGCGGAATAGCTTGAATTCTTGCTCATAGGCATCGTATTCGTCGATTGCGCGCATGTTGATGGGCTCCAATCGACGAAGCTTGTGCTCGTTTTGCTTGAGCCTGCGCTCTAGCTCAGATAGGGTCGCGTCGATGAACTCGGAAGGATCGCGCTTTGCCTCAGGTTGAATCACATCCAGCTCGGCTTGGGCCTCGGCTTCCTGCCGCTCGTATCTCGTGAGCGCGCGCCGCAGATTCTCTAGTCCCTGATAAGCTTCCCGGCGACTCTCCCGCAATGCATGCAATTCGCCGCTGCGTGTCAGCGCTTCGCCCTTAACACGGACCTTAGATTCCTGCTGCTCAGACAGCTGTTTCTCTTCGGTTTCCAAGCGCGTGACGAACTCAGCGATCTGGTCATCGAGGTCGTCGATCTCCTTGCGGAGTCGGGAGATCTGCTGTCTCCGCTGGGTAACGTCGAATCCAGTATCTTTGGTTTTGGCAGGTTCATTCGGGGTCTTGCCCGCAGAGGGACGATATCCACCAGAGACTGCGCCGCCCTTGCTTTGAATATCGCCGTCGAGGGTGACAGCACGCACGCCATCGACACCCTTTAGCGCCTCAAGATTGTCGGCAACGATGGTATCGCTGAGCACGTATTCAAATGCGCGGCGGTACTTGTCATCGAAGTCAACGAGATTGATGACATAGTCAATGACGCCAGGGAGCTTGAGTGCCTCGGCAGAAGCCAAGCTCTTGCGCATGGTGACCAACCTGCGCAAAGGAAGAAGCCGTGCCCTTCCGAGGCGTTTCTCCTTCAGATAGTTGATGGACTCGATCGCCGTTTCTCGTGTGTCGACCACCAGATCACTAAAACTTCCCCCAGCGGCAGTTTCAAACGCTACTTCGAAGCCGGGTTTCGGCGTAGATAAGGAGGCAACAGTCCCATACACGCCGCCTCGTTTGCGCTCAAGTAACGCCTGAACAGCAGGATTGACGCGTTGCCCGCCAGCGGTGGCCGTTTGCGTCATCTCCTGTGCTTTCATGCGAGTGATCTCTTCGATCATCTCTTCCAGATTCTTGATCTGCTGCCGCTTGAAGTTGACTTCGCCACGCTTGTGCAGGATGTCGGATCGAATGCGCTCGACTTCCTTGACCAAGGAAATCTGGTGGTCTCCGGAGAGATTCTCTTGCATCCCTTCCAATTCCCACTCCTTGTTCTCGACTGCCAGATCAAGGCGTGCGACCTCTGTCTCCAATTCAGCAATTCGCTCGTCCATGCCCTTGCGCTCTTCCTGGGCTTGCTTGAGCTTAGCCTCGGTCTTCTCTCGCTGCTTGTGAACGATGGAGTCCCGGATCTGTACCTGCTCCTCGGTCAGTTTTTGGTATTCGATGGCCGCGTCACGCTCGGTCTGCAATGCGACCAAGCGTCTTCTACGCTCAGCGAGAATGACTCGGTGGGTGTTGAGCTTGGACTTGACATCCTTTAGTTCTGAAATGGCTTTGTCTCGCTTCTCATCATAGGCAGCGATGCCACTGATTTCGTCAATGATTTCGCGGCGGCGTTTGGGTGTTCGACGAACGATCTCGGTAATGCGACCTTGGGCGATGAGCTGTTGCCCGTTGGAGTCGATCTTGGCGGATTCGAGAAGCTGTTCCAATTCGGTACGAGAGCAGGCCTTCCCCATGAATGTGTAGGTCGACGACTTGGGCGTAATCTTACGCCCAATTGTGATCTCAGGGATCGGTTGATTGGAGTCCAGAAACGCATTGAACTCGCCCTCGCCGTTATCGAGATACAAGACGACTTCAGCCGATTTTGCTGCGGGATAGCGATCACCGCCGTTGAAAATGAGGTGTTCAAATCGGTCGGCGCGAAGCTCAGATGAACGCCGCCCCATGACGAAGCTCACGGCATCGAACAGATTGGACTTTCCCGAGCCGTTTTCTCCGACGATTGCCGTCATGCCAGGGAAGAACGGAATGACCGTTTGCTTGCGGAAAGATTTGAAGCCGTTGAGTTCTACCCGTGATATTCGCGTCATCTGCGAGACCTCGATCCACGCTGCGGCTGAGGGAATAAGTCTAGTTGGGCCAGGGATCTGTCGGGAAGCGGGGCTTGCTGTTCCAGGAATTGTTCAATTTTGTAGCGGTTGTAGTCATTGGGCTCGGACGTGCCGTCCTCCCATCGCATGATGGAGGGAATCGAAACGCCGAGCTGAATGGCAATTGCCCGCTTGCTCCACCCGTTCCTGATGCGGAAGCTATTCAACCTTCTCCCGAGTTGATCCATCCACCACCCCTCCAGCAGTTTACCAATATAACTTTTGTTACACTCGGCTGCAAAGAAAAGGAGAGGGGCGCTTGGCCCCTCTCAAGAAAACGTCCCCTCATCTCATCCGCAATTGCTTTTAGTTTCCGAGGAATCCCCAAATCAGTGCGCCAACTCCTGCGAGCAGGGCAACGATTGAGATGAAGTAAAGCGTATCAATTTGAGATTGCAAATCGACGGACTCAAGAGCCATCAGGCGAGTGTTGTACTCAGCCAAGATTTCTTGATTCGCTGCGATGACGGAATCGCGGGTGCCGGCCATCTCATCTGAAAGGCCCGCGATGGCATGATCGAAACCTTCAAGCTTGGCACGATTGTTGTCGATGCGAATCGCCAACGCGGCCATGTTGCGCTCGATGTCGATGACTTTCTTCTTGAACGTTCCCACGTCTTCGTTTTCCAACGCCTGAACTCGAAGAGCAAGATCGTCGGTGGTCATTGACAGCATGGAGATGTCGGCTGCGAAGCCGCTCTCAAGAGCTGACAATTGGCCATAGACGTCGGCCTTGAACAAATCGAGGTCAGCGTACATGCCAGTTCTCAATGCATCGAGATCGCCGTACACGCCCGCTTGCAGGCCGCTAATCTCGCCATACACGGTTGTGCTCAATGTGTCGATATTGCCGAACACTTCAGCTTTAAGCAGATCCAGATCTGCGTAGACGCTGTCGCGTAGCGAGTCGATGTCGCCATAGACCGATACCTGGAATGCGGCAAAGGCTTCCTTAAACACGTCGTAATCTGCGATCAGGGTATCGAATTCTTCGCGAAGCATGCCGAGATCCGCGCCAGTTACCTTCAGGCGCGCATTCAGTTCGTCGACGAATTTCGATAGCTCGGACAGGCCCGCCTCAAGTGCGACGATGCGTACCTTCAGCTCCTGCTGAGTTGCCCCGAGGGCATTTACGTCTTCACGTAGCCCGACGATTTTTCCTTCAGCCGTTTTGATCTCGACGGAGACGGCCGTCACGATGTCGCGAAGATCATCCACCTTGGCATTGAAGGCCTCGATGTCTCCCATGTTTCCCTTGACTTCGCCGATGAGCTCCGCCATGAAGACTTCCAGGCTTCCGAAAGCCGCCTCCATTGATGCGAGCTCCTGATCGAGAAGCTCCGCAATGGAAGTTGCGGATCCCTCCTGGGCATAGCCAGCAAACAGGAAAACAAGGAGCGACAGTGCGGTGATTCCTGCAACAGAAAACGCTCTCTTCATTGTCGTCCTCCTTTGATTCTTACATTCACGGCATGAGAATAGCGTTTGCTGCGATTGGGGAGGCGGACTGCTGCCGTTTGCGACCTGGCCCTTTGTCAGAGGGGTTCTGGACATCTGTCCCGCAACCGGCGAGGCTAACTGCAGTCGATTCCAGCTGGCGACGCCTCAAGTGGGTCGGCGGCGAGTAAGCGGCGATGGAATTCCGAAAAGCCTGTTGCGGTCGCTCAAAGGAGTTGATAAAATCCCCGTGATTTTGCGGTCTTTCGCAAATCCGCAAGAATAGGGATTTTGCGTGTATCGTCCGCGAAAAATGAGGGGCTGGCCCCGCTACTAAAGAAGAGGTGCTGTAAGAGCTATGAGTCTACTGATTGCAATTCCCGGCGTTATCTCGGTCCTGGCGCTTCTGAGCGCGTTTCTTTTCAATCGCTCAGTTGTCAAGCAAGCCCAGGGAACAGCGAAGATGAAGGAGCTGCAGGGCTATATCCGTTCAGGTGCCTTCACGTTCATGATTTCTGAAGCGAAGATCATGTTGATCACGATGGCAGTGATCGGCATCATTCTGTGGGTCCTGTTCTTCTGGCAAATTGCGATTGCATTCTGGATTGGAGCCTTGCTCTCTTTGGCAGCAGGCTTCATCGGCATGAACGCGGCGACTCACGCTAACGCTCGAACTGCGCACGCGGCCGAAAAATCATTCAAGGCCGCTCTCAATGTCGCCTTCTCCGGCGGCAGTGTCATGGGACTTTCTGTGGCAGGCCTAGCACTTATTGGACTCGTTGCTGTGGTCTTCATGTTCAAGCAGTGGTTTGTGCCTGAGACGTTGGTCATCGAGACGCGCTATCTTTTCGGCGTCCAGTCACTCGCCGTCAACCTCATTCGTGGTGCGCTGATTGTTAGTGCCTACTCGATGGGTGCATCGCTTGTCGCGCTGTTTGACCGCGTCGGTGGCGGGATCTACACCAAGGCCGCAGACATGGCTGCGGACATGGTCGGCAAGGTCGAGATGAACATTCCTGAGGATGATCCGCGCAATCCAGCAACGATCGCTGACAACGTCGGCGACAACGTCGGAGACGTGGGCGGACTCGGCGCTGACCTTCTCGAATCCTTTGTCGGCGCCATCATCTCGGTGATGGTTATGGTTATGTACATTTACGTCGGTCGTGCAAATATCGGTGTGGATGGACTCATCGCAAAACTGGGATTTGCTGCAGGCCTTAGCCCCGAAAACTATTGGTGGGTATTGCTTGCCCCGCTATTGATCGTCGCCGGCGGCATTGTGGCCAGCCTGCTGGCGATCGTTTACATCCGCTTCAGCCGTCGGCAAGAAGGCATGCAGTCTGTGCTCATGAACGGCACGAGATTGGCCGCATTGCTGACTGCATTGACGACTCTCGGCATCGTCTGGATTTCGCCGCTTTCCCTTAATGTCTTCTGGCAGGTTCTTCTTGGCCTCGCAGCCGGCGTGGGCATCGGCCTGTCGTCGGAGTACTACACCTCAGCCAGCTACAAGCCTACGAAAGAACTGTCGAAGATGAACCAGTCAGGCGCAGCAGTTGGCGTTACTGAAGGCATGGCTCTCGGAATGCTCTCGACGTTCATTCCTGTCGTGATTATTGCGACTGCGTCGATCATTTCCTATCAACTTGGAGGATTGCTCGGCGTTGCCTTCACGGCGATGGGTATGCTGTCGTTCGTCGCCATGACGGTCGCCGTCGACACCTACGGGCCGATCGCTGACAACGCGGGCGGTATTGCCTCGATGGCAGAGTTGGCGCCTGAAGTTCGTGAAAAGACGGATAGCCTTGATTCGATCGGCAACACGACCGCCGCCATTGGCAAGGGATTCGCCATCGGATCAGCTGCGTTTGCAGCTTTGGGCTTGATCGCCGCGTATATGTGGTCGGCAGCTAGCCAAGCCTCGGAAGTCCTGCTACCGCAACTTCCTATCGTCGGCAGCGTTACGACCGCATCGGGCTCCGTTATCGAGATGGGCGCGTTCGTTATTGCCGGTCTCATGCTGGGCGCCATGGTTCCGTATGTCTTCAGCGCACTCCTCATTCGAGGTGTGAGCCGCACGGCCGATATCCTCGTTCAGGAGGTGCGTCGCCAGTTCAAGGAGATCCCGGGCATCATGACTGGCAAGGACAAGCCTGACTACAACCGATGCATCACCATTACAGCTCACGGTGGATTGAACAAGATGTTCGCTCCTGCCATGATCGCCGTCCTGACGCCGATTGTTTTTGGCCTCATCTTTGGACGATTCGCACTCGGCGGATTCCTCATTGGCGCGCTGTTGTCAGCCATTCAGTTGGCCATTTATTGTGCCAACTCCGGTGGAGCGATGGACAACGCCAAGAAGTACATTGAAGAAGGCCACTTCGGCGGCAAGAACTCCGAAGCCCATGCGGCCGCTGTCACTGGCGATACGGTCGGTGACCCGCTCAAGGACACAGTTGGCCCGTCGCTCGATATTCTCATCAAGCTGATGTCGGTCATCGCCCTGGTATTCGCTTCGCTGTTCCCGCTGTATCCGATCTTCTTGTAGGAACCATTCGTTTACGAAGTCACAGGGCTCCGGGGCAGTTGCCCGGAGCCCTCTTGCTTGGAGGAAGGGCGTATGAAAATGTCATTCATGGATGGCAAACGTCTCTATCTGAGGCCGCTTGAGACCACAGACATAGATCGCTGTATGGCGTGGATTAATGACGAAGAAATTCTGCAATTCCTCGGGCGACGGCATCCGATGGGGCTTGTTCAAGAAACCGAGTGGTTGGCCAATCAATACAAGGATGAGGACCAGCTCAATCTGGCCATCGTGCTAAAAGATGGGGATCGCCACATCGGCAATGGCGGATTCAATAGCATCGACCACGTCAATCGATCTGCAGTGTTCGGGATTCTCATTGGAGAGCACGACGCGTGGAATCAGGGATACGGATCTGAAGCAGCCACCCTCATCGTTCAGTATGGGTTCCAGGAGCTGAATCTCCATCGTATTGAACTCGACGTCTTCTCTCTCAATCCGAGAGCAAGGCGCGCCTACGAAAAGGTCGGTTTTAAGCTGGAGGGCACCAAGCGGGACTCCTATTTCAGGCATGGTGCATTCCACGACACCTATGTGATGTCCGTTCTTCAATCGGAATGGAGGGTTGAATGAGCTTCAATCTTTGGAGTGACGAGGATCGGCTGTTCATTCCCCGACTGGGCGGTTGGTCAATCAACTTCAAGTACATTGCCAGGAAACTGCGATGGGTCAAGCCCAGCGCGGCCGAAAGGGTCTTGCCAAACTCGAAGATTGAGGAACAAATCCCAGAGACCAAAGAAGACCGGCTTCACCGATCTGTCAAGCGATCTCGCTTTGAGGATAGCTAGTCCCCCGCCCTATTCGAGTTCCCTTGCATAGACAGTGGCTACTGTTATACTTGTTCTATAACAGTGCGACAGGTGAGACATGCTCATATCCATCGATGAAGGAAGCCGGCAGCCGATCTACGTCCAGATCGTTCGTCAGATCAAGGAGCAAATTCTTGTAGGCGAACTGAGGCACGGAGATGAACTTCCGTCTGTGCGGGATTTGGGCGATTCACTTGGGATTAGTCTTCACACGGTGCGAAGCGCCTACCAAACGCTTGCAGAACAGGGGCTTCTTCGCGTGCGATTGGGGAAAAAAACCCGCATCGCTGCTCCTCCGACAACGTCAGTCGTCCCAGATTTGGTCGACGAGTACAGCCTGCGCGTTCGGGAATGGATTGTGGACGGGTTGCTTCTGGGGTGGTCTGCTGACCGACTCCGCCTGATCCTTGATCAAGAAATGAATGCATTGTCTGAGCGAGGAGCCACATCGACGTCCCTTCGCGATGGGAAGGAGCGGGCATGAGACGTTCGTGCTGGACCCACTTGCCAGCAGTAGCGTTATGGATCGGATTTGTCATCTGGTTTCTCACACGAGTCTCTGCGTGGCCGAACCGTGTACCCCTACAGATTGGGTGGGTGGGCACCGTGACTGATTGGGGATCTCCGTGGCTTGCCTTTGGGATTGTTGCGGGCCTAGGCTTCTTCTTCATTGGATTGACCGTTCTGCTGGATGAACTGTGGGCGCGCCAGGAGACGCGCAAGCGATTCAACGCCCTGAGTCTGCTGGATGAGTTTGTGCTCTCATTGATGGTTGGAATTCAGAGCAGCCTTCTGGTTGCAGCGACGAATGAGCCTAGCTTCTATCGGATCTCCTGGGGAATGATAGCGCTCACCGTCGGAGGCGCCGTGCTGCTCGGCGTACTGGCAGAATTGAAGCGCCCCTTTCGAGCTTCAGCTGTTCGCCCTGTAGTCGACGACAATCATTCGACCGAGGCTTTCCGAAAGCATCTTATAGAACGCGTCAAAGGCGGTGAGACAGTTGTCTTCTGGGACGTCCAAAATCCGAGATATGTGGCGTGGCTGTCCATCGGAGTGCCCCTTGTTCTTTGGGCATCATCGGGGTTTCTGATTCGAGAGAGCGTCTGGCCAGCCATTATGAATGGGGTGATTGGGCTCCTTCTCCTCTTCTATTACGGGGGGCAGCGCACACGTGTCAATCGAGCTGGGATTACGATTCGCTACGGCCTGACCGGAATACGAATCTTCTGCTGCCGGTTCGATGAGATTGCTGATATTCGTATCCGATCCTTCGCTCCCTTGGCTGAATTCGGTGGCTACGGTATCCGAGCAAGACGCGGCACCACGGCTTATTTTCTGGCTGGAGGAGAGGGGGTTCAATTGAATTTGCTTAACCGGCGTTCTGCGCTTATCGGATCATCGAATCCTGAGCGGCTGGCATCTGCTATCGAGGTGGTTGGCGGGGTTTCATTTGTTTCTGACAGTGAGGTGACATTTTGATTACAGCACGTGGATTGACGCGGCGGTTTGGTGACTTGGTTGCAGTTGACAGCCTTGATTTGCACATCGACAAAGGCGAGGTCTTCGGATTTCTCGGCCCTAACGGTGCGGGCAAGACGACAACCGTGCGCATGCTCTCGTCGCTGATTGCTCCGACGAGCGGATCCGCGTCGATTGGCGGCACGCCGTTGGGACGAGACAATCGTTCCATTCGGCAGCGAGTGGGTGTGCTTACGGAAACGCCGGGACTCTACAAGCGTCTGTCGGCGTGGGACAACCTGATGTTCTTCGCCAGGCTCTATGGTATCAACGATGCAGAGAAACAGGCGGAGAAGTACTTGAAGATGTTCGAGCTGTGGGATCGTCGCAATGGATTGGCGGGTAGCTTCTCCAAAGGGATGCGCCAGAAGCTGGCTTTGGCTCGTGCATTGCTTCATGAACCAGAGATTCTTTTTCTTGATGAGCCGACGGCTGGGCTTGATCCCGAAGCCGCCAAAACGGTTCGCGATCTGATCGAATCGTTGAAGTCTGAAGAGCGAACCATCTTCTTGTGCACGCACAATCTCGATGAGGCTGATCGGCTCTGCGACCGCATCGCTCTGTTCAAGACGAAGCTTCTGACAGTGGGCGATCCGCAATCCCTAAAAGAGAAGATGTATGGTCGGCGCACGGTCGTGCACTTGGCCAATCCGCGTTCCGGAATTGAGGACGCGCTGAACCTCCCATTCATCACGAAGACAGAATGGGTCAACGGCAGGCTGTTGGTCTCACTTTCTGACCCCGAAACAGAGAATCCGACCCTCGTACGAAGACTGGTCGAACTGGGCGCCGACGTGCAATTCGTTAATGAGTTGAGAATTTCGCTTGAGGATCTTTATCTTGACCTGATGGAGGGAAATCATGAATCGGCTTAAGATTCTGCTTGTGAAGGAATGGCGCGAATCGATGCGCAACAAGATGGTCCTATTCGGCGTCATCCTTTTGCCTGTGTTTCTGGTCGGGACCTCCATTTTCATGATTACTGCTGCCCAAGATGGCGACCCCATTGAGCAAATTATCTTGTTCAACACGGCGTTGATGTACTTTCTGCTGTTGCCGACCATCATTCCGCTGGCTATTGCCGTCTACTCGATCGTTGGGGAGAAGGAACAGACGACGCTGGAGCCGTTGCTGGCTACACCGATCTCCGACACAGAGCTGTTTCTTGGCAAGGCCATGGCCAGCGTCATTCCTGCGCTCATTGTCAATTGGGCCAGCTTCGGCGTCTTCTTGCTTCTGATTCGTGTACTCGTTGGCGATGTGCCCCTGCAGTTGTTGACTGCGCCGTGGCTCGCCTCAATCTTCGGATTGTCGCCACTGCTGGCGTTGTTCTCTGTGGGAGTTACGATGATCGTCTCTTCACGAGCATCTGATGCTCGCGCGGCCTACCAGTTCTCGAGTTTCGCTATCTTGCCTGGGTTGGTGCCTCTGATCATCTATAGCACGCAAAAAACGCTGGTAGACATGAGATTGATCGCTCTCGAAGCGCTGCTGTTGATCATCGTGGACGTCGGTGTCCTCTATTTCGCAATCAAGTTGTTCCGGAGAGAGCAGATTTTGACGCGGTGGAAATAAGGAGTGCACTCTACGAGAACGAAGCAGAGAATGCAGGATTCGCGGTCGTGGTATACTTAGTGGCTACTCCAGGGGGGATCGAATGAACACGAAACTATTGCTCTTGCTAGGCGCAGTGCTTGGGGTGCTGCTATTGGCTACGGTTTTTCTCAGTCCAGATCGGGGTGAACCCGAGCGCATGACAACGGTGATCGATTCAGGCCATTTCGTTCTGGAAATGAATGGAGTCCCTATCCTTGAGGAGGTCTATACTCTTGAATTTGACGCCACAGAGGGATACCTGCTCAATTCTCAGGGCGCCATCGCTGCCAATGGACAGAAGATCACCTTGGCTCAGCAAACACAGTACGACCGCAATTTCTTGCCCATCAGCTATCAACTGGGAGCAGATACGCCCTCGGGATCGCAGATCGTTTCTGCACAGATGGGGCTCCGCGGTCTGGACATGGAAGTCCGAGTCGGATTGTCTGTTCAACGCGGCAAGGTGACTGATGTCAAAAACCTCGCATTGCTGGATAACAACCTCATTGGCCAGTTTGCCGTCATGCTGCTGGCCATCCGCAGCGAGGCATTGGATCGAAATTTCACGGCTGCCATTCCGCAGGCTCTGCTGTCCTTACCTGCAAGCGTAGAGGGTCCGAATACCATGACCTTCTACTCTGGAGGCGAGCCATTCGAGGGCAAACAATTCGAGCTCCATCTGGGGGATACCGTGATCTCCCTCATTGAGTATCAGGGGCACTTGGTGGGATTGGCCAACCGCAATCAAGGGACGATCGGCTACGACATGAACCTTTGCCCATCGGGCATCACATTCGATGTGGAATCAGCGGCCGAACCTGTCGGCGACGCGATTGAGCGAGAGATTATCTTCGCATCGGGGGACCTGTCTCTGGAGGGAGCCCTGCGACTTCCGAACACGGGCGAGACATCCTATCCGGCCGTGGTCTTCATTCACGGGTCAGGCCCTGTCGATCGAGACGGAAATGCCGTGAATCTTGAAACGGGTGCCGTGGTGATGGCCCTGGATATCTATCGACAATTGGCCGTCGCTGTATCTCACGTGGGCTTCGCTTCGTTTCGCTTCGACAAGCGTGGAGTGGGCGGTTCTCAAGGCGATGCGACATTGGCCTCACGGGAAGATCTGTTGGATGACGCTCGATCAGCCATTGCAGCGTTGAAAGCACAGCCAGAAATCGATCCGACGCGGGTGATCTTGATTGGTCACAGCGAAGGATCGTATCTTGCGCCCGTCTTGGCCGTCGAGGATACGGATATTGCGGGAACCGTCTTGCTTGCCGGTGCAGCACGGGCGCTGGATGCCATCACTCGCTGGCAAGTGCAGTCATTGCTGAGCCAGCAGGGCGTCGAAGGTGCGGCACTGGATGCAGCATTGGCACAACAAGATCAATACATCGCCTTCGTGAAGGGCTCACAAGGCGAGTGGGCGGATTATACCATCGCACAGCTGCAAGCTGAGATTCCCTGGCTCAACGAGGACACCGCTGCTCAGCTCAAGGCAACGCCGCTGGCGTTGTCTTGGCTGAGAGAACACTATCTCGCAGTGCCTGCGGATACGATTCGTCAATTACAGACACCCGTTCTGATTGTGTCAGGGGAGAAGGATCTTCAGGTTCCAGCTTCTGAAGCTCAATTGCTAGGTGATCTGCTGGCAGCAGCCGGCAATAGCGATGTCTCGATCTTCGTGTTCCCCGATCTCAATCATCTGTTGCGGCATCATCCTGAGGAACCGAATTTGATCTATCGACATCTTGACGAGCCTGTGGACGCGCGTGTCATTCAGTCACTCCAGGAATGGCTGGTGGAGCACTTTGGCAGCTGAGAAGCTCACAAATCTGAATGTAGTCCAGAAATTGCTGTCTCAATCGGGCGTGCGCCCGGCAAAGCGGTTTGGTCAGAACTTTTTGGTGGACGACCATGTTGTGTCTGAGATTTGCGAGCGCGTTCAAACGAAGAATCCCGATGTTGTCGTGGAGATCGGACCAGGGCTTGGCGCACTGACAGAAGCTATTGTGGACATCGCACCAGCGGTGGTGGCTGTCGAGATCGACAAGCGATTGGCGGCAGGTTTGGCGAAGCGGTTCGCCGGGCACGGAAACCTTGAGGTGCGCAACTGCGATATCCTGACGTTTGATTTTCAGAAGGAATTCAAGGATCAGTCAGTGCTCGTCTTGGGAAGCCTGCCCTATCGAATTACCACCTCCATTCTGAAACACCTGATCAAGAAACGAACCGTTATCTCCGCAGCCTGCCTGATCACCCAATTGGAGGTTGCTGAGAAGATCACCCATAGCCCAGGCAGAGATGGTTCAGCATTGGGTGTGTTCGTCAACTCGTTTGCCGATGTGTCGAGCGTGCGCGTGATTCGCAAAGGTTCGTTTTTTCCTGTGCCCGAGGTTGAGTCGCAGTACTGGGAGATGTCCTTCTTGCCATCTCCGAGATTCCACGCAGACGAAGGCGTGTTCTTCACGCTTGTGCGAACCCTGTACAGAAATCGAAGAAAGATGACGCGCCGCGCATTGCAGGACGTGCTAGCTGCGGACGCCATTGCCGAGGTTCTCGAAGCGGCAGAGATCGATGGCACGGTGAGAGGCGAGACCCTCTCATTTGATCAGCTTGACCGGCTCGCTCAGGTAAGTCGTGCGTGGCTTAGCGCGTCATCGATCGATGATGAGTGAGTCTCGTTTGCTCAGGCACCATCTGCAATGACGAGGATCGAGCAGAATTCGTGTTGCGTGTAGACTGGATTTCGACTGATCCCGGCCGCGGGATCGCACATGAACATCTCTTCTCCAGACAAACGAGACTACTTTCTTCCTTTTGTCGAAGGGCTGCACTTGGGATTCCCATTGTCCTTGGTGGGGAGGCAATCTTGAGTCTGCGAAATCCATCCTTCGGCAGGCTTTGCGGAATTTGTCGCGTTGTGCACGCCGCTGATTTGCTAGCCTGGTTTCATTGCATCGTGGCGGTCCGGATAACATGGGGTCGAAGCCGCGTGCATCGCCCTCAATTTTTGCATCGCAGCGATTCGAGCATTTGCTCCCTAAAC
The DNA here is from genome assembly GCA_018817505.1 of Candidatus Bipolaricaulota bacterium. Classification (GTDB taxonomy): domain Bacteria; phylum Bipolaricaulota; class Bipolaricaulia; order UBA7950; family UBA9294; genus SPBW01. Next base: position 8,945 of record JAHITR010000185.1, on the reverse strand, counting down.
ATCTTGAGAGATTGCCGCGCAAGACGGTCACTTGTCTGTGTCGGCATGATGAGAATCCCCATAAAGAAGCACAGGAATGGCTGGGCTCATTGATCGAGACGATCGGCGTGGAAAGGGCGTGAGTCATGGCAATTGGTCCGCTGTCTTGCAGAAAGGGGACAATGATTCGCGGCGCTCCCCGAGATCGCGGAAATCGCATGAGAATGCATCTTGCACGAAGCACCCATGTGCGCTGAAGACGTGTTCTGCAAAACTCCTTGACAGCCGGTAGGCAGGGGGGTAATCTTACCCAGTCGTTCCCGATCGAAGTCTTGACAGGCTCCGGGAACTGCGTTAGGATTGACTTCTGCGCAGCGAAGGTGCTGCGCTGCTCCTTGACAAGTGAATAGAGTGTGTGCCGCGTAAGTGTAGTAAGGGCAAACGGTGGACACCTTGGCAGTTGGAAGCGATGAAGGACGTGGTTAGCTGCGATAAGCTTCGGGGAGCCGCTAAGCAGGCTTTGATCCGGAGATGTCTGAATGGGAGTGCCCCCTAGGATGAAGTCCTAGGAGATCGTACTGAAATGAGTAGGTACGTTCAGCGAACCCGGTGAAGTGAAACATCTCAGTAACCGGAGGAAAAGAAATCATATGAGATTCCCTGAGTAGTGGCGAGCGAAACGGGAAAAGCCTAAACCAAACGTGTGTAAGACTGCATTCGTTGCTCGTTTGGGGTTGTAAGCAGTTTCGTCCTGTCCATGCAGGAACAGGCAGGGTTAAAAGCGATATCTAGTCAAACGTCCCTGGAAAGGGCGACCACAGAGGGTGATAGTCCCGTAGACGAAAGGTTGAACTACCCTGGAAACTCGCTTGAGTAGCGCCGAACACGTGAAATTCGGCGTGAATCTGGGAGGACCACCTTCCAAGGCTAAACATTACCAACTGACCGATAGTGAACTAGTACCGCGAGGGAAAGGTGAAAAGCACCCCGGAAGGGGAGTGAAATAGAACTTGAAACCGTTTGCTTACAGACAGTAGGAGCATCCGTTGGTTCTCTTCGGAGAATCGTTGTGATGTGACTGCATGCCTATTGTAGTATGAGCCGGCGAGTTACGATATGTGGCGTTAGGTTAAGCCGATGGAGGTGGAGCCGAAGCGAAAGCGAGTCTGAATAGGGCGTTAGTCACATGTCGTAGACCCGAAACCAGGTGAACTAGCCATGGGCAGGTTGAAGTGTACTTGATCGTACATGAAGGACCGAACCCACTAGCGTTGAAAAGCTAGGGGATGACCTGTGGTTAGGGGCGAAAAACCAATCGAACCTGGTGATATCTGGCACTCCTCGAAATAGTTTTTGGGCTAGCCTCACGTAAAAGATCTATCCGGGGGTAGAGCACTGGTCGGGGAAGGGGGGCAACTCCCGACCCTAGTCAAACTCCGAATACCGGTAGATTGTTCCGTGGGAGTCAGACTGTGGGTTATAACATCCATGGTCGAGAGGGAAACAACCCTGACCGCCGTCTAAGGTCCCCAAATCCAAGCTAAGTGGGAAAGGAAGTGTTGTTGTCGAAACAGCTGGAAGGTTGGCTTAGAAGCAGCCATCCTTTAAAGAGTGCGTAATAGCCCACCAGTCTAACGACGACGCGCCGAAAATTTAACGGGGCTAAGCTTGGTACCGAAGATGCGGGTTTCCACTTTTAGTGGGAGCGGTAGAGGAGCATTCTGTTAACGGCTGAAGCTGAACTGAAAGGTTTGGTGGACGAGACAGAAGAGAGAATGCCGGCATGAGTAGCGCGAACGATGTGAGAATCATCGTCACCGATTGCCTAAGGTTTCCTGGGGAAGGTTCGTCCGCCCAGGGTTAGGCGGAACCTAAGGTGAACCCGAAAGGGGTAACCGATGGACAGCAGGTTAATATTCCTGCGCCTCTAATTTAGCGTTTGAGCAAAGGGGGGACCCCAAAGGTTCTCCTCCGCGTGCTGACGGAATAGCACGTCCAATCATCAAGGTAGGGGGAATAGGCAAATCCGTTCCCCCGTTACGTCGAGATGTCATGGCGAGCCCTCTTTTGGGCGAAGGGAGACGGAATCATTGGGCAAGAAAAGCCTCTAGCGAGCTAGAAAGAGTCCGTACCAAAACTGACACAGGTAGGCAAGTAGAGAATACTAAGGTGGACGAGTGAAATCCGGTTAAGGAACTCGGCAAAATGACCCCGTAACTTCGGGATAAGGGGAGCCATCTTCGGATGGCCGCAGAGAATCGGCCTGAGCGACTGTTTAGCAAAAACACAGGACTCTGCTAACTCGCAAGAGGATGTATAGAGTCTGAAACCTGCCCACTGCTGGAAGGTTAAGGGGAGGCGTTAACGCGCCGAACTGAAGCCCCAGTGAAGGGCGGCGGTAACTATAACCGTCCTAAGGTAGCGAAATTCCTTGTCAGGTAAGTTCTGACCCGCATGAAAGGTCCAACGACTTGGGCGCTGTCTTGACCGGATGCTCGGCGAAATTGAAGCATGAGTGTAAACGCTCATGACCCGCGGCTGGACAAAAAGACCCCGTGGAGCTTTACTATAGCATGGTACTGGGTTTTAGCATGTGTTGTGTAGGATAGGTGGGAGACTATGAAACTGGGGCGCCAGCCTCGGCGGAGTCATCCTTGGAATACCACCCTGCACCTGTTGAGACTCTAACTGGCAGCCGTTAGCAGCGGTTGTAGGACAGTGCTATGTGGGTAGTTTGACTGGGGCGGTCGCCTCCTAAAGAGTAACGGAGGCGCGCAACGGTTTCCTCAGGCTGGTTAGTGATCAGCCAACGAGCGTAATGGCATAAGGAAGCTTGACTGCGAGACCTACAAGTCGAGCAGGTGCGAAAGCAGGTCATAGTGACCCCGTGGCACTTAGTGGAAGGGCCACTGATCATCGGATAAAAGCTACCCCGGGGATAACAGGCTAGTTCCGTCCAAGAGTCCACATCGACGACGGAGCTCGGCACCTCGATGTCGGCTCATCCTATCCTGGGGCTGAATCAGGTCCCAAGGGTCCGGCTGTTCGCCGGTTAAAAGGGTACGCGAGCTGGGTTCAGACCGTCGTGAGACAGGTCGGTCTCTATCCACCGTGGGCGTAGGAGATTTGAGAGGGACAATCTCTAGTACGAGAGGACCGAGATTGCCAAACCTATGGTGTACCAGTTGTCACGCCAGTGGCATAGCTGGGTAGCCAAGTTTGGTCTGGATAAGCGCTGAAGGCATCTAAGCACGAAGCCGTCCTCAAGACGAGATCTCCATATAAGACCCCTTCGAGACTAGGAGGTTGATAGGCCGCAAGTGTACGCATGGCAACATGTTTAGCTGAGCGGTACTAATTGGTCAAAGACTTACGTGGTACACACTCTGTTCACTTGCTTGGAGTCTGGAAGGATCTTTGAGATTCCAGGTGACATATAGCGGAGGGGAAACACCCGTTTCCATCCCGAACACGGCAGTTAAGCCCTCCTGCGCCGATGGTACTTGTCGGGCAACTGACTGGGAGAGTAGGACGTCGCCTGGTTTAACATACGCAAGCCCTCTTCACGAGTATGTGAAGGGGGCTTTTGCTTGCCCCCTCGGCATCGTAGAATCATGCGGAGGATTATGAATCGTACACACTCTATTCGATCACCACGCGATCCTGGCGACCGCGTCACGTTCGTCGGGATCATATGGAACATCCTGTTGCTAGGCGTCAAACTGATCGTCGGATTCTTGACCGGATCGGTGGGACTCATCGCGGATGGCATTCACTCGGGATCTGATATGGCGACCGATCTTGCCGTCTTGGGCGGGATGCATCTCGCTCGACGGAAGGCAGATGCAGATCATCCCTATGGTCACGGGCGGTTTGAGACCCTGGCTGGCGGCATTGTTGCTGGTGCACTCATTCTTGTCGGCGCATTCATCGCCTGGGAGGGCATCATTGCGCTGTATCGAGCGATCCATTCGTTCCCAGGCCCAGCCGTCATTTGTGTGGCCGCTGTGTCGATTGGCATCAAGGAATGGATGTACCGACGCACAGTTATGGTTGCCCGTAGCGTCGGCAGCGCAGCGCTTCACGCCAATGCGTGGCATCACCGATCAGACGCGTTGTCGTCCATCGCTGTACTCGCTGGTGGCGTTGGCAGTTTGGTTGGGTGGGGACACGCCGATCAACTGGCCTCGATCATCGTCGGCCTGATGGTCGTTGCCGCCGGTGGCAGAACGTTGTTTGTCGTACTTCATGAACTCACTGAGGGAGGCGTCTCTCGCGATGAAATCGAAAAGATCGAACAGGCGCTTGAGGCCGTGGAAGGGACTCGGGAATGGCACGATCTTAGAACTAGGCGTGTGGGGCGAGAGACATTCATTGACCTGCACGTGCTCGTTGCGCCGGAGCTTTCCATTGTTGAAGCCCACAAGATTGCCTCGGATGTCGAGGTGTCCTTGCATCGGGCTTGTTCTCACCCTGCCAATGTCGTTGTGCACATCGAACCTGATGTTGAGGAGCAGCGAAGGCGCTAGCGCGGGTGGCTACAGACTGAGGGTCCCCTGCTCGAGTCCCAGCAGGCGCTCCTTGAGAGGCAGTCCTCCGGCGAATCCCGTGAGGTCGCCAGACGATCCGATCACGCGATGGCACGGAACGATGATGGGGACGGGATTGGCACTGGTTGCCTGCCCTACGGCGCGAGTCGCCTTGGGGCGGCCAATTGACTTCGCAAGCTCTCCGTAGGACGTTGTTTGCCCAAATGGTATCTTGGCGATTGCATTCCATACGTCGCACTGAAAACTTGTTCCGCGCAAGTCGACAGGCACAGTGAACACGTGCAACCCGCCGCGCAAATAGGCGTGAAGCTCGCTAAGGACAAGGTCATTCTGCTGATCGTCAGGTACGATTCGAACGTGCAGCTTTTGCTCCAAAGCTTCCAACGTGATGGGGTGAAGATCGAGCCAGCGCACACCATGAGCAGACGACAACACCTGGAAGATCAAACCTTCCCAGCTTACGGTGCTCGCATAGAGTTTTTCTGGAAGACGCTTGGTTCGTTTTGGCACGGATCGTCTCCTTCAATGGAAGTAGAACGAGAGTAGTAGGGCACAGGCTGGTTGTCAATGCCTTCTACTCGGGCTCCTCGAAAGCAAACACATGATAGGTCGAAATCGTCGGATATGGCTGCATCCTCCAGCGATTGGCGTCCCAGCCTGCCTTGATGCACAACTGAGAGAGAAACTCGGCTGGATCGGGAAACGTCTGCCAAACTGAAGGCAAATAGGTGGCGATGTCCTGATCAATGGCAAGGATGACGCCGTCTCGATCGGGCTCTAGCCTCCGCAGTAGATCCCGCTCGTCCTCAAATGACAGGGGTTCTACGTCATACACGACGGAAATTGCGATGCGAGCGCGCTCGATCTCTTCTGGCGTCAGCCTCTGGAAACGGTCGTCGCCTCTCACTGCAAGCTCCGTATTGCGCAAGACGTTGACCACGAGCGGCTCGTGGGGCTGGAACTGATCGATCATGCATCCGCGCAGCGCGCCATCGACAGTGAGTGAGACAAACGCGGCACCATCGCGCAGACTTCGCTCGGAAATCCCAGGTGGATAAATGTCGATCAACCCATCATTAGTCAATGACGACACCATTTGCTCTCGTGCGAGCCCAAGCAACTGCTCTTGCTCAGACCACGACAGTTCGATCGTATTGGGACGAATCGCGAAGAACCACACAAAAGCGACGACGATGAACCCCAAAATGAAGCGCACCCAGAAGTTGCCCTTACGAGAACGAGGCACAGGACGTTCTACAGTTGGTTGGTTGTTGGCATTCATGTGAAGACCATAGTAGCACGCTATTCACGTTTCAACTGCAGCAACAATGAAAGCTGTACGCATGCGTTGTATCCTATGGGTTCCTTGAGAAGGCTGAGGCGACGAAGGGCGGGAGGCAAAATGAACGAGCGGCTAGTTAACATGTTCTGCGACATGGTGAAAATCGACTCGGAATCCGGGAATGAAGCAACTTTCATTCAATTCGCAAGAGGATTGGTCGAACGAGAGCTGGGTGCACAATGTACCTTGGATGCTCACGGCAATCTGATCGCCCACGTCCCTCCTCTGAATTCAGAGAATGCAGAGCCGATCTTCTTGGGAGCGCACGCAGACACCGTCAGACCCGGCATCGGCATTGAGCCAGTGATCGAGGATGGTGTCATTCGATCCAAAGGGGAGACGATCCTTGGGGCGGATGACAAGGCAGGGCTGGCAGCAATCATTGAAGCCCTCCTGAGTGCCGACCGTCGCCCCCCAGTCGACATCGTCGTGACCCGTGGAGAGGAGATTGGGCTTGTGGGTGCCAAGAATCTCGATCTCTCGCTTGTGTCAGCAAAGCGTGGATTCATTGTCGATAGCGACGACCCAGCGACCATTATCCTCGGCGGACCCACGCATGCCTCTTTGGACATCGAAATCATCGGCAAGGCCGCCCACGCTGCCATGCCCGAAGCTGGAGTATCAGCTATCCGTGTTGCCGCTCATGCCATCACGACATTCGAAGAGGGCAAATTGGACGAAGAGACGGTTGCCAACATCGGCATCATCGAAGGCGGCGTGATTCGCAATGGCGTGCCGGAACGAGTAACGCTCAAAGGCGAATGCCGCAGCCTGAATGATGAAAAATGTCACGTCCAAGGCGAAAAGATGAAGAAGGCATTTGAAGAGGCAGCCAAGGAAGCCGGTGCGATCGCCAACGTCGATTTGCGATTTGAGTATTCGGCCTCCTTGGTCGATGAGAACGAGGCTGTGGTGCAGCTGGCGAAACAGGCCATCGCCAAGGCGGGCCTTGAGCCAACTACCAGCGTCATACTCGGGGGCACGGATGCCCTCGTATTGAGTGGCCGTGGTGTAGACACCGTGGTTCTCGGCTATGGCGGGAAAGCGGCCCACTCGACTGACGAGCACATTGTGATCAAGGATCTTGAGAAGGTCACCGAGATCCTCCGCAACATCGTCGAACTCGCGGCGGATGGTGGTTGACGGGCGCATGACGCCTTAGTAGAATTGCTCGAACTCAGAAGGTTGCTGACTCAACAAGTCGCCCGACGTTTGCGAACGTAAACTCGAAGCAACTCGAAGAACGGATGCGATGTTTCGGAATCTCTGGATTTCGAAACTCGACAGCAATCCACAGGATTGCCGCCTTCCTCGGTAGCTCAATTGGCAGAGCGCTCGGCTGTTAACCGAATGGTTGTAGGTTCAAGTCCTACCCGGGGAGCCAGACGGATGAAAGCCCCTTTCCAAGGGGCTTTCGTCTTTCTAGTGTACCACTGTCGAGACCGACATGCGGCAGGCTTCATTGCACGAATCTCTAGTCCGATTTCAGGGAGAGGTTCTCATTCATCAGATGAAGTGAGTCGCTTCGTCATCTCGAACAACCTGTAGTTGACATGAGTCCCGACTTGTGTAAACGTCGCGATGGCTTTGGAGTCTGCTGTTGTAATCTTCACGTTACGCTTGCCCGGCAAAGCATAGTCATTGAGAAGCCCCACTACCTGCTCGACGGCAACCGAGTCTCTCAGCAAAACGAATGGAGAGCATCCCGGGTAATCCGGGCAGAACAGGGCGTATCCGATTGGTGTCTCCTCTTCGAGGAAGAGCAGCACAAGTGAATGCGGAGGATTGTGCCTCTTGGCCAGCATCTGGAGGGACTCAGGGAGATGTAGCCTGTCACGGGGCCAGTCGTATTCATCAATCGGTACTGCGCGATGCGCCTCGCTCCCTGATGAACGGACCACGGATGAGAACTGCACGCTCTCACCGGTGACCTCGAAATTGAAGCTGCGGTAGAGTCCAATCGCCGCGTCGTTGTCTTGCTCAACCAGCAGGCGTACTTCGCAAACACTTTCTTCGGCAGCGAGAGAGAGCATCCGCTTCATGAGGCGCTTCGCGAAGCCTCTTGAGCGGAAGTCTGGATGAATCCCGATTCGCTTGATGTGTGGTGCTTTCGAACTGCGACTCATGCTCGAGTAGCCAACGAGCAGCCCGTTCACTCTCACCGTCCACATGTGAGGTGATGAACGATTGGCAAATGAAGCCTCGCTCACAGGCTCGTGTGGGAAGCACACATCATTCAACGAGGCGAATTCCTCGAACGTCAAATCGGCTGGATCGTGTTCGATACTTGCAACCATGGCGGAACCATAATAACGATTGGGCACGCCCTCTGCTAAAGCTGAAGCAGGAATCGACATGCCCTCCGGCTGCGAGAAGTCGAACTGGGCGAGTGTTGACGGGATCACAAGCCCGTGAGAGGTTTGAAAGCAGTCCGATACGGGGAGCCAGACGACTGAAAGCCCCTCTTGAGGGGCTTTCCTATTGATCTGGTCCGCATATCGGTTGTCCTAGGATCGTGAGCAGTCGTCCGATAGCCAGTAGACAGCCCTCCCATTCGTAAGGATTGCCCTTCTCTTGCATTGTAGAGCCTTTCGGACCTACTCTTAGTCATTGAGTCAATGGGGGTCGGTCGCGCTCAAGTTGTGCGCGACTTGGCAGTTGTGCAAGCTGCAAATGAGGGGTGTTTGCGACAGCTAACATCGAATGGTTGCTTTTGGGGAGGGATTCAAATGAATCGAAGACTTGGAGCATTGGCTGCTATGGCTGCTGCCCTCGCATTGTTTGCCCTTTCAGCCTTTGCGACGGACGCCCAGATTTATTTTTCATCCGACAAGAATGGCCAGAATCGAGTGACAAACATCCAAGAAGGCGACGAGATATGGATTGTCGTCATTGACAATGATCAAAACATCGACTGCGACATTCGGGACAAGATGTCGCCGGACTTGAAGATTCTGGACCCCAAAACAGGTGCCTACATTGTCTGGGATGCGCAGGGCGATCGTGAGGGCGATCCGTGGAATTTCGACTATCTTGAAGAAACGGGTGCTGATACCAGTGTGTTTGTCTCTGCG
>JAHITR010000184.1 GCA_018817505.1 Candidatus Bipolaricaulota bacterium | reverse complement strand
GCACGCGATGGACGTCTTCTACCAGCTGATGTCCTCGCAATTGCCTGGAGCCGACATCATTGTCTTCGGACACTTCCACAAACCGGTGGTCAAGGAGTGGAAGGGCATTACATTCATCAACCCCGGTGCAGTCGCCAGCCCTCCAGGCGAACGATCCTTTGCCCTGCTTGAGCTTGGCGAAACCGTCCGCGTGCAGATCATCCCGCTGCAGTAGGTAAGTTCTCCATCCATGTACCGGCACCTCTTGACTTTGGCGTGTCCTTATGTTATTAAGTAACTACTTAATAACTAGGAGTTGGCGATGGCTCACGAACCTTCCGAGATCTTCAAAGCGCTCAGTGTTCCCAGCCGCATTCACATATTGAGCCTGCTGAAAGCTCATGGCCCCATGCCCGTGAAGGACATTGCCGAAGCTGTGGGCATGTCATCGCCAGCGATCTCCCAGCACCTAAAGATTCTGAAACACGCTGGTTTGGTCGATGCCCAACGTGATGGCTACTGGGTGCCCTATGCGGTGAATGCCGCTGCTCTGCACGATTGCTGCGGTCATCTGATTCAAGTGTGTGCGTGCCCCCATTGTGACGGTCACCAAGAGGATCAGCCCGGTGATTCCCAAACCGAGGTCCTCCTTCACAAGCGGGAGCAGCTGTTGGTGGAACTGCAGCGTGTGGAGAATGAATTGGAGAAGCTGCGGTGAGTTTTTTTGAGTGACTAATTAAGAGAATGCGCAATAACAAAATCAAGCAACGCCCGGCCGGAGTTGCCCGCTCAAGGAGGTGAACTATGGAATCCGTACACGCCACGCATGGTTGCTGTGGTGGTGAAGCGAACGTGCACAAAGTTGCAGCAAGTCATTGCTGCTGCCACGGTCCGTCCCGCCACTTCATCACCAAGGCAGAACGCAGAGAAGCGCTGGAGCAGTACAAAGACCAGCTTCAGAAGGAGCTGACGGGTGTCGAAGAGCATCTACAGGACATGAAGTAGATGACTGAACCAGATACCTGCACTAGATAACCAAGAACGAAGGGAGCTTTGGCTCCCTTCGCTCTTTCATGCAGTGAGATCCCCTGCCTACGACGCGTAGAGCGAAGACATCAGAAAGCGCAGCACGAGGGCAGAGGATTCACTGCCCTCGTATTTGCGCCTGCAAGGAGGCTGCGGTGCTCCGATGCTGCTGGCCCCGCTTACTCTATCCTGAGAACAGAACTCTGGGAGGATCCCATTTGTGCATGGGTCGCCGGTCCACATGTGATCGTTCAAAACGCATGTTTCGAGGCTTCAGAGACTGCTTGAGGATCACGGGCTTCTGGCCCACAGCATTCTCGCACGTTGGCAAATTTCCGGAAACAGGCGGTGGTTCACCGCACAAAGGGGTTCTTGCTGCTTTCAGGCTCGCCCTCATGTTCTCACCACCCCTAATCACCCTACACCTGATGGAATGACGCTGTCAAATTTTCTGCGAACTGCTCGCTTCGCTGGTCAGTTCGGTGGAGTTGGGCGAAGCAACCGCGACCTGGCGCTCCGCAACAGTTCGATGGGGTTGCCAGACGCATAAAGAGCGCAAAGAACCCCAAGCTAAGCCTCACCATGAAGGGCATGAAGGAATTGAAGTTATCTCCTAGAGAATGACCTCCACTGTCAAAGTCATTCTCAAAGCAACTCAGCCAACGGATGAGTTGCCAGACGCATACTGAGTCGGCGAACTGATCGTTTGGAAGGCCAGTTCGGTAATGCAGAGAAGATCTGTTTCTAGCGACTTCAAAGGCAGATTTTGCCATGAAGAGGCGAGCTATTTCATGAGCGAGCTCGATGAAGGGAATGAAGGGGTCAAGCAAACACCAATTCTCTTCTCGTCCGCTCGTTCAAGACGCAAAGAGCGCAGAAATACCAAGGCAAAGAAGGCTTAGAGGGAATCGCCTAGAGAATGGCGCTCCCAGCCGCCGCTATTCTCCAACCCACTCGAAGAGTTGGCAACCAACAGCGAAGAGTTGGCAAGCAACCTGCGAACTGGCGCTTCGCGACAGTTCGATAAAGCTGACAGCATGTCTTCGGCGGTTGACTAATGGCATTCATTTGGTATAGTAAATATACCATGGAGTTCGAATTCGACCCGTCCAAGAGTGCGGCCAACCAACGCAAGCATGGCATTGATTTCGATACTGCTCAGGCGTTGTGGGAAGACGGTGATCGGCTGCAAGTGCCTGCACGAACGCAAGGCGAGACGCGGTTCATGCTGATTGGAAAAATCGCTGGTCAACATTGGTCAGCGATCTTTACGCCCCGTGCGGGAAAGATTCGGATGATCTCCGTTCGTCGTTCACGGATGGAAGAGGTGGAGGCTTATGAAAACTGAGGAATTCGACAAGAAGTTCGACAAGGGTGAGGACGTCACAGCGCAACTGGACTACTCCAAAGCCACGCGCCCGGGCAGGGAACAGAGAAGAGTCAATGTAGACTTCCCTATCTGGATGATCGAATCCTTGGACCGCGAAGCGCAACGCCTTGGCGTTCCCAGGCAGTCCGTCATCAAGGTCTGGATTGCCGAACGGCTCGAAACCAAGGCGAACTGATGTCTTCGGGCCTCAGCTTGGTGATCACAGAGAGCTCGAACAGGCAAGAACAACAAGAACAAAGGCATCGCTTACCACGAAGGGCATGAAGGAAGGCAAAGGAAAACGCTCTGTGAAAGCGTCAATTCCCAGCCTCGAATCTTGATCAAGCAGCCCTGCGGCTGTAGCTTGGCACATGCCGTGCGGAGAAGGTATCACGCAAGGAGTAACCAGTATGCGGAGAACCAATCAGCAATGCGGCGAATGCGAGGCGAGATGAAATACCACCACATCGGAATACCAACGCAAGAATCGCGGGATGGCGAAGTGTATCTGGAGAAATTCAAGATGTTCGCTTCGGGTTTCGAGACGAGCCAATTCGGTGTGGAGTGGCTACGGTTTGAACCCGACGCACCATTTCCTGCCCTAGTGAAGACCGTTCCCCACGTCGCCTTCGTCGTCGACGATCTTAAAGCAGCCCTTGTAGGCCGAGAGATACTCATCCACCCCAACAGCCCAAGCGAAGGCGTAACTGTTGCCTTTATCGTTGAAAACGGTGCACCGATCGAATTCCTGCAGTTCGCTGGTCCTGAGACACACGATTCACCTTGAAGGGCATGAAGGAATCGAAGGTGACAGGCAGACACCGAGCCCTTTCTCTCGCCCGCTCGCTAAGCAACGCGAAGCGTTGCCGCTTGCTCAAGGCGCAAAGATCGCGGAGTGTCAAACCAGGGAAGAACAATCCCGGGTAAGGGGTCGCGGGTAAGGGGTCGGGCCTTTATTCTTGAATTCCGCATTTGGGGACCATCCTGTCTCTGATCCTGCAAAGGACTCTGACTCAATTCGTCAATCCGGGGATCGAGTACTGAGCTTTCCCCCTTCGATCCCTTCATGGTGACCATTTCCTCTGCTCTTGTCGGGTTCTGCTTCCCTTGGCGAGCTCCGCGCCTCTGCGCGAGATGGGTTTGATCTTGACGCGGCCTTGGGTTCCCCAACAAGGCGCAAGATGTAGCTCTTGAACCGTCTGCACACACGCCCAGGACGAGGAGTCAGGTCTGCTTCCTGACAGCCGATTCTCTGATTCGAAACCAACCCACCTCTTGATTCATAGTCCACATGGGTATAGGATGATAAAGAGGAAAGTGGAGGGAATTACGAGATAAGAATAGGGATGTATGATCGTCCAGAATGCTGGGGGCACATCACGTGACCTTCGAGGCCAGGCGGTGTGGGGAGAGGCGTCGCGGGTGATCGAGGAGAGTGGCATGAACTGGAAAGCAGAATTCAGCCTGCGCGCGTTCGTTGTCTACCTTGCTTGTCTCGCTGCTGCATCGATCCTGGCCGGGATCGTCTGGGCTGGAACGGTTGGCGCGATAGGAGGCTTGTCCATTGCTCGCGATCAAGAGTACCAACAGCAAATCACAACATTCATGCAGGACAAGGGAATCGGCGCCGATGCTTCTCGCGCTCAAGTGGAACATGTATTGGACAATCTATCGGAAGAGGAGCAAAACCAACTATCGGCGATTTCCGAATCCCTCCTAGGGGAGCTCAATTGGTTCCTTGTTGCCGCCGCTGCCAGTGCCATCCTGTTCGGCGTCATTGGCCTTCTAGGAGGTCTTATCTCAAGGGCATGGCTGCTCGCTGGCGCAGTCCCCATCTTGGCTCTTCTATTCTCCAAATCAATGATTCGCCTCTCCGGAGTTCAGGATCTTGGTGTGCTGGAGAAGGCAATCGTGGTTGTCTTCGCACAGATCGCTCTTTGCTGCTTGTTTGCCTACCTTGGATCGCGGCTTCGTTCTCGGGCGACGCTGGCGAAACAGTGAGTCTTTGGTCTATGGGGACCGACCTCGTATCGTGCAATGCCGGGTTCCGGGGACGCAATACGAAACTCGTCACGCTCAAGCCTTGATTGGGTACTGTGTCCCCTGAACCCCTTCAGCCTCTTCATGCACTTCATGGTGAACTCTTTTCCTCTCTGCGCTTCTGCGCGAGACGAGATTTGGTTTGGCTTGGCGAAATGTCAACAGACAAGATCTAACCCCGAAGATTTCATAATTCTCCTCCGCTGGGCGAATCTGATGATCAGCTGATTGTGAACCGAATGCTAGGCAGAAGCTACGAACAGATGGTAACCGGTGGGTGAGGGAGAGTATCCCTTGCGATCGGCTTCCCTTCACACCCTACCAAAGTCTGATGGAAAGTGAAGGCAGACTCAATCGCAGGGTGCGTGATGGTGAATGACCTCAAGGAGG
>JAHITR010000183.1 GCA_018817505.1 Candidatus Bipolaricaulota bacterium | reverse complement strand
TGAAACAGCGGGCGGCTCGTTCGAAAGCTCCCCATTGAACGGGAAGCAGTGCGGGTTGATCGCAGTCGCCGAATACTCCACACCCCAGACCATGCTTGAATACCTGAACGACTTCTGCTTGCTACTCAAGATGCGGCCCGTCACATTGACATCGTTTCCCTATCTCGGAGTTGGCGGCCACGGGGAGCTAGACAGCGATGAGATCTTCCGCCCCCTTGAGCAGTGCGAGGCGTTGGCCGCCAGCCTTTGTATGGGCCGCTAGGACTCCCCCTCTGCAGGATCTAGCATGAGCGTCGGCTGGACCTCATTCGCTCCAATGGGGCGTTTTTTTTGTTAATACAGTGTTGTATGCTTACGGTGTCTACTATCCAACCTATTGATAGAGAAGGGGGGCCATGAAGACTAAACAATCCATCGCTGCAGCCTTGTCTCTGCTGATCTGCTTCATGACAGGGTGGACGTGCTGGGGCGATCCGCCTGATACCTGGGTGATCTGGGAGACAGAGGGCAATTCTCTCATTGTCTATGGTGGCCCAAAGGATGAGCTAGACGCCTTCATGACTACGCCTGGCTACGCGGTTGCGGGCGGATTCTGGGATGGATCCTACGCCTTGAGCGACGAGACCGTTTTCCCTTACGGAGACGGCGCCATACACGTGGCGTTCACGACGCGTGTCGATTGGGGCAACCACCTCTTCAACCTCTGGAGAACGGTGTCCGGCCGTTCAGTGACGTATTGGACCGGGAGCAATCCCCAATCCGTCGCGTCGAAAATCCGGTTCGGGGAATCCGTGACGTTCCGAGGTCTTGGTGTCTCTCTCACGATCCCTGACGCGGCCGGTGCGTCCGTTGCCGGCAATACGGTCACCTGGTCCTACGAGGAAGACAGTGGACAGGCCTGGGGCCTTGCCCACGCCTACAGCGGCCTGTCTGCCACGTCCAGTTTCGTGATGACGTCCGTCTTGCAGGCGTCGTCGGGAGACTACTTCTTTGGGGGCGCAAACGCATGGGTAAGCGTCGTCGCTCACGCCAGAAAGTCGCCATGATGGGGCATTGTATACATGTCCGCTTCGAGGACCCCCTTATGCATGAACTGCTGGCAACAGCATTCATCTGCGATCAGTCATTGCCCCGCCGCAAGCTCATAGGCAATAGTCCTTGAATGATGTTGTACTGGTCTATAACTTTCCTGTAAGCGTCTCAGTCTTGACTTCTTTATATTCATGGTTATTCTCTACTATATTTATATGTTGGGGAGGAGCTGTGTGATTTTTTATGGGCAGAGTTGTTGAGTTTGCTGAGTTTCTTCTGACGGTTTCGTCTGCATTTGCTGCGGGTGCTGACACCAGGATCATCTTCGATCACAATGGCAATGCTCTCATCTCGTACTCGGGTTCGAAAGACACGCTTCCGACCCTCACGCCTCGTACTCAGTCCACTCGTGAGGATAGGCTTCTTGCTTCAGAACTGGCACTAACCACGTTCATGTACGTTCTAGACGACTCGGGAAGCACTGCGTACGGCAACGGGCACGTGCGGGCTGAGTTCAGGACGGAGGTTGAGTATTCAAACCTCTTGGGAAGCATCTTCCGAGAACTAGAAGGGGCCTCCATGACGTACTGGACCGGAACTGTACCGCAGACGTTGTCCACGGAGGTCGTGTTGTCCGATACGGTCAAGTTCGGCGGGCCAAGCATACGTGTTACTGTGCCCGCCGGGGCAGGCGCGTCCGCTTCCGGCAGCACGATCACCTGGTCGGGCGATGACGATGACACGTGGTATCTATGTCATATCTACGCTGGCTGGAGAGCCACGTCTATCCTCTACATTGGCGGCACAGAGCATTCCACTGACGGCGAGCACGTCTTCGGCGAAGCTCATACCTGGGTCTCCGCGTGCGCCCGGGCTAGGGGAGCGTAGGCGTCGTGAGGACAGGACGGCAGGTTGGCCCTCTGAGCCAAAAGTGCGAGAGGGAGACCGTCGTCTTTCAGCGATGCAGACTCGCCGTTCTTGTCATGGGGCTGTGTCTCATGTGCCTTGCTGGCACTTTAGGAGCTTGCGAGGACTCGGATCGCTGGCTCAGCCTGTCCTATGTGGAGTCGCCGAATCGTGCGGGATTCGGTGAGTACAGGTACGACGAGCTGTTCATGCCTACTCTCTACTGGACGCACGGGGCAGTCGAGAACTCGCGCCCCAACGGTCTGGCCGTCGCCGATGCCAACGCTATCCGCCTTTGGGTTCGGTCGCTTCTGCAGCCGGACGGGTCGTTTGATGATCCCTCTGAGAGGGCGCCTGTTCTGATTGAGACGCAATGGGCTCTTCGGGTTCTTGCGTTGCTGGGAGACGATTTAGCTGATCTAGACTCGACTCGCCGCTACCTAGGAGAGGCCATCTTGGCCCTAGATTACTCAGGTCACACGTTAAGCGAAGCATTGACTAACAGCCTTCACCTTGCTCATTTGCTGGTAGCCTGCTGCGAGGAGTTCGCCGCTTCTGGGCATCCTGTCGAAGCCGACTGCACAGACTCGCTGGTAGCCTCTTTGCTGGAGCTTAAGGACTTGATGGATGGACTCGCACAAGACTACGTTCCTTGGAGCCACAATCTGGTTCAAAGCACGCTCTGGGGATACTTCCTCACGTTGGCGCGCATTGCCCCCACGGCAGTTCCTGAGGCCGGTCGCGATTTTCTTACGAATCACATCGATGCGCTCCCACTGGCGGAGCCGGGATTCTTGGCGTGTGCCTACCTGCGCGACCTCCTCATTGCGTTGATGCGCGTGAATGGATGGGATTTCGTTCCGTCCGAGATTGTCGATCCCGTACAACGCTACCTCCAAGACGAGATCTTGCCTCTCGTCTCTTCCCAAACCGGGGGCTTCGCTGCTGATGCCATAGGATTCGCAGGGAAGCAGTGGGTAGACGCTCAGAAGACCGTGCCTCTCATCCGGGTCTTCGCGTTACTCGACCTTCGCTATCCCTATTGCCAGGAGTTCAATTCGTCCCTCGATCCTTTGAGTATCCCGGCAGGATGGCTGAGGCAGGTCCAGTTAACGCCGGATCCGGCATCGACGTGCGCCGCTCTCTACATCTGCCAAGAGCGCGGCTTGGCCCTCTACGATCGGGAGAAGGTGCTTCGCTATTTGCGCGACGTACTGGAGGATGCGGATTCTTCCTCGCCTGACGTGCTCTGGGCAACCAGAGGATGGCAAGCAATGGTAGGACAGGTTTCGGATCTCCACGTCGTCCTCTCGGAACGGCTGGATTCGGCGTCAATCCAGTGGTTGGAGGCCCGCGGCGATGCTGTGGTCGATCTCATGTTCGAGTTTGGCCTATCTGCAAGTTCTCCCGTGCTGGAGACGTTTCTCACGGAACGCCAGTCCGCGCTAAGAGAGTCCCCGTTGGTGTTCTCGATCATGTCGGCACTGCACGAGCTGTGGGCGCTGGATACGATTCTCAACGACCCGAGCCTGACAGATGCTGAGTATGAGCTCGCCGCACTGTCCCTGTACAGCAACTCGGGAGGTTTTTTCTTCCGGTCGGATCTGGATGCGTCGTTCGGGGAGATCACGGGCCTTCCTCCAACCCTCCAGGCGGTTCGCCTATTGATGGGCTTGAGAGCGGACTTTCTGATTTCCCGCGAGCGACTGCGAACATTCTTGGCCAGCTGTGAGGCGGGACCAGGCTACCTGACGGCTCCGCGAGATACGCTTTTGTCTCTCGGGGAAGAGCTTGATGTGAGCCTTGTCTACACATACTGCGGGCTTCAGCTGGAAAGGTACGCAGCAACGGGCAAGCTCTAGAATAAGCTCGGCTGGCGTTGCGGGACGCCGTCGCCGGACCCTGGGGTGGGGTGGATACTTGCTGGCTACTTCTCAGCGCGGTACGTTTCCATCCATCCGATAGCGTAATCCACGGCGGCCCGTTGCGGCATGAGAAGAGCGACCCCCTCCCCAATCTTGCTTGAACGAACGGCCTGCGTCTGCTTCATGAATGACTCGCCGATGCAGACGAAGTCATCGGCGTCGAGCTCCAGGTCGCGAATCGGCACCCATTGCCGTTGGCCGTCGATCCACATAGGCGCTCCATTGGTCTCCTCCGCCTTGCCAGGATAGGTCGCGCGGTACTCGGACAGATGTAGCGATGAATTGTTGCCAAATCCAACACCCAGCAAGAGAACCCAGCCATCCAGATCATAGATTCTAGCCAGGGGCGATCCTTCCCCCATGCCGTATTCCAACGCGTGATCTCTGGTAATGTCTATTGCATGCGCGCCCCAGGCACTAAATGAACAATGGGGATGGCTTGAACGAATGACATCGGGCCACGTTCGAAACGTCTCGGCAATGCATCCCATTTCCCGACTTGGTGTACGGAGCGGATCAAAGGCCGGCATTTCCGCCCGAATGGTGTCCTTCCAATCCTCTGGGACGGGAGGATTCTGCCAGTTCTTTGGATCTGTCAATCCGCCCGTGTAGGCAGGCATCACCAGCGTGCCTTCAGGTCCAAGGATCTCTTGCAGGGCGGCAATCACGGCGACCGGTCCTCCGCAAACCCATCCCAGCGCGCTTTGCGCCGAATGAACAAGCAGAACCATGCCCCGCTGCACACCCAAGGCGCACAGCTCGGTCTTCAGCGACTTGACCGTCACTGGAACGCGCGTGTTTTGAATCACATCGTGCTCACTCACGGCGACGATCCCTATGGCGTTCCAAGATGGCGCGCACACGCAGGCAGCGAGCCCTTTGCGACATGCGACTTGATACATTGACAACAATGGCCGCGGCGTTCGCATTTCGCGTTGGTGCAGGGACAGGACGCAAGATTCTTTTCAAATTCCGGGCAATTCGTGGACATGGTGCCTCCTTGGAGATTCGAGTATATCGAAGCAGCCAATCAGATTCTCGACAAATGCTCCTTGTGGATTGACTACAATACAGGGGAGGTGTCATGCGTGACCTAGAGAGGATTCGTCAGATCATCGAAGACGTGTATGTGCGCGATATGTACAGGGTTCGAGGCAGAGGGGATTTCTCCCCTGAGTTTCATGAGGCCTTCAGAGTTCTGGTCCCACAGATCAATGGACGAACCGGCCTTTGTGGCGCCGTGTCTTGGCAAACGGCAGACATTCTGCGAAGCTCAAATCCCAAGGCCATTGAGTCGACAACGCAGTTCGATTTCCCCTTTATCGATGTTTCTGGCGATGCGGCTGTCGCCAAGGTGATCATTCTCGATAGGACCACCCCCATCTATACGGACTACGTTTCGCTGTATCGCATTGATGGAGAGTGGAAGATCGTATCCAAGCTGTTCAACGCGCATCTTGATGGGACACGCTAGGGTTGATTCTGTTTGATCCATTGAGTATCTTGTTGACGAACGGGGAATCCTGTTCGTGAAGGCAGACATTGGTGTCTGCCTTTTCTTTTTGCTTCGCTTCATGCGAGAAGGAGGAACAATGTCCCAGGATCGTCAACAGATCGTTCAAGTCATTGAGAGCGCCTACATCGACGGAATCCACACGAATCCGAACCTGGAGGTCGTGTTGTCTGGCTTCCACCCAGAGTTCCGGATGCTTGTTCGCAAAGAAGCCGAGTTAACCAAGGTGTCGCCCGAGGAATTCGTTGCGATGGTTCTCAAGGGCCGCGCAGCGAACCCTGATGCCTTCAAGTCGCCCGTCTCGTTTGAGATCCCGCTGGTTGAAGTCACAGGCGATGCCGCTATCGCCAGAGTCGATCTATCCCGCGGAGGGAACCTGCTATTCACTGACTATCTGTCGCTTTATCGGATGGATGGGCGATGGCAAGTCGTTTCCAAGATTTTTCATTCCTACCCGCGATAGACTGCAGCGCCGCCCCCGGGAACACCGTCGGGGCGGCGCACATCTAGTTCATGAGCCGCTTGTCGAAGACCAGTTCGGTGAATATGCCGTTGGCTCCGCCGGGCGTTCCTGTTGGGCTCGATAGAGAGGCATTGCCGACATAATTGTGGTAGGCGTAGCTGAAGGATTGAGCCACCAAGTAAATGAGGTCAAGGTGCTCGGCAACAAGGGTTTGGTAATTCTTGTAGTGGACAAAGGCGAGATTCGGATCCATCGCCGTTGCCCCGCCCCACAACAACGTATCTACCAGGCGATCGAAGGCTGTTGGATCATCGCACGCCGTATATCGGAATGAGTGGAGATTGCCGCAAGAGGAATAGATGTTCTCGGCGCTGTCGGGCTCGTTCCCGCCCGTGAGCCCAAGCAGCACCATCTCGAATTCCGAAGCATAGACAGAATCAATCAATTGATTGAACTCCGTAATGCGAAGGTTGACTCGAAGCCCGAGTGCGCGCCATGCTTCCATCAGGAGTTCAGTACATCCTATCCGATCTGTGTTGTCGTTGGTTGCCAGGTTGATCGTTAGCGCATCTCCACTGGGCAGATCACGCCATCCATCGCCATCTTGATCGATCACGCGCAACCCATCCAATAGCTGAGACGCAAGCGCTGGATCGTAGGCAAACGTCACTGCATCAATTTCAGTAATCGGTCCTCCGTACTCGTCGCGCCCCGCGTAGAATGGAGATGGAATGGAAACCGGGCTCCACTGAGGAACTGCACGCCCGCCATATACCCGATCAATTAACGCTTGTTTATCAATCCCATGTGTCAGCGCTTGGCGAAACGTCAGCTCCCGATACAAAGCCCGCTTCTCTTCGTGTCGCCCCATCCACCATCCAAAATCCTGATTCAGCATGACCCACGTGGTTCCATACCCAGCGACCCCCTCATTAGCCAGTGAGAAGTCCCCTTGCGAAGCAAGTGTCCCAAACGATTCCATGTCTTGAGCGCGGGGAGCCAGGCAATCGGTGGTACGATTCAAAAAGAGCGCGGCGCTCTCATCTTGATTGCCTACAACCATGAACACGACTTGGTCGTAATAGGGGAGTTGCACGCCGTGGGAATCATAGACGTAGTAGTAGGGATTGCGCGTCATCGTCACCGATTGGCCTGGAAGATACTCCGAAACGATCCACGGCCCGCTGCACACGAGATCGTCCAAATCCATATTGAGATCCCATGCTCCCAGAAAATCTTCGAAAGAGGCTGCGGGGTTGTATTCAGGAAAGTACTTGCACAG
>JAHITR010000182.1 GCA_018817505.1 Candidatus Bipolaricaulota bacterium | reverse complement strand
GCGCATGATAACGGCGTTGCTCAGGGACGAGATGAGAACCTGCTCAAATGGAGATCGATTGTCCTCCAAAGCACACGTCTGGACCCATTCGACCTGGTGGGGAACTCCGATCGTGCTCTTGCGTACGCATCTTGGGCATTGGAGCCTGCTTCGACGTCTGAGTTTCAAGGCCCCCAACCGGTAATCCCTCACGAAAAACGGTTTGACGATACGTGCGTCTACAATGATTACTGCCCTTGCGCCGCCGGATGCGCAGGGGATTGCGCTAACGTCCTCGCCGAGCAACGATACAAGCCGGGCTGCGTGGCAAGGGCCATGGCGCAGATCCTCTACTTTCACGGCTATCTAGCCCCCACCTCATTCCCGCCAATCATTGCGAGCTACAAGTCAAGGAGCACCCTCGGGACTACTGCCTATGATGCGTCGTGCGGACTTGCTTACGGCGAGCTAGACGCTTTGTCAGATCTCAGCACGTGGAGTTCGCCAGACACGCCTTCCCAGCTTTGCTTTGCTGCCGCTGCAACGTTGTCAGCCCGATTTGGCTTGTACGGGACTGGCGCCTCTTTCGAGGATGCGGCTGATGCACTAAGAAACACGTGGGGCTATAGCCGTGCAGATCTGATAACATCCGGCTTTATCGATTCATCCGATTTCGATCGCGTTGAGGCTGATGTGCTTTGTGGTCGTCCGAGCTTATTGGAGCTTCGCGGCTACAATACGGCCTGTCATGCCGTTGTCTGCGATGGATTCAAACGCGAGTATGCGAGCATGGATGGGGCATTGCTCAGACTTACGAGTTACTACCACCTGCAGATGGGGCGATCAACGGGAGGGACCACGACGTGGTACAACCTGACCGATCCGGCGGCATATCCGGCCAACTACTGCGTCACCAAACAGGCAATCCTTGGCATTGCCACGCCCATCTCCTTGCCTTGTGTAGGAGATTGCACAGCGGATTTGCATGTTGATCGTGAGAATGGACGCTATGAGCAGTCAGACCTGCCCGCGATCACAGCGCAAACCGGCCGGCCTGCTTCGACAGTTCTTTATGACTTCAATCCGGCCATTTACAGCATTTTTTCGTTCCTTTCGCCGTTCACCTTTGCGACAACCGATTCCCTTGGCACTGAAAGCAAGACGCTCTCACTCATTCCGTTTCGTGCTCAGGGAGTGGGAATTCAGACGTTCGTCCTGCTAGCGGATATGGGCCAATGCTCAGCCATGGATGTGTGCCAGTATGCTGTGGGCGTAGATATAGCACTACTGCATGCCGCGCAAATCGCGTTCGTTTCGCGTGGGGGCGCCACCCGGATCGACTTCTCGGTCGCAGCTGACTGCATTGTGAATCACGTGTGGGTTTACCTTGTAACGGCTCTTCAAGGAGCTGTCGCCATCCCCTGTCCGCAAGCGAACCATGGGTCAGTCTCCGTGTCTCAGTTTGTCGCCGGAGCTGAAGGGGATTGCCTAGCGCTTGTGATTGCCAACACGAACAAGGGTGTCCTTGCCGCAGTCTGTCGCGATTAGCCACGCGCACCCATTGGCGAACCTCGTCACGAGAGGCGCGACGCGAACCCTACTCGCCGATAAGGTGCCCTATTCGCGCGTACTCTGGGAGTAGTCGCTGCACTATCCACGGATCCGTCCATCGCTCGTTTGCCACTGAAAGGATCCGCTTCGCGCGAGTTGCATTAGCCAACTGACAATCGCCAAGATCGTCCAACTGCGAGGTTCGTTCTTGCCAGACCTCCCCTTGGCCAAGCAGTGAATACACAAGGTCGGGGATTGCGATCACCATACGTTCGTAGGTCACCGCGCGTTGTCGCGCTCCACAAATGACGGCAACCTCAATCTCGTACAGGGCCACGGCCACTCGCCCGTACTCTGCTGGGCGACACGTTTGAGAGTCTGCATCATTGGCAAGATAGACGGTGAGAATCTGCACGGGGTCAGACTCTGCCAAACTTGCAGAACCCGCTACTGAGAGAGGAGGCATGTTTGACAGTTCCGCCTCGCTCACCCAAGGGCAAAGCGATGCATACCCGGGCTTCGTCAGCTCAGGAAGATCTCCGTACACGAGGCAGTCCACCAGGCCGCAAGCTTGAATGGTTCGAATCTGCGTTTCGTGAATGGCAATGCTTCGATCGGTCGTATTCTCCAGCGTGATCTCCAGTGCAACCGGAGGCAGCGATATTCCCTGTTCAATCCGACTTTGGACATAGGCAATCACGCCCGTGTCTCCCGATCGAAACGCCAAGATCGCAGCAGACAAATCGATATCTCCCTGAGCCACGGGCCCATAGTCGCCTAGCATCATCTCCAGGGCAATATCATGATTCACGCGAATGCCGACAAAACGTACGGGTGGTCTGTTCCATGCCCACCATCCCCACGTTCCCGCGAGCACCACAACAATCACAAGTACGGTGACCGGCAACCCGATCTGCCAGAAGGACTGAGTCGCGCTGCGCTTTGCACTCCGAACTCGCTGGAACAGAAAGACAGCGGCGGCAAGCACAACGAGAGCGACGAAGACATAGGACGCTTCTTCCCATCCCTTCAGTATGGATGTCGCGGTGCCACTGAGGAGTGCAAGCGCGGTCAAGACTGCGGTCAAAGTAGCTTTCCAATCCGAGGACTGTGTCGGAGTATCGTTTGACATGGGCACCTCCTGTCATACCTGTACCTAGCATAGCCCAGCGTATAAGAGGAATACAAACCCGACAGAATCCCCTGCCGAGTGTCATTCCAATGGCCCGTCTTGGCTATCACCAGTCCCGAGGGCTAGTGAGCAGCCTGCGCGTAGGTTCGCATGTTCCGCCCGACATTCAGTCGGAAGGAATGCAGGCAATGGGTCGAGACCAAGGTATGTTGTGTGTCCTGTGAAGAGCCAGCTGCAACCCAAACAATTAGGTTGTGCTCCAGCTGCTCAAATCTGAAAGCAAACGTAACAGACTTGAGCGGCTATTACCAGATAAGCGGCGCTAACCCCTTCAACGCTCTTGACAGATATGGTATCCAGCCCTATACTAGCGCGCTGGCCTATCCATCGAACGAGTCCCCGCAAGCCAGGCACATCGCATGTCCACCAACAGAATGGCTGTCAGGCGCTTGAGGAACTCAGGAAGCTAGTCGCAATTCCTACATGGCAGCGACGAGCCATGACGGTCAGCAGAGGAGGCACTATGTGCAAGGAGTGTGGGGAGTACCTTGAGTCACATGAGGTGCGAAAGGGGTTCATTGCAGGACTGATGCTGGAGCCCACTGAGGTCGAGTACGCAGTTGTGAATGGCCAGGCCATCTTCGAAGGCGATATCGTGCTCGGTACGGTCGAGGAAATGGAGGCTGCGAAGGCAGCAACCATCCCAGAGATGGACTTTTCTGCCGACGGGGAGGCCTCTGCGAATGCTGAAGGGGGTATGGCGCTTCAAGGTTGCATCATCACGGGCAACAAGTATCGATGGCCTGGTGGAGTTATTCCCTACGTCATCGACAAAGGCTTGCCCAACCAGTCTCGGGTGACTGATGCGATCAAGCACTGGCACGACAACACGCCAATACGTTTTGTGAAACGAGACAAGCAGGCTGATTATGTTGAGTTCATCAAGGCGGATGGATGCTGGTCGTACGTCGGACGTCAAGGGAAGAAACAACAGATCGGACTTGCGGATGGATGCTCGACGGGCAATACGATACATGAGATGGGGCATGCCGTTGGCCTGTGGCATGAACAGTCACGAGAAGATCGAGACAAGTTCATCACCGTTCAATACGCAAATATCACATCGGGAACCGAGCACAACTTTAACAAGCACATCTCGGATGGCGACGACGTAGGACCGTACGATTGTCCCTCGCTCATGCACTACGGCCCCTACGCGTTCTCGAAGAACGGCAAACCCACGATTGTTCCGAAGGACTCGGCAAGCTGCAAGATCGGCCAACGCGACAAGCTATCAGGCGGGGATATTGCTGCTGTCCGCCAGATGTACGGCCGGACGTGGGGCAACCTTGGCGGGAAGATCTGGAACCCAGTCGTCACAAATAATGCAGATGGGCGCCTCGAAGTATTCGTTCGCGGAAGCGATAAGGCGTTGTGGCATATTTGGCAAACCGCTCCCAACAACGGGTGGTCGGGATGGAGCAGCCTCGGGGGCAGCATCTCCGATCCGGCAGTTGGTCGGAACAAGGACGGCAGAATTGAGGTCTTCGTCCGCGGAAGCGACGGCGCGCTTTGGCACATCTGGCAAACCGCTCCGAACAATGGATGGTCAGGTTGGAGTAGCTTGGGCGGGAAAATCGGCAAGCCCGCTGTGATCAACAATGCAGACGGACGACTTGAAGTATTCGTCCAGGGGGCTGATGGTGCATTGTGGCATATCTGGCAAACCGCCCCCAACAATGGATGGTCCAGCTGGCACAAACATGGAGGGCAGATCGGTGATCCGGTAGTTGGGCGAAATGCGGATGGTAGAATCGAGGTGTTCGCCCGCGGTAGTGACGGAGCGCTGTGGCATATCTGGCAGACTGCCCCGAACAACGGATGGTCAGGATGGAGTAGCTTGGGCGGAAAAATCTGGGAACCAGCCGTTGGCAGAAACAAGGATGGCCGCCTCGAAGTGTTCGTTCGTGGTGCTGACAACGCGCTTTGGCACAACTGGCAGACTGCCCCGAACAACGGATGGTCTGGCTGGAGCAGCCTGGGCGGAAAGATCAAGCGTCCAGCTGTGGTCAACAACCAGGACGGGCGGCTGGAGGTATTCGTGGAAGGTATGGACGATGCTGTGTGGCACAAATGGCAGACCGCTCCGAACAACGGATGGTCCGGCTGGGGCACACTCGCGGGAGAAATCGACGATCACGTAGTCGGCAACAACCAAGACGGCCGAATCGAAGTGTTCGCACGCGGTTCTGATGGCGGGTTGTGGCACCTGTGGCAAACGAAACCCAACAATGGATGGAGCGGCTAACATGCCAACGGTTCGAGGGAGTATCCGCATTTCAGGAGACGACGTGTGTGGCGGATCTGCGACCGCATATGTCCGAGTTCTTGATGTGAGCCTTGCGGATGCTCCCTCTGTGACCGTAGGGGAGCTTGTCCTGACCAACGTAAGCATTGATGAGGTCGTACGTCACGGGCTGGAGTTCAGCCTCTGGATCGACAATGTCGAGGTGAAGGAACGCAATCGATATGTGGTTAGCGTGCTGATCGATTGTGATGGCGATGCTGACATGGGCACAGGAGACTACTACAGCAAACAGGCGTATCCGGTATTTGCCGACAGCTCGCCGGACTACGTCGTAGTAGAAACCTCACGTCTAGATTGAATCCTCAGTGCCGCCGTCTTGCGTCGCACTCAGTCAGAGCCTGCTCGTCAGTAGCTTGCGTCGTTTGTGGGACGTTGCCGACCACGCACACCTCCGACAGCCACATGCCAAATGTTCTCACCCACTGGCCGCTCACTTCGGCCAGCTGCAGTCGCTCCGACGACCTAATTGACAGAATCATCGCGCAGGCTCTTTGTGAGCATGAAAGGAGGATTCATGTACCAGCTATACAGAAAAGTTGAAGTCCCTGAATTGAACCATCCAGTAGGAACGGGATGGCTTCCTGAGATGCCGGATCTTCGGGACTTCACCGAAGCGGAACCCAAAATCGCCGAGATGGCAGCCGCACTCGGATTTGGGACGAAAAAGACGACGCTCAAATTACCGACTTCTGCCGATTTGCGTCAATGGTGCTCGCCAATCGAGGATCAGAGAAGCCTCGGATCCTGTACGGCCCATGCCGGCGTTGGCGTTGTCGAGTATCTTGAGAAACGTGCCTTCGGCAAGCACATCGACGGATCGCGCCTATTCGTTTACAAGACGACTCGCAACTTGATGGGCGTTATCGGTGATACAGGAGCGTGGCTTCGGAACACGATGGGCGCACTTGCGTTGTGCGGAGTCCCTGCAGAAAAGTATTGGCCCTACACAGACGCCACGCCTGACTTTGACAAAGAGCCGCCCAGCTTCGTTTACGCTGTTGCTGACAACTATGAGGCTGTGCGTTACTTCTGCTTCGACCCCTACGGACAAAACGTGACCGGGGCCACTGTGCTTTCGAATCTCAAGAAATACCTCGCTGCAGGAGTTCCCGCAATGTTCGGGTTCTATGGATTCCCATCCTTCTCATCGGCTGATATCCCAGGCGGCATTCCATATCCCTGTCCAGGAGAGCAAGCACAGTGGGGGCACGCCATCATGGCTGTCGGCTATGACGACGGTGTGAAGATCACGAACACGACGTGCAAGAAGACCACGACCGGCGCGTTACTTATCCGCAATTCCTGGGGGACATCTTGGGGGGACAAGGGATACGGATGGTTGCCCTACGACTATGTCACAAATCGCCTTGCCCTTGACTTCTGGTCTCTGCTCAGCATGAAGTGGGTCGATACGAAGCAATTCGGACTCTAGGATCGAGTCGCCCTGCCCTTTGCTGCGATATACGGTCAATGCAAAGGACAGCAGCGGGTACAGCGCAACATCGTGCACGGGATTGGCTGCATGGCCAATCCCGTGTAGTCTGTTCGATAGCATCGCCCGATCAGGCACGCATGAGTTCATGAGTCAAAGGAGGGCAGATGAATCTGTCGGACCGCGATTCAAATCGCACCATTTCCGTCAAGCTTGGCGATATCATTGTGCTACGGCTTGATGAGAATCCGACAACGGGCTACCAATGGGAGATTGCAGCATCAGGCACATTGGATGTTCTGGGCGACCGGATGGAGCCCGGGTCCGCTGTTGGCGGCACGGGGATGCGCATTTTTGAATTTCAAGCCTCTACAGCTGGTTCGCACCATCTTCAACTGAAACAGTGGCGTCGCTGGGAAGGCGATGAATCGATCATCGGACGCTTTGAGTGCACGCTGGTTGTTGCCTAGGATGCTTCAGGCGATTTGCTTCTGTATGCTGGAGCATGCGATGTCACAGGTTTTGGAAAATGGCTGTGTTGATTTGCTTTCTAGGCGCGAGGGTCTTGGCTGGCGCTGCGACATCCTGGGAGGCCGTAGTGGGCGTCACTGAGATTGAGGATATTCACAGCTTCCTTGGAACCTGTCCGTCACTGCGTGAGCTGGCAATCCTGCAGTCCGATTTTCCGATTGTGCTCGAGCTGTCTCTGCGAGTTCAAGAGCCAATCTACACATGCTACGAGCTATCAGGCGCGATCCGCACGCCCTCCGATCAGCTAGCGATCATCCAAGCGCTGCGAGTGATTCGCCACATGAGATTGTCCCGACCTCTGCCGTGGACGGATCTCCACCCCTACGAGTGGTTGAAGTCCAGAATCGGTGCTATTGCCGTCAGCGACACGGCATCGTTCAACCATTGCTGTCACACGGTATTCCCAATCGGCAAGCCACAGGGCGTGCAGGCAATGACGCTTCAAAAAGCGGATGACAAGCTGCTTGCGTATCGAATGGTATGGCGTGACCCGTCTGCTGGGACAGGCATGGGCAACCTCATACTCCTCATCCTTCACGAAGCAAGACACATCGACTTACCGCATGATTGCGATGGAATCGATGACTCGTCACTGCGCTACATGGGAGCGTGGGGCGTTCAAATCACAGTGGCTCAGTATTTGGCCGCAGGTTGGATTGATATTGGGTTGTCTCAACAGGACCGACAGCATCTCGCATTCCTGGCAGAGGATCTGCAATCCTCGCGACTGTGTGATAGGAAAGACTAGTCCTTGCGAACCGCACGCTCCACGATGCTGGGAAGGTCTTGGAACCGTTCCAACAGCACATCAACTTCATCGGCCTCGCCGTTTGCTGCAAATCCGTAGGTCGTGGCCACTACAGTGCAGCCATTGGCCTTGCCGGCAACGAAATCGTGATATCGATCGCCAATCATGAAGGCGTGTTGTGGCTGAAACTCATCGAGGAGTTCCGCAATCATCTGGGTCTTCGTCTGCTGATGATCTCCGAATGTCTTGATGCCATCGAACAGATCAAACAGACTAAATTTTCCGAGTACGGCTTGCGTATAGGCCATGTCCCCGTTGGTACAGATCGCGAGAAGGTAGCCCGCATCCTTCAGCGCCCGGAGAGTGTCTTCGACGTGCGGATAAAGCTGTCCGTCCTGTGCGATCGAATCGAACTCGTACACCGCGATTTCCTGAGTTATCGCGTCGGCATCGTCTGAGAATCCCTGCTTCGCTAGCCAATCCAGGAAAGTAGGAAACGTCTCGCCCACCATCCGAAGAACCGTGTCATCTCCGACATAGGCGATGCCGTGCTTCGCATAGACTTTGCGCATGGTGGGAACAAAGGTCGCCTCAGTTCGGTTGAGAGTGCCATCCAAATCAAAAATCAGTAGCGTCTTGGCATTGTCAGATTGCGATGTCATGGCATGAAAAGTAACCAGAAGCTGATCAGAAAGCGAGGAGGCAGGCACGGCTCGCATGCCCCCTCGCAGGAGACCCTATGGGAGCTTGACTTCGAGCATCATGGCATCGTAGCTACCTGCGCCATACGACCCGGTCTGGCCAGCAATGATGAGTGTTCCGTCTGGAGAAAGACAGATTCCTCGCGGCCATTCAGGTTCCGGACCGCCCACAGTAAAATCTTCAAGGAGGTTTCCGCTACCGTCCATCACGAGGATCCAAATGTCATTCTCGCCAGGCACAGGCTCGGCGGTCACGCCCACGATAACCAATCGTCCATCTTCGAGCTCCACACCGTCGAAACCGTAGTCGTGTTCCTTGTTAACACCAAGCTGTGTCATCCATAGGGTATTACGCTCACAGTCCATGCGCCGTACAGTCAGTGCCATAATCTCAGAGAATTCATGATCCCCGTGACCTACAAGAAGAAACCCGTTGTCCGCAAGGGGAATCGCGGCGTTGGCAATGTCGTAAACGGAATCTCCAACTGTCTTAATCCAGAGCTGCTCGCCTTCTGCGCCAAGGTGAACCAGATGCATGTCGAGGTTGCCTGCACCCCGGCTGTTGGTGCCCCCACCAATGAGGAACGAACCGTCGGCAAGACAGACAATGCTGTGACCGCGTTCGATGAGCGGTCCGCCTGTGGTTGTTTCCCAGAGGATGGTCCCCGTCTGCGCATCGGCCTTGACGGTGTAAATATCCGAGAGCCCTTTGCCAGATGAGTTTGTTAAACCACATAGAACGGGAGCGCCGTCAGCGGCCAGACAGACGTCGAAAGCAGCGTCGTAGTCAGCGCCGCCAGCCGTTGTTTTCCAGACGACTTCTCCGCTTGCATCCATCCTTATGAGTAGCGCATCTTCGACCCCCTGCCCTGCCGAAGTTGTGTAGCCGGCAATGTAAACGCCGCCGTCGTCGGACGCGCAAACGCCTTCTGCGAAATCTCGACCGGGACCGCCAATGGCACGAGCCCAGACAATCTCTCCGGCCTCGCTGTACTTGATGACGAGCACATCTTCCCGATCTTGAGGTGAGTAGGTCATCCCCACCAACACCCTGCCGTCTGAGACCACACAAACATCCCTCCCAATGTCAGCCAGGGGCGTGCCTGCCGTGCGCCCGGAGATGGTTGAATAGGGGATATCAAGCGATGTTTCCTCAAGCGCTAGATCGCGCGCCACAATTGAGTTAATCGAGGGAGTGATTGGTACGAGCAGGTCAAGTGAACGGGCAAGCGCGGCCGCAATTTCGATCGGCCAGACTCGTTGATTGGTGGCGGTTACCAACTGATTGTCAATCATGGGACGTACTCGGTGAGAACCCGAGGTGCAAACGGCGCCAAAGTCTGGGCAATACCGCAGCATGTTGCGATGAGAAATGACACTGGCGCCTTCAAGCACGCCTGCGTCACCAAAGACTAGGATTCCACTGCACCCGGTGTAAAGGCGTAGGCCTTGATGATATGCGTCTGCAATCAACGACACCGCGCATTCATTGGCGCGCAGATCTCCAACGGGATCGGGCTTCTGATAAAACGTGCCCGGCGTTGGCATTACCACCACCACATCGTACGCAGCAATGGAGGGGATATCTTCGATGCGGATATCCGGCAAGAATGCAGAACAGAGATTGGAGCAGGGGCTCACAGATTCGCCGATCGCTGCGAATGTGACGGTCCAGCCCAATCGTTCGAATTGGTCTTTGATTAAGTAGGTATTGGCTCCATAAGGATCAGCCAGCAGAGACAGCACTTGAATGCCTTGGGACAAATCAGGCACATCCTGGGCGATAACGATCATTGATGTGAGCAAGCCTATGAGCAGGACTGTGATCCAACAGCGTCTCTTCATGACACACCTCTTCCGCCCTCGAACACAGAGCGTCTTCTTCAGTTGCGCAAGCGTGATCGCAGCACGTCTCGCTTTCGTGTCGTTCTTGCCCCCTCATGCACAAGCAGCGACAAGTCAGATGGGCCCGATTGCGCGCAGCAAGTGAGTTCGGGGTCGCAGCGGGTCGACGACATCAAATGATCCAGTACACCTTGAACGTGGCCGGCCCGTGTGAGAACAGATGCCAAGCCGGAGGGGAGTCTCTGCCAATGCGAGGAGGCCAAGAAGGGTTAGCCTGTGAATCGACCCTCATGAGTTCCTCGACCGACAAGTCTCCCGCTCGCAAACCATCCTTGCGTCATCGCGTCTCAAAACTGTCTCGTGTTTGTGTCGCGTTCGGCGCCTGTTTGGGTGGCTTGAATCGCAACATCTGTCGAGGGGTAGATCCCTTGTACGGCTTTGGCGACAGACTCGTCCAATCCGATCGACACACAAGCTATAATGCTGCGGAGGTTCAGCATGAAACGAAACCTGACGATGATGATTCTCATCATGGTATTCCTATCGCTTTCAGCGGTTGCCGTAGACTGGGAAGAGTTGGAATGGTCGGCAACCGTCGTTTCCGACTACAGAACTGGACAGCCCGCCATTGTTTTCAGCACAGGCCTTGCCTATGACGAGCAACCTGAAACCATGCAGATACACATCGCATGGGAGGTCTTCCGAGTCGATGGGGGTTCGGAGACGATGCTCTATGAGTTTTCGCGAACCGCGACCGTGTCACGCCTTGCCAACTACTTCTCGTCGGAGGCCGTGCCGATCGAACCCGGAGGTTTGTACGTAGCGCGTGTGCGAATCGACGATGACGAGAACGCCTTGTCCTACAGACGTGCCTTCAGCCACATTGAGCCTTATTCATTGCCAGTAGGTCTACGATTTGTGGGATGGGATGGGACTCAGGAGGCCGACTTGGCCGCCATGTCTGATGAGGGAATCAACGAGTTGGTGCTTCTCCGGAGAGCCATCAACTCCTATGAGATTGTCGCGACGAACGTTTCGATCGGCACATTGTTCTCGCAATATGCTGCCGCAAATGCTGCGTATCCAGTCTCTGTCATTCTTCTCCCCGAAACAGGTGTGGACAACAACTGGGGATCCGAATCCAAACCAATCACGGTCACGTTTGGACTCACAGTCTTGACCTTCTCCATCCCCTCCTCAAACGTCCAATCGGGATTTCAAGAGCAGCTTTCTCAATACGATCAGACATTCAGCGGAACGGTCTATGCCGGGCCTGGTAGCGGAGGCCCGAGTGAAGGCGCTATCATTTTTGTCCATGACGCCATGGCGGTCATTCTCAACGAGGCCGTCGCCGAGCTTGCGGCACGCGACAACTAGCCGTATCCCTGTGCGCGGTTAGAGACTAGCTGTTCGACTTGTTGCGAGAGTTCTTCTGAAAGATCCACAAATCGAGAAACAGAGGATCCCCTCCATCTGGGAATCGCTGCCACGTGGAATCGTCATTCGCCTCGTCTTTGAATGGCGCAGTTTCTTCCACGACGATGCCCTCAGGGTTCATGAGACGAAACACATGCGCGTCGCCGTTTCTTAGCCTGAGGCCAGGATAGACAAAGATGTAGCGCCCGCCCGGTGAGATAATCAGCGGCGTTTCAGAAAGGAGAATGTAGCCACTCTCAGGATAGGAATAGGAAATCTGCCACCCATTTAAGTCAATCGCTACGTCCGTGGGGTTCAGTAGCTCGACCCATTCATGATCTGTATCGAGGCCTAGCGGATTGATCTCGATTTCATTGATGATTAAGTGAATCTCAGGAACGTCACTTTCTGTTTGGCACCAACCCGCCATGCCGACAAATAGCAGCATGAGAGCGCTGATGAGAACTACCGATCGTCGTATCATTGAGCCCCCTTTTCGGACGATTGTCATCGAACAATCCGCGGCCAAGGTCTATTCCACCGAATTACGCAGAATACCAATGCCTTCGATTTCAACTTCGACCCTATCGCCAGAGTGCAATTCGCCAACACCAGCTGGTGTGCCGGTGGCAATGACGTCACCTGGCTCAAGTGTCATGATCGCTGAGATGGTTTCAATAAGCACCGGGATGGAGAAGAACAAGTCAGACGTCGTGCCATCTTGCCGCAACTCTCCATTCACTCGCAGGGTGATGTGAAAGGGCTCGACCGCCTCGCGATAGGGCAGGATGGCTGGCCCCAACGGCGCCGAGGTATCAAAGGCCTTGGCACGAACCCAATTGGTTTCCCATTGCTGTGCCACCCGATCTGACACGTCGTTCATGCACGTGTAGCCCAGTGTGACGTCTCCAGCCTCGCTTGCAGCGACGTTCTTGCACCGTTTGCCAATCACAACAGCCAACTCAGCTTCATACTGAACCCGCTCACTGTCAGGCAGGACAATAGCCTCTTCAGGTCCAATCACTGCGGAGGGTGGCTTGAGAAACAGGAGCGGCTTGTCAGGCACCTTGTTTCCCAACTCTTTGGCATGGTCAGCATAGTTGCGTCCGACGCAGACGATCTTCGTGGGAATGCACGGTGCAAGTAGCTCAAGCGCATCGACTGAGAACGTCTCATCGCCGGCGAATACGGACGAGCCCTGCATCGTTCCAGCCAAAGGGAGGCCATTACTGGGGTGGATGAAACGGACCAATAGCATGTTGTCTCCTTTGCGTCCACTTCGTAGTGAAGTGCTCCAAACGTAGTTCATTCCCGTTCACTGTGCAACAGTCCTTGACGCGCCGTCCGGGCTGGGATCTCTCGCGTGCTCGTCGTCCTTGACGCGCCCCGTCTAGGCTGGGATCTCTCGCGTGCTCGTCGTCCTTGACGCGCCGTCCGGCGCAGGATAGCCTGATGCGTCATGGGAAAAACACGATATCTATTGCTCTCACTCGTTCTTTTGCTGATGGATCAAGCCACCAAATGGTGGGTCTCGGCCACGCTGACTTTCGGGCAGCCCAATAATCTAATCGGGAATACTGTTCGTCTCACACGCGTGCACAATGTTGGCGGCGCCTTTGGGATCTTCCAGGGTAGCGGGACGGTCTTCCTTGTCGTGTCGGCCATCGTGTCGTTCATCCTGTTCCTCATTCTGCTGACCATGTCCATCGATAGTCGGCTGATCAAGACCGGCATGGCCTTCGTCTTGGCTGGCGCATTGGGAAATCTGATTGACCGCATCCATTGGGGCTACGTCTTGGATTTCTTTGAGATTCGGGGATTCCCGATATTCAATGTGGCCGATTCTTGTATTACTCTGGGCGCGGTATTCATTATTCTGTCCATTCTGTTCGGGGGTGAGCGACATCGTTCTGAACGGTAAGCTGATTGCCTTTGAAGGCATCGATACATCGGGGAAGACCACGCAAGCGCGGCGGCTCGTGACGCGGTTGCGTGAGTCCGGATACTCGGTCGTCAGCACCGTAGAGCCCGGCGGGACGGTTATCGGCGAGGCTGCTCGAGCTATCGTTCTCTCGAAACCGGGCGAGCACTCTGCCCTCCTCCCGTTCTCGGAGTTGCTATTGTTTATGATCAGTCGAGCGCAAAACACGTACGAGGTCATTCGCCCTGCGCTTCAGGCCGGGATGACTGTGGTGGTCTCGCGTTACCGCATGTCCAGTGAAGCGTACCAAGGCTATGGACGCGGGATTGATTTGGAATTCATACAGAGTCTGAATGAGCATGCGACGGATGGATTGCGCCCAGATGTCACGTTCTTGATTGATATCTCGGCGGAGACTGCCGTCCAGAGAAAGACAACGGAACATGACCGAATTGAGATCGAGGCCGTTGATTTCCATCGTCGCGTTCGACAGGGATTTCTCGAGCTCGTAGCTGCGGATCCTCACGCTGTGGTGATTGATGGCGATCGGACGCCCGACGAAATCGCGAAGGATGTCGCGCGACATCTTCAGCTTTGATTTTGCTTGCTGCGGATTCTATGCAGTAACATGAGAATTGACGTTCCTTGCGCAAAGGGGGAGGATCAATGGATCTTGTATGTTTGAAGAATGATCTCGTGTTTGGCGTGCGGCTGGCCAGTCACGCTTTGGGCACGCGAAGTAGTATGCCCATTCTCGCGGGGTTGAAACTTGAAGTCGTTGGCAATCAACTTAAATTGCAGGCAACGGATCTTGAGAGAGCCGTTCGATGCGAGATTCCAATTGAAAACAAGGGCGGAGACGAGTCGGTCGTTCTCAACGGATCTGTGTTTAACCAGATCGCATCACACCTCCCTGCAGATGAACGCATCAGTCTGTCCACCAAACCTGAAGATGGGACATCGATTCAGATTCGTTGTGGCGAAGTGACCTTTGATCTACCTACGTTGCCCGCAGACGACTATCCAGAAATAGCTCCATTGCCTAGTGCCAAGACGGCCTCAGTTTCGATAGCTCAGTTCCAGCGAGGATTGAATCAGACCGTCTTTGCCGCCAAGAAATCTGGGCAAACCACACGTCTCAATCTAACGGGCGTAAACCTGGTGTTGAAGTCTGATCATCTCAAGTTGGTGACCACAGACGGCTACAGATTGGCGATGAAGACGATTGATATTGCCGACACTCGGGAAGAAGCCGAGTATTTGATTGATGCCAGCATTCTCACCGACCTGGATCGCGTCTTGTCCCAGTTACAGGCCGACACAGTCGACATCTACCAGGGCGAAGGACAGCTGTTCTTCCAGGCCGCGGGCGTGACATTCGTCGCTCGTACGATAGCCGAAGAATTTCCCGATTTTGATCGCGTGATTCCCAAAAACCATCACATTTCGTTGGTGTTCGATCGCAAATCATTGCTCGAAGCACTGCAACGCATTGTGATCACGGCAGCCGAAGATTCTGGTGCCATCTCGATGAAGGCAACGCCTGAAGAGTCGGCGGTTGTGGTTGCGTCCTCGTCGCGCGACAAGGGTGAAGCAGAGGAACGCGTGCGGCTACAAAACGTGCCCAGTGAAGGCATTCAGATCTCGTTCAACGCCAACTTGGTGATCGATGGACTCAAGCACCTGGCATCGGATGAAGTCGGCTTCTGGCTGGCTGCGCCGCTGCAGGCTGCATTGATCGAGCCCGCCGGCGAAAAGATTCAGGCAGCGGATCACGGTTTCTTGTATGTCTGCATGCCGGTGAATCTGAGCCAGTAGGCAAGAAACTGCTCCCGAAATGAAAACGCCCCGAGTGTTCGGGGCGTCCTTTTTTCCGCGTCGATTGAGCTGCTAGGAGGCCAAGATTTGGAGGATCTCGTCACTCGCGGTTCTCAACACGACATCAATCTTCGCCGTATCCTGTCCGCCGCCTTGGGCAAAATGCGGAGCCCCGCCGCCCCCGCCGCCCAACAACTTGGACATCGACTTGACGACATCTCCGGCGCGAATGCCTTGTACGCCTTTGGATACCTTGCACACCACAAGCGCTCGGCCATCGGACTCGCCCGTGAGAATGATGACTGCTGGGTTTCGTTGTTCTTCCACCAGATCCGCCAATTGCTTCAGTTGCTCACTGGGGAGATCGGCGCGGGCAGCAATGAGGTACGTTGCCCCGTGAACGGTAGCGGACTCGGCAATCTGCTGGGCCATCGCCTGAAGTCGATCAATGACAAAAGCGTCTAGCTGGCAGGTCAGTGTAGTCACCTGGGTTCGTAGCTGATCAATACCAGCCACTGGATCATCGCCCAAGTGCTGGTGCATGAGATGCTGGAATGCATCCTGCTCTCTGAGAAACTCGAGCACACGATCGCCGGTGATCGCGCGAAGCCGCCGAGTACCTGATGCGATACTCTCTTCGGACACGATTTTTATCAATCCGATTTCTCCGGAGCGAGACACATGGGTACCTCCGCACAGCTCTTTGCTGACATCGCCGACACTGACCACGCGGACTTCAGACTTGCCCCTGTATTCATCCTCGAACAACCCAATAGCGCCAGTTGCCGTCGCTTGCTCTGGGCTGAGCAGGTCTGTGGTCACTGGATGATCGGCAAGCACTGCGGCATTGGCAAGATCCTCAATCTGACGCATCTGCGCATCGGTCATCTTCTCGAAATGCGAGAAGTCGAACCGAAGTTCGATGTCATTCACAAGCGAGCCTGCCTGCTTGACGTGGGAGCCAAGCACGTTTCGTAGCGCTGCGTGCAACAAATGAGTGGCGGTGTGATTGCGCCGGATGCGGTTGCGCCGTTCTTCATCAACGACGAGGCGCACCTTGTCGCCCGGTTGGAAGCGTGCGCTCGTGTTCTCGAGTTCGTGCACTGACGGACCGTGCGCTATCTTGACGACTTCCAAGATCCGAGATGTTTCACCGGGAATCGAGAGATTCTCGACAATCCCCGTATCCGAGATCTGCCCGCCACTTGCTGCATAGAAGGGACTCT
>JAHITR010000181.1 GCA_018817505.1 Candidatus Bipolaricaulota bacterium | reverse complement strand
GTCCATCCTGCCAAACGTGATTCGATCGAAGGCTCAATAGGGTCTGAACTAATTTGCACGGCAGCGCGGGTACAAATGCCCATTCAGGCTAGATGTGCCAGGTTGATCAATCCAGGAGGTTCGAATCCTCTTTGGGGTACCAGTTCGAAACTTGTCCGCTCGGGTCACCCGGGTGGACGATTCTCGAACTCCGGTTCGACAGCAATCCGCTAGAGGGGATGGGATCGACAGCCCGAGTTGGCTGTGAATGGCAGTTCGATTGAGAGCTACGGGACTGGCCGCTCAATGAGACAAAGAATCTTGGTGGGGGCACAAGGATCTCTCTTGTCGATCAGGGGAATCCCGTTGGAGCTACGAAAGTCAAGATTCTCGCAATGCTGTAGATACCCCGAGAGGACTGCGATTCTCGGGATCATATTTGGCCAACGTGCGAACACAATCCTCTCGAGCCAAACCCATCCTGTAAGTACGCCATACTCTGCCTCTTCGCGGTATTCGTCCGGCAAGTACCTCGGATCCATGCAGAGATCGGCAATGATGAAGTCTACCGACCGTTCTTCAAGAAAACGGGTCGCCTCATGGATATTGCCCGCCCAGTAGACCTCGTGCTCTCTGAGAGTCAGGAATGTGCAGACATATGCAGCAAAAGCACCATCGTCTTCCAGAACTAGAACAGATCGGCGTCCAGGTTTCGTGACAAATGCTCTTCCATTGCAATGATTGGCGTTCGACAAGATCCTGCCGAGGTTTTTCCACACTCTAGGTTCCCACGCGCCACAGATAGTAGCCTCCGAAGAGGAGGAAGACCCACCACGGGATAAGGTCATCCATGACGTATCTGAACACATCGTTGTGGAGTGCGAAGCCCACTAGACAAAGCGATGCCGCAATCGAAAGCACAAGGATTGAGCGCTTCCACAACTTCGCTGCTTCGCGCTTCGTGGCAAAGATGATCGCTCCCAGAAGCACGAACAGGCCCGTGCCGACGCTTCTCACCAGTGTGACAGAGAGTGGAAGAGGTGGCTCTGTAGGGAACCCAGGGTTCTGTCTGTTGTCGACTAGTGTTACGTGCTGACTATGTACCAGATCAATCTCAATATCGGACTTCGACGCGGAGGTGCTTCCGAGACTGCCCTCTGCAGGGCGCACGGAGCATACAGCTGAAGGACTCTGGAGAACGAGAACGGAGTCATCAAGGAGACTGAAATACGTGCCAGTCAAAGCATCTGCAGAGACCTCGGAAAGTCTGTTGCGCCCCTGTGTATCACATGGAATAGCTTGCGAGCTCGTCTGCAGTGGCCCGGTGTACATCCAAAAGATATCAATCTCGTATTGCTTGGATGCCGCTGAGATTTCGCTTTGCAGTACGATCTCGCTAGGTGCATCCGATACGACAGGCTGATCGTGGATGAGCATCCCCTGAGCTGTTAGGAGAATGACACCGAGCACAATTCCTGCGGAGACTGCTACCAGTTCCCTCATGAGACAGTTATCCAAGAATGCATAGCCAACAAGATGATCGCGCTAAGGACTCCGACAAATGTGGCGAACTCTGCAGCATGTAGCCGGGTAGATGCAAGATCCAGTTTCCGAAGTATCTCAGCAAGCCCGGGCTGTCCGGAACTGGCCGCCCATCGAATCGCAGAGGGCCAAATCCTCTCGTGGGATGCGTCACGTGGGTCGGTGTAGCCATCCGATCCCTGATCCTCGGGAGTACTCTCGTTAACGATCAACTCCCTATTCAACGCTGAATGCAGTTCTCGGGCAGCGAGATCCATGATGCTCCAGGCGGACACTAGAGGCATCACTGGCACAGCGGCTAGCAGTAGCATTGTTGGCACCGCGATTGTCCCCGGGAGAATCAGCGAGAATCCTAACACTATGGCTGCCGAGTAGAGCAACACCAACACTGACAGTATCCGCCTATGCCCTATCAGCTTCTTCAGATACTCGATGCTCAAATGGGCAAGATTAGTGTCTCTGGCTCCCATGACGATTCAGTATATCTATGCATAACACGCATCGTCAACTGCTGAACACAGGACTGGCAGATGCGCGTTCAAGGTCGCCCACCATGGGCGTCGCACTTCGTAATATCGGTGATTCCACTTCCTGTTCAGCTGGTTGCGCGAGTCCGAGAGCTGTCCGCTAGGGGCGCAGTTCGAAGCCTGTCCGCTCGGGCACCCAAATATGCGATTCGCGAACACTGGTTCGAAAGCAGTTCACTAGGGGGTACCAGTTCGAGAGTTGTACGGTCAGGGTTCCCGAGTGTCGGATTCTCGAACGGGAGTTCGAAAGCTGCATATCAAGGGGTACCTGATTGCACTGTACTCCCAACTGAGACCTCGATTCAGCGGGTATCGCATTCACGGTCTTCGAAATCCTTGGTGCAGGGATCTCAAGATCGGATAAGGTTATGGGATGGCCAACAAGCAGGACTCCCTTTCTTGGCTCGCCGACCTCAATGATCAGCAGCGCTCTGCCGTGACGCATGGTGACGGCCCGTTGCTTGTGGTCGCTGGCGCAGGGACGGGCAAGACGAAGACACTGGCTTACCGTGTCGCCTACCTGATAGCTCAGGGCATAGACCCCAGCCGCATTCTGCTTCTGACTTTCACCCGGCGAGCCTCTCAGGAGATGCTGCGTCGAGCGTCAGCCATCATCGCCACCGGCGCAACCAATGCCACCGGCCGCGTTTGGGGCGGCACGTTCCATGCCATCTCCAATCGGCTGCTGCGTACGCATCACAAGGCTGCCGGACTACGCCAAGATTTCACGGTGATGGATCAGGGCGACGCCGAGGATCTGATGAACCTGATTCGCCACGATCTGGGACTGCACAAGGCCGAGAAACGCTTCCCGCGCAAGCGGACGTGTCTGTCCATTCATTCCCGCTGTATCAATTCCTCTGAGAATTTGGATAGTGTGCTGCAGTCCGAATACCCGTGGTGTCTGGAATGGAAGTCAGAATTCCGGGAGATCTTCAAACGCTACGTGAGCCGCAAACAAAAGACGAACGTGCTCGATTTTGACGATCTGCTGCTGTATTGGCTTCATCTGTTGAGCGACCCCCGTATGGCGGCCGAACTTTCGGGCCAGTTCGACTACATCCTCGTCGACGAATACCAAGATACCAACAAGCTGCAAGCAGGCATCTTGCGAGGGATGTGTACGGCGCACAACAACATCATGGTCGTGGGTGATGATGCGCAATCCATCTACCGATTCCGCGGTGCGACCGTGCGCAACATGCTTGACTTCCCAGAGCAGTTCTCGGGAACAAGGATCATCACGCTGGAGCAGAATTACCGCTCGGTCAGCCCGATTCTGGATACGGCCAACTCGCTGATTGCTGAGGCGTCAGATCAGTACTCCAAGGAGCTGTGGTCGGATCGCAGGTCGCAGCAGATGCCCAAGCTGATCACCT
This sequence comes from Candidatus Bipolaricaulota bacterium, assembly GCA_018817505.1. Taxonomy (GTDB): domain Bacteria; phylum Bipolaricaulota; class Bipolaricaulia; order UBA7950; family UBA9294; genus SPBW01. Next base: position 6,562 of record JAHITR010000181.1, on the reverse strand, counting down.
GCAAGGATGAGGCCGAACAGGACGAGTTTGTCGTCGAGCGTGTGTTGCAGCACTACGAAGAGGGTATTCCCCTGCGTAGACAGGCGGTGCTGTTCCGTACGTCATACCTGTCAGCGTCCCTCGAATTGGAACTGACTCGCCGCAACATCCCCTACCACAAGTACGGCGGCCTTCGCTTCATGGAGGCGGCGCACGTCAAGGACCTCATCTCGATCCTGCGGTTGCTGGAAAATCCAAGAGATGAACTCGCCTGGTTCCGCGTGCTACAACTGATGGATGGCATCGGTCCAGGAACAGCAGCCAGGATTCTCGAACACGTGATTGAGAACAATTGCGACCCACGATCCGTGAGTTCATTCAATGGGCCACCCGCTGCACGGGACGAGCTGAAGGATTTCTGTGCGATGGTCGAAGATGTCGCACCGATGGGCGTAAACGAACCGGCCATCCAGCTTGAACGCATCCGCAAGTTTTACGACAAATTGCTCAAGAAGACCTACGATAATCCCTATGCGCGCGAGCGCGATTTGGTGGGGCTGGAGCAAATTGCATCGGGGTACAAGTCGCGGCGCAAGTTCCTCGTCGATCTTCAATTGGATCCACCGACATCGACATCAGACCTGGCCGGCCCGCCTGTCAAGGACGAGGACTATCTCATTCTTTCCACCATCCACTCGGCCAAGGGAGGAGAGTGGGACGCGGTGTTCCTCATCCATGCCACAGACGGGTTCATCCCATCGGACATGGCTGCGGGATCGCCTGAGGAATTGGAGGAAGAGCGACGGTTGGCTTATGTGGCGCTGACGCGGGCGCGCGATTTCCTCTACGTGTCCCGACCGCTACGCTACTATCATCGTTGGTATGGATTGACCAACGGCCACGACTACATGCAGCTGTGCCGATATTTCACACGGAACGTGCTGCCGACGATGGAGACGCTCAACCTGACTCAGCCAGAAAGGCGGGATCGCTACGATGACGAATCCTTCCAAGAGCCGCCGATGGACATTTCTGAGCGCATTCGTCAGATGTGGGATGAAGGCGAAATCCCCCTCTAGGTAGTTCAAGACGGACGCTACGCTTTTTTGTATCATGCCCTCCATCATGTCAACCAAGAAAAGAGGCCCCGCCTATCGCATCGAGACAGAACGTCTCGTGATTCGTTGTTGGGAACCCGAGGACGCGGCATTGGCCAAGAAGGCCATCGACGCCAGTCGCGATCATCTGCGCGAATGGATGCCGTGGGCGGACACGGATCCGGAACCCCTTGAGGTCATGGTCAAACGCGTCCGGCACTTTCGGGCCATGTTCGATTTGGACAAGGACTACGTCTACGCGATCTTCAATAGGGGCGAGACACAAGTCTTGGGGGGGAGTGGCCTTCATACACGGCTTGGCGAACACGCTCGCGAGATTGGCTATTGGATTCATGTCGACCACATCAATCAGGGCTATGCGACGGAAGTATCCGCTGCATTAACCAAAGTCGCGTTCGAAATTGACGATGTGGATCGAGTGGAAATCCATTGCAGCCCACTCAATCTGGCCAGCGCATCCGTCCCAAGAAAGATTGGGTTCGTTCACGAAGCAACGCTACGTCGTCGTGGGCCTCTCAAGGACGGGCAGCCTGTGGATTCGATGATTTGGAGCATGCATGCGTTCGACTATCCGTCCCGCATGCCTTCATCAGCCAAGATGGCGGCCTATGATGTACGCGGCAAGAAAATTCTCTAGGTCTTTTGCATTCTCCGTGCCGATTGGACATGCTCGTGCTGCAAGAGGCCAGTTGAGGGGGAACCATGCCTGAGAATGACAGTTTCCTAGAGCGATCCGATTTCCATCGCACCATCCTTGACCAGCTGAACGAGGGTGTTTACTTGGTCGATCGCCAGCGCAACATCGTCTACTGGAATCACGGAGCCGAACGAATCACAGGATACAGCTCTGCCGAAGTCGTAGGCTCCAGCTGTGCCGACAATATCCTGATTCATGTGGATGATGCCGGTCGATCCCTCTGCAATATCGCTTGCCCGCTCGAATTCACCATGGGTGACCAGCAGACAAGAGAAGCTGCGGTCTATCTCCATCATAAGCAGGGCCATCGCGTTCCCGTACTGGTGCGTACGGCTCCACTGAGGGATGACGCAGGCCGAGTCATCGGAGGCATCGAGGTATTCAGTGAGAACCGGGATCAATCGACCCTGTCCGAGGAAATCGAGACCCTGAGAAGGCTGGCGTTGCAGGATCAACTGACTGAGATCGGCAATCGTCGCTATACAGAAATGGCTCTGCAATCAAGACATAGTGAATGGACCCGCTATGGATGGACCTACGGCGTGCTGATGATGGACATCGACCACTTCAAGGGCTTCAACGACACCTACGGTCATGACATCGGTGATCGCGTACTGAAGATGGTGGCGACAACGCTGGCATCGAACATCCGAATCCACGATACCGTCGGGCGATGGGGTGGCGAGGAGTTCTTAGTGGTGCTTGAGAAGATCACTCCGATGGAATTGGCCGCACGCGCCGAGCGATTGCGCATGTTGGTAGCAGCGTCAGGACTGACGCTTCATGACGATCCCGTCTCGGTCACCATTTCCACGGGCGGGTCGCTTGCCAGCGCGAACGATGCCATCGAGGATGTCGTGAAGAGAGCGGACATGTTGCTCTATCAGAGCAAGGAGTCTGGAAGAAATCGTTGCACGATCGAACAGGCGAAATGAACCCATCGTTCAACAAACGGCGGCATGGTCTCCCGGCAACAGCATTCCGCCATTCCCATGACAGACGAAGTTGTCCCTGACTTCGGGACAACCTCGCAAGAACGCGCTTTTTCGCAACGGAATTTCAGACACTGCAAGAGGTTCTGGGGATGGTTTCCTCCGTTTTGAACCGCTCAAGAATGTCGAGAACGGTTTGAGCATTGCCGCCGACTTTCAGCAGGTGTTCAATTCCTCGACTGAGATTGCGCTGAGCAATCCGCTTGACATGTTGATTTCGAATCACTCGATCGTATCGCCGGGCCTCAACTTGCTCCTCAATGTGAAACGCAGCCAAACGCTCCATGAGATGTGTACTAAGCATGGTACTCCTCCTCCTGAGTCTCGGAGATTGCCAACGATTGATCACTCTCAATGAACCCCTTGAGCACCTCAAGCGTGGCATCCAATCCCTCCGATCGAACCCCGTATTTCTGGCGGCCGCCCTTGTCTCTTGTTCCGACGTGAATCGAAACGAGCCCCGCAAGGCGCAACGCCGATAGATGATGGATGACTGTCGGCATCCGCAACCGCAGACGCTTGGTCAATTCCGCTAGTGTGAGTGGTTGTTGATAGATGTATCGAAGGATTCGCAGTCGAGTGGGATCAGCCAACGCCTTCAACGAAACGCGCAACAAATCGGGCACCGGCTCACCAGGAACGAGCGAGTCGCCGACAGGGCGAGCTCCGAAGGTCCACATGCGGCGATTCTCGCCCAGATCGTGGATTTGGATGAATGGACTGATCCAATACGACGGAACAAGCGCCAGCTCCGCAAGCATCGGCAAATCATCGTAGCGAATGCCATGAGAAACTTCTTCAAGGAACTCCACTGTGGGAAGCGCTTCAGCTCGCTCTTGCATGACCGTCAACATGTGAGCTAGTTTCGGCGCAATGCGCTGCTCTTCCTCTTTGAAGAAGACGGATTGGTAGTTGCTCAACGCGACAAACACGCGTTCACCAAATGCTTCTGCCTGAGCCCATGTGTTCAACAAGAGCTTCAGTTCCTCACGATCTGGAGCGGGATGATTCAGCTTCGCCTTCGCTGTGTACTCGGAGCGGAGAGATTCAAGCTCGTCGTTCGTCCAGCTTCCCCGCTGAGCAACCGAGAGCAACAGCTGTTGTTTGGCCGTTTGCTCGTCTTCGCAAGCAGGGCAATTGGCCAAAATCGCCAGCCGGTCGCTTGCCGGGATTTGCGCCAATGCACCCAAGCAATGGTCGACATCCTTGGGTTCAGGCAAGGAGTGAATCCACGGAGCTGGGATTCCAGCGACTACGAGCAAGGTATCTAATGACTCTCGATCCTCAGGTTGAAGCCTCGCCCTCATGCCAGAGGCCCAAGCGCTCCGAATGCCGAATTTTTTTGGATCCTTGAGAACAGCAAGACTGGTGAAGAAGTCATAGCCAGTCCCTGAATCCCATGTTATCTTGATCTGCGATTTCGTGTGCTCATTGGCAGTCATGGCCGTCTCCGTTTAGATCGATATCTAAGTTAGACATATATATAACATAGATCGTCATCTAAGTCAACCTCGCGGCTGCCCTCGCCTATCCCTCTCCCCAGGGAGCCGTTTCTAGGGGCCTCGTTTGCGGCCGCATGGTGAAGGAACCAGGGAGAGGTGGGCGCCAGCCAATAGCTCGAAAGCCTGATCCTAGCCTTGGAGAAGTTCGAAAACTCATGCTTGCCCTCCGGCTAGCAGATGCGCCCACTGAATACGAGGGGAATCTGCTGCCCGTGGGCCACGCTCAGCACTTGTTGTCGAAATTGTCGAACATCACATGGGAGATTCGTCCTCTCAACAAAACTCCGACAAGATTCTCTCGGGTCATCCGCCACAGCAAGCTGTTGTAGGCTGCGGTTCGACAGACGCCCGTGAACCGGAAGCAGCGATCTTCGCACTCACAGGAGAAACTCGCGCGGAAAGGAAGGGGAGCATGACGATCCGAGAACTCAAAATGCCCAACGATTTGTTGCCACTGGCCGATATGCTCGTCGAGACGTTCCAGTATCCAGAGAACCCAGCGTGGAGCGTCCAAGCTGACGATGAGGAGGATATCTCACGTGAGATACGGACCCTCAAGAGGGTCTGGCCATTGATCCGCATGGCGCAAACGATATCCAAACCTCTTCGAGATCTGTTCCGCGGATTTGTCTGGGAAGAAGACGGAAAAATCGGTGGTGTCGTGATTGCGCAACGCCGGGGATCCAGTCATACGTGGACAGTGGGAACCGTCGGTGTCCTCCCAGAGTTTCGACGCAGGGGGCTAGCTCGGAAGCTGCTCACGCGCACGCTGGATGACATACGTCAGCGTGGAGGAACCCACATTAATCTGTCGGTGATTGACCAGAACGTCCCCGCATATTCTCTGTATCGGAGCCTTGGATTCGAACACTACAGCAGTGAGACTGAATACGATCTCATTCCTCAGGGCCGCGTGGCCACTCCTGCCCTCATGGGTGGATACGAACTATCTCGATTGGATCGTTTCGATTGGGAGAAACGGTACACGTTGGCCAAGCGCATTACCCCCGATAACATTCGCCCGTACACTCCTGTGGAGGTGGGGCGATTCAAGCAGCCCGCTGCGGGGCGAATCATTGCGCCTGCGTTGGACAAGATGCAGAAGCGCGTCGAAAAACGCTTCGTGTTTTATAGCGCAGGTGTGCTTGTCGCCCACTCAGGATTTCGGACGCGCCCTTCGCTCACAGGAACCTCCTCCATCTGGGCGCAACTCGATCCCGCCCATCCAGCGCTCGCCGCGTACTTATTGGCAGCTGCTCTAGACGCCGTCGTCGAACTCAGTCCGACGTTGCGCGTCCAATTGTCTGTGCCTGGATGGATGCCCGCGTTGGCACAATCCGCGGAAGATTTGGGATTCAAGAAACGCCTTGCGTACCACGAACTTGGCTTGATCCTTTGATACAGTTATTGTCCCACACGGAAGACGTAGGCAATGGAGCTGTTGATGACTCGCCGCAGCGATTCGTCTGGATCGAGACGAGCAGGCCTTACGTTCAAACAACCAAACCCCGAGATGATGAGCGATACCTCACTTGAAGTGAATGGAGGCAACAAGACATGGCAATACGTGCTCTAGCCCTACCCAAGGATCTAGCCCAGCTTGAAGCGATGCTCATTCGTACGTTCCAATATCCAGACAATCCCGAGTGGGGGATTCAAGCCGACGAGCAGGATGACATCGCTCGCGAAATCAAGACGCTACGCAAGATGTGGCCTGTCATCCGCATCCTGCAGATGGTTGTGCCTTCGCTGAGAGATTTGTTGCGCGGATTCGTCTGGGAAGAAGATGGCCGACTCGGAGCCGTGGTCATCGTCCAACGGAGCGGGAAGACCAATACGTGGGGCGTCGGCATTGTCGGCGTGCTGCCCGAATTCCGGCGGCGCGGGTTGGCTCGAAAGCTACTCACAAAGACACTTGACGACCTTCGGCAACGCGGGGCTCAGCACATCAACCTGGCCGTGATCTCGAAGAACGTTCCCGCCTACGCCCTGTACAAAAGCCTGGGATTTGAGCACTACAGCAGCGTGATCGACTTCGATCATCGCCCTGAACAAGCACCTGCAGGTATCGTCATCCCTCAAGGCTATGATGAAGCTCCGCTATCCTCGATGGATTGGAAGTCGCGCTATGAACTGGAAAGGCGAATCACACCAGATGAAGTGACCAAGTATGTACCTCTGGAAATGGGTCACTACCGTTCGCCATGGGCTCTGAGATGCCTTGTTCCCATCATGAATCGACTTAAAAAGACGAAAGAAAAACGGTTCGTGTAT
>JAHITR010000029.1 GCA_018817505.1 Candidatus Bipolaricaulota bacterium | reverse complement strand
GGGTTGCTGCCAAACATCCCTGCAGGTCGAGGATTCTTGCTTGCCAATAGGAAAGCGCGGTCATTTGATTCTCGTAGGGCGAGCCTTTGGTGATGTTGCGCGTTCTGATGGGCTGACGGATGAGATCCTGAAGCTGAACTTCAGGTGGCTCCTGCAATTGGATGGCATTTACTTGATCGCCAAGGCTGTGCATGAGCGCCATCAGTTCCAAGAATTGGTCCCTTGATTGATAGGCCATCCAGATAATCCGGTAGGGGCCATGTTCGCCTTTGGACGAACACCAGAAGTGGTGGGATAGGTCACCATGGTCATCAAGATAGCCCAATCCAAATCCATGTTCCGACCAATAGACATCGGCTTGAGTAATCCCAGGCTCAGTCACTGTACAGGCTCCATGCGTGCGTCTGCGATTGAGTCTGCCCTCATGCATCGCCTGCCAATCGTCGTTACCAAGGCGTACGGGGATGCGTGCTTTGGCAGGAATCTGTAGCCTAGACGGATCCAATGTGCAGCGCAATTGATAGCCGCCGTTTCCGAATCCGAGCTGGTTGTAGTAGCCCTGCTCGAAGATCCCTAGTATGGCCAAGGCAAACCCGCGCGAGGCTTCTTCAGCCAGCAATTGTGCGGTCAACCGGCTGGCAAAGCCTTGTTTGCGGGCAATACGGCTGGTGGTCACGCTGGTGATTGCACTCATTGGCAGGGTTGAGTCGAGGTACTGCATAGTCCCAGTGCTTGCCACGGCAAGACATTCGGCACTGCCATGCAACTCAGTCACCAAGCTTCGGCTCGATTGCAGCAAGTGTTCTGCTGCCGTTTCATGGGCTTTCTCTGAAACCCAACCCACTTCGCGATAGATGCGAAGACAGTCCTGTAAATCTTTGTCACGTTGATAGCTGCGAATGATCATGGGATACCTCGGGCAAAACGATACCCAAATCGGGCGTGTGATGCCACGGATGACGGCGATGGACTGCCTACAAATGCTTGATGGCCTCTCGCGCCACGTTGACGCGGCGTTCGTCCTCCAACCAGCGGGCGAGCTCGGGGCGGATCAAATCAGGTCTCTTGCGTCCCAACTTCCACATGGCAGATGCAACGGCCCGCCATACCAATCGGCGTTCGTCGAGGGACAGCTTGCGCAGCACAATCAGTGCTTTCTTGGTGATGGGAACGGCAGCTGGCGAAGTGAAGGCCATGGCGACGTTCCATAGCGTCTGCGCGTCATAGGATGTGGACCATTTGGCCAAGTACTCAAAGGTTTGACTCGGGTAATGGGCAAGCAGCGTGGTGCCGATGGCTGACGGGCCCAAATTCCTGCGAACGATGGGGTCGCGTTCGGACAACAACGGTTCGAGCAGTCTTAATAGCGGATCAGCGCGTTCGAGATGCATCGGGTCAGCGGCTCGAATGGTTGCGATGGCCAGCGCGCGCGACATATTGCTTGACTGCCGTGATCGCCAGGCTTCTAGAACGGGGAGCATTCGAGAAAAGTCATCGCGTAACAGACGGCCCGTCACTTCGCACGCCGCATCGCGAACGGTCCAGTCTGTGGATTCGATGAGCCGAGGCAGAAACCCGACGGCTTGCCGCCGTTTGATTTCATAGGCATAGGGAATGAGCTGGCAAGCCAAGTGGTGCGCGCCGGTCGACGATTCATTCATCAATTTGGGAATGGACTGCAACAAGTCGTCGTTATTCTCTTGAAGCGCTGACACGAATTGCTTAGCGGCAAAGCGAAGGGTGGACATATCCGCGCCATCGAGCAGCAGAGAAAGGGCGGGATGTTCGCCTGTTTCGATAAGTTGGCTGATTTGATCTCGCATCGAGTCTCCAGACTGCTTGCTGATCAACTGTAGCCGTTATCTTGTCAGCGCGTCAACTTGCTGACTGGACGATGCGAACGCGGTTGCTCGAGAGGCGGGATTGTCCTACCATTCTCATGACTTCCCGATTTCGAGGAGAGATTCTATGAAGCGCTCAGGATCACGCAGGGAACGACCCTTCTGGGTGCGATCGAACGCCGATCCGCTCAGACTCGTCCGACGGAATATTCCCCATCCTCCCTTCCTACGTCGTGCCTCGCAGTAGACATCGACACGCACGGGCACACTCATGAGTCAAAGAGGAGGAAGGAATTATGCGCAAAGACAGAGTACTGCCACCCTATCGCATCAAAGTGATTGAGCCGATCTCGATCTTGTCAGCTGAAGAACGTAAACAACGCCTTCAACAGGCTGGCTACAACTTGTTCCATCTTCAGGCAAAGGACGTGTATGTCGATTTGCTGACGGACTCAGGAACGGGGGGCATGAGCCAAAACCAGTGGTCGGCGATGATGGTCGGCGATGAGTCCTACGCAGGCAGTCGCAGCTACGCGCGGTTTCGTGAAGCTGTCGACGACATTTTTGGATTCACCTACGTCCTGCCCACGCACCAAGGACGGGCAGCTGAAAACGTCCTGTTCTCGGCCATGATCAAGCCTGGCGACGTCATCCCCAACAACATGCACTTCGACACAACGCGGGCCAACATCCTTGCCAATGGGGGCGAGCCGGTCAATCTGGTGATCGATGAGGCGTTTAATCCGTCGCTGATCCACCCGTTCAAGGGGAACATGGATGCGGACAAACTGCGCGCTTTCATCGCCGATGTGGGGACGGAACGCATTCCCATGGTGATGATGACGATCACCAACAACAGCGGTGGCGGGCAGCCGGTGTCGCTGGCCAATCTGCGCGAAATCAGTGAGATTGCTCATGCACACGGTCTTCCTTTCTTCATTGACGCCTGCCGATTCGCCGAGAACAGCTTTTTCATTCGCGAGCGCGAGCAAGGCTATGCTGACAAATCGCCCGCGGAAATTGCGAAAGAAATGTTCTCGCTCGCCGACGGCATGACCATGAGTGCCAAGAAAGACGGATTGGTCAACATCGGCGGCATTCTGGCGATGAACGACCTCAAGACATTCGAGCTGGCGCGGGAACGGCTGATTCTCATGGAAGGATTCCCCACCTACGGTGGATTGGCAGGCCGGGACTTGGAAGCGATCGCTGTCGGCCTTCGTGAAGTCCTCGAACCCTCCTATTTGGCAGACCGAATAGGACAGGCTCGCTATTTGGGTGAAGGATTGAAATCCGTTGGCGTTCCGATCATCGAGCCGATTGGCGGGCATGCGGTGTACATGGACGCGCGTGCGATGGTGCCTTCGATTCCGCAAGCTGAATTCCCTGCGCTGGCCGTAGCAAACGCCCTCTATCTCGAAGGCGGAATCCGCGGGGTGGAAATTGGCAGCGTGATGTTTGCCCATGAGTCGCCAGATGGACACGTTGTGTACCCGGAAATGGAATTGGTGCGTTTGGCCATTCCCCGCCGGATGTACATGCGAGAGCATTTTGATGTGGTGATTGATGCCGCCGAAGCGGTGGCTCAAGCGGCGCCCACATTGCCCGGCTATCGACTGATTGAGGGTGAGGGTCCGCTACGACACTTCGTGGCCCGCTTCATGCCCTTGCATCGAACGTAATGTCGACCGTGTTGTCAGCCTATCCCGGAGAGTTGGCTGGTCTAGCGACTGCGTGTTGCTGGACAGCCAGCTACCTTCTGTTCACGACTGCTGTACGCCTGGCTGGCCCCAAATGGCTCAATCGCTGGCGGCTGACCGTAGCCGTTGTGTTGCTGCTGATGGTTCATTGGATCGTCTATCGTACGCCGTTGCCGTTTGGTGCTGACTTGGGGCGATGGGGCTGGCTCACCCTGTCGGGTGTCATCGGGTTTTCGATTTCTGATGCTTTCTTATTCCGCGCGCTGCTGCATCTTGGCGCACACAGAACATCGCTGGTGACTGCCTTGATTCCCGTAACCAGTGCCATTCTGGCGTGGGGTATCTTTGGAGAACGGCTGACGGGAGCGCAAATGCTGTCAGCCGGGGTCACTGTGGCCGGTATTGCGTTGGTCATCTCGGCGCGTCCGGCAGGCGAAGAGCCTGGGGCACGAAGGCACATCGTGATCGGCGTGTTGTTCGCGCTGGGCACGGTTGCCACCCAGTCCCTGCGCTATATCCTGTCCAAACAAGCGTTGGGTGGCGAGTTCCCTGCGCTCTCCGCAAACGTTGTTCAGATTTTGGCGGCCACCCTCGCTGTGTGGCTGGCTGCGTTCGTCGGCGGTCGGTGGAAGAAGGATCTCGATGTCTTTCGAAATCGCAAAGCAGCCCTCTCCATGATGGGCGGGGCGGTGGCGGGGCCATTTGCTGGTGTGACGTTGTCCATGATGGCATTGGCCAACGCGAAGATCGGAATTGCCTCGACTCTGATGGCACTTCCGCCTGTGTTGTTGCTCGCGTTCTCGGTTCTCGTCCGCAAGGAGAAGGTGTCACCGCGAGCAGTGGCAGGAACGTTGCTCGCAATCGGCGGCGTCGCCTGCCTATTCCTGTTCTAGCAGGTGCGATTGTGCTTCAGTCAACGATCCACGCAGTACGCGGTAGGGCGTCTGCGTCAAGTCAATGATCGCTGAGGATTCTCCTGACACCTCGCCGGTAATGATCAGATCGACTTCTGAGAAGCTTTCAATGATATCGCTTACGTCATTGAGTGGCGGTTCGCCATGTCGATTCACAGATGTGGCGAATACGGGGCGACGCAGACAACAGGCAAAGAATGGATGATCCGGGACACGTATGCCGATTTTCCCCTCAGACACTGCCGATGAAGGCGCTTTGGCTCCAGCGGGAAGCAACAGGGTGTAGGGGCCGGGCAACAGCTGCTCGATGATCGCCTGAATCTGCGGCGTGCAATCGGCGTAACCATAAATGCTTTCGACACTCGAAAGGTGGAGCGTGAAGGGTTGATCTGCTGTCCGATCCTTGAGCCTCCGCACATGGTTGAGTGTGCGCTCATCCCACGGGTTGCCTCCGAGGCCATAGACGGTGTCTGTTGGGAAGATCAGTGTTTGTCCCATCTCTAGAGCCACATGTACGAACGACATGGTGTCGGGATGGTTGTAGGACAGCACGGTGGGCATCATGAGCAGACGAAATGAATGACGTCACCGTCAGCAACGACGTAGTCACGGCCTGCGCGTCTGATGTGTCCTGCGTCGCGCAACGGCTTCTCTGAACCCGCATCGACCAGCTCGTCCAGAGCCATCACTTCTGCGAGAACGAACCGATCGGCAAAATCAGAATGGATTTTGCCCCCTGCAGCTGGAGCCACCGTCCCTGTGGGAACAGTCCAGGCACGGACTTCCGGGCCTTCGAATGTGTAGAACGTGATCAGATGGAGAAGGTCATAGCCCGCGCGAACGAGAAGATCCAAGCCCGTCTCCGTCATCCCGTACTGCCCAAGATACGAGACTCGTTCTTCGGGTGACGTGGCGATCTCTCCGACTTCAGCCTCCAGTCTCCCGCGAATGGCCACCACGCGGGATCCTTGATCATTGGCTATTCGCTCAATCGCAGAGAGATGCTCGCAATCGCCTTCATCCCCCACATTGGCAACAAACAGCATGGGTTTGGCTGTTAGCGGAGATGTCTCTGCAACGAGTGCATCGATGACATGGTTTACTGGCCGTGTGCGAATGGGTATGCCAGCGCTCACCTGTTCAAGAAGTGCCTCCCAAGCAGCCAATCGTGCGCCTGCGGTGCGATCCTTGCCCTTGGTTTCTTGCCTGAGTCGCTTGGCCACACGACTAAGGGTCTCTAGGTCTTTAAGAAGCAGCTCCGTCTCGACGATGCCGATGTCACGAGCTGCATCGATGGATCCGGTCACATGGGCGACATTGGCATCCTCGAAACAGCGCACGACGTGCAGGATGGCATCGACTGTGCGAATCTCTGAGAGGAATTGGTTTCCCATGCCTTCGCCGTTTGCCGCATGTTCGACCAATCCGGCGATATCGACGAACTCAAGATGGGTCGGCACCTTTCTCTTGTCGGGGAAGACGGTTGCCAGTCGATCAAGACGCAGGTCGGGAACAGCTACCGTTCCGATATTGGCACCAATGGTGCAAAACGGATAGCTCTCCACACGGGCGCCTGCATTGGATAGCGCATTGAATAGGGTCGACTTGCCCGCATTGGGGAGCCCTACTAGACCGCACGAAAACCCCATAGTGCCTCCTTGACGTCCCATTCTAGATGGCAGCTGGCGCGGGTACAAGATGACGATACAGAGGGGATCGGCTAGACTTCGCGTCGAAATGAAAGGGGGGACATGAAAGCTGAACTGGTTCACATTCTGATGCCTGACTTGGGGGACGTCTCCAAAGCAGTGGTTGTCCAATGGTTGCAGCCGATCCATGCCCAACTTCAGGAAGGCGATGATTTGCTGGAAGTCGAAACAGAAAAGACGACGTTTGTGATCCCCTCTCCTGTGTCGGGACGTCTGACGAAGATTCTTACTCCCGAAACGACAGCCATCGCCACGGGAGACATACTGGGCGAAATTGAAGCCGCATAGCACCATCGGGCATGTGCCGCTGGGCAAAGCGGACTACGGAGACGTGTTGACGCTGCAACGAGCGCTTCACGCCCGACGCTATGCGGGGAAACTCGGCGACCTTCTTCTGTCTGTCGAACACAACCCCGTGTTCACGCTCGGACGATCAGGATCTCGCGATCATATCTTGGTGCCAACTGATGTTCTAGAAGGGCAGGGCATTTCCATTTATGAGATCGAGCGTGGAGGAGACATCACGTACCACGGGCCTGGGCAATTGGTCGTCTATCCCATTCTTGATTTGCGGGAATACGGGAAAAACATCCATCGATTTGTCTGGTGGTTGGAAGAAGCGATGATTCGAGCTCTGAGCGACTGGGCGATCTCAAGTGCCCGCAAGGAAGGTTTCCCCGGTGTTTGGGTCGGCGAGCGCAAGATTGCGTCTGTCGGCGTGTACGTCAAGAACTGGGTGACCTATCATGGACTGGCACTCAATGTGAGCGTCAATCAGGAGCATTTTCGCATGATCCGCCCGTGCGGATTGTCAGTTGATACGGTATCGATCAACGACGTATGCGATTCGAAAGTCGATGTCGCGACAGCTGGGATGAAAGTCATTCTTCATCTGGGAAGCCTATTGGAACGCGACATCGTTCCCATAGACCCCAAGGAGGTGACCTAGGGCATGCCCAAACATCCGTCTTGGATTAAGGTTCGTGTCCCTACACCTGCCCAATCTGCAGGCATGGCCGACATGCGCGATTTGCTCGCGAGGCACAACCTAGAGACGGTCTGTCAGGGCGCCCAGTGTCCCAATGCAGTCGAGTGCTGGAGCGCGCGCACAGCGACGTTCATGGTGCTTGGCGCCACATGTACTCGGGGTTGCCGATTCTGTGATGTGCCAACAGGGGATCCTCAGGGCATCGTCGATGGGGACGAGGCGACTCGGCTGGCCTCAGCTGTTGGCGAGCTTGGCCTTCAGTACGTCGTGCTGACGTCTGTGGATCGGGACGATCTGCCCGATGGCGGTGCTGCCGCGTTCGCCCGGGTGATCGATGCGATTACCCAATCCGCAGGGACAATCACCATCGAAGTGCTGATTCCCGATTTCTCGGGACGACGGCAGTCGCTGGATTGTATTGCGGCGACCGACGCCCATGTGATTGGACACAACTTGGAGACCGTTCGGCGGCTGACCCCCGCTCTTCGGGATCGACGTGCTGGTTACAGTCAATCCCTTGACGTGCTGCGCTATCTGTCCGAAATTTCGGGCGGACGAATGATCAAGTCGGGACTCATGGTTGGTCTCGGAGAGAGTCTGAATGAGATCCAAGAAGCGATGGCTGATCTGCGTCATGCGGGCGTGTCGATGGTGACTCTGGGCCAGTATCTGCAGCCTTCGTCAACATCAATCCCTGTGTCCCGATTTGTGCCGCCGGAAGAGTTCGGGTTGTTGGAAGCCGCTGGTTATGCCATGGGGTTCAAAGCTGTGATTGCCGGCCCACTGGTGCGAAGTTCGTATCACGCAGCTGCCGCCTACAACGCGACATGAGATTGCTGACTGATCTTGTCCCTACAGAACCTGCCTGGGGATTGGCAATCGAGGAAGTGCTACTCGATTCGGCCAGAAAAGAACGTGTCGAGACAATCCGAATCTGGCAAAATCAGCATGCCATCATCCTTGGCAGAGCTCAGTCCCTTGCAGCAGAAGTGGACGTGGCCCGGGCACTCGAGCAAGACATACCCATTCTTCGGCGCATCTCAGGAGGAGGCACAGTCTTTCACTACCCTGGCAATCTCAATGTGTCTGTGTTCGCCAACAAGCGGTCAAAGACGTCTGATGTCGCCTCGGTGTTTGCCTTCTTTGGCCAGTCATTATCGAATGCCCTGGCCTCCTTCTTGCCCGTCCATGTCTCATGCCAGGACAATGGCTTATATCTCAACGGGAAGAAGGTCGGCGGCGCGGCGCAGGCCCGCCGAGGATCTGCGGTGCTCTATCACAGCACGATTCTTGTCCAGCCGTCACCCGTACCCATGGAGCAACTGCTTCGCGCAATGGGCCCAGGATATTGCGCTTCGGGAATTGCCTCGCGCCCGCGTGCCATGATGACGCTTTCGGAGCACGTGTCTCGATCCATTGAACCTCAGGAGCTTGTGCAGCCGATTGTCCATGCCCTAGCCTGTGCGTTGGGTGTTGGAGTGAGACCGGGAACATTGACTGCACAAGAGATCGAATGTGCTGAGCAGCTGAAGAAGACCAAATACGGGAGTCCCACATGGAATGCAAGGATGTGAGTGATCGACGGATCGTTGGCCAACAGCTTGGGCGTAGGCCTCGCGGAGTCTTTCGCGTATCGGTTCGCTGCTCGTATGGGTATCCTCAAGTGATTCGCGTCCACCCCGTCGTGGCAGGCAAACCCTTCCCAACCTTGTTTTGGCTGACCTGTCCCCTCCTAGCCAGAGAAATCGGACATCTGGAAGCCGATGGCTGGGTGAAGCATTTGGAAACGCGCATGATGGAACAGCCCGAGCTGCGCGACGCGATGCGCCAGGCTCATCAGCGAACGTGTGCCATCCGAGACGAGCTTCTGTCTGCCGACGAGAAGGCCGCTCTTACAGCCAACGGGACCCTCGTGGGCCTAGTGGGGCGCGGCATCGGCGGCATCTCGAACTGGGATCGACTCAAGTGTCTTCACCTTCACGCTGCCCATGAACTGGCTGAGGCAAATCCCGTCGGCCGTGCCGTGTTGGATATGCTCCCGGTCATTGAATGCTCTTCACAACAAGTGATCTGCTCCGCCTACGAGTAGACGGAGCAGATCGGTTGGTTCAATCGTTGGAGGTCTTGTGCCTACGGATCCGCGTGAACTCGCGGAGGCTGGTTCACGTTCTCGATCCTCACGTGGACCGAGTCTGTGGTCGAGAGCCCACAAGGATCGGTGACGGTCAATGTGATCGTCACGGTCTCTCCTTCGCATTGAGCCGTCATTGGAGCTGTGAACACGGCGGCGGCTGAGCAGTAACTGTCCAGAGCACCACCGGTGACGTTCCATGAGTACACAAGATGATCGTTCTCTGGATCTCCCGCAACTGGAGTGAGCAGTATGCTGCTGCACTCAAGAACGCAGAAGTCCGGGCCAAGATCGACGTAGGGTGCAGAATTCAGGTTGTTCACATGAACGACGACTGAATCGGTTGCCGACAATCCGCACGGATCCACGACGGTTAGCGTGATCGTCAGTGTTTCACCAGTGCAACTCTCCGTCATCGGCATGCTGAACATCGGCCTAGCGCTGGATGGATTATCAAACGAACCCTTGTTGGAGCTCCAGCAGTAGCTAAGCACATCGCATTCAGGATCTGCGACCACTGGCGTAAGCTGGATTCTCGTGCCTTCATCGACGGCGAAATCGGGTCCCAGATCGACGACTGGCGCCTTGTTGACATTGAGAACCGAGATGACGACGGAATCGCACACCATCGCTCCACAAGGGTCGACAACTGACAGCGTGACGATAATATCCACGCCGTCGCAAGCATCAATCATCGGAGCGGTGAACACGCCGTTCACAATGGTTCCCCAGTTGCCATTGACTCCCCATTGATAGTTCAGTTCATCGCCGTCTGCATCGGAAACCTGAGGTCGGAGGACGAGCGTTCCGCCCTCATTAACAGTCAGCGGACCGCCAAGCTCCAAAACAGGCACGTGGTTGACGTTGAGCACGTGGAGAATGAATGCGTCAGATGCGGATGCACCGCAGCTATCCAGCGCCGTCAACATGACTTCCACGTCAATATCCTCGCAGCCATCAATCATCGGTGCGGTATACACGGGATCCAAAGAGAACGGATCGTTCAGCATGCCAGCTGACACGTGCCACTGGTAATCTGTGATGTTGCAGTCTGAGTCGGCCACAGTGCCGTGCAATTGAAGGGATTCGCCTTCATTGATTGTCTTGAGAACAGGCGCAGTCGGGCACGCAGGCTCGATCGGCGCTGGTGGAAGAGGTGCGCAGTTGGCGGGCTGACACACGGGCTGCTGGGCAAGCGCTGGCGAGCAAACTGGCTCAGGCGCCGAACCAATCGGACACAGAGGGCTTGTTCCTACTACGATCTCGCCTTCGAGCAGAATGTCGCCGCGATCCATGGAATACAGGACGTTACGACCGGTCCCACCTAGCAGCGTGTCAATGCCTTCGCCGCCATCGAGCACGTCATTGCCAGCTTCGCCTTCCAGCGAGTCGCCGCCTGGGCCACCACAGAGGATGTCATCGCCGTCGCCACCCAGCAGCAGGTCGTTTCCAGCTCCACCATCCAATCGGTCGTTGCCCTTCATGCCCTCAAGGATGTCGTCTCCTGCTCCTCCGATGAGGACGTCATCACCATCGAGGCCGATCAAGAAGTCGTTACCCCCCAACCCGAGAATCAGGTCGTTTGCGGCCGTACCGTACAGAACGTCGTCACCTTCGGTCCCGTAGATGATGTTGGTGACGCCATAGCGTTCATAATCACTGGGTATGGCGGAAATTTCTTGAGGAACGATTTCCCCGCGTGGCGCTTCAACAGCCAGAAGGAGTGCTTCCAGCAACCCTGCCGCGTCTTCGACGGGCCAGTATTTGCCGCCTGTCTGTTCGGCCATTCTTGTCAATGTCGCTCGCGCAGCAGATTCAATTCCCAGTCCGACCACCTGAAGCGTGATGGGGGGATTCATGGTCGACAACATGGCAGCCACGATCTCTTGCTGCCCACTGCAGTTTCCTTCTCCATCACTAATCAGAATGATCGTTCCGGGTTCTGGACGGAGCGCCAATTCATTGGCGGCAGCCACCAATGAGTCAGCCAACGGAGTCAGGCCTTGTGCAACGATTGGCCCGAGCGCATCGATCATGGAATTCCGAATCGTTTCAGAGAACGGTTTCAGCGCAAACAGCATCTCAATGTCTTTGCAGCTCTCTACCTGATTCGTCTTACTGAGCCGATGTCCGTAGACAAGCAGACCGATCTCTTCATTCCCTGGTATGGAGTAGAGTAGGCTGGTCAGTGCGTCCTTAGCCTCCTCAATCCGCGTATTCTCACCCAATACCTTGTTCATGCTGTTCGATGAATCGAGAATGAATACGATGTTATTCACAGCGCTGGCAGATATGGCTACCAATGCGGCAACACACATCGCCAACAACAAAATTCGATTTCTCATCCTGTACCTCCTGGACGATTGTCCCAACTTTCAGAGACATTCTAGCCGAACAAGGGGTCAGGAATCTGTTATCTGGATTACATTTTCGCGATTTCGATTTTATCTAGCTTCGGATGGAAAGGATTTCTAGCAATTCCTGCCTCCGCCCTGTTGGAATGAGTGCATGAAGTTTGCCATTGCGGCATTGTCCGCAACCCAGGACGTCGCCTTGATAGGACAGAGCGACATAGCCGACCTCCGCTCCAGCGTAGGGAATGCGCTGGCCCAGCAGTAGACTGCGAAGCTCTTCCAGGCTGACGTCGATGACAGAGCGTGTGATGAGAGATCCAAGTGCGGCGAGGAACACGCTGGTGGGTTTGAATCCGCCAGAAAAATCCCGCCCGATGCGCAGACCGATGGCTCGAGGCGAGAAGATGCCGGGAAGCACCATTCCGGTGCCTGCCCATATCTCTTCCTTGTTCGCTTCCATCGTCAGATTGGCGATGAAGGACTCAGAGATGCCGAACTGCTGAACAAAGAACGTCGTGATCTGTTGTCTAAGCTCGGGTGATACGGGCAAGAAAACCTCCTCCGCTGTTGAGCTGATGGGGATAGACGCGCACGCAATGTCGGATTTGTTCGGGGAATGTCTCTCCCTGCCAGCCAAGCAGCCCAGAGGACGTTTCGATGGGGCTCTCAAAGGGAAGAATCTTCGCATCACGCTCCTGCAATAGATAGGCTACGACAGCTTCGTTTTCCTCGGGCGCAAACGTGCATGTGGAGTAGACGAGAAGGCCGCTTGAGGCAAGCAGGTCAAACGCACGGAGGATCAGCCGCTTCTGCAGTGAGGCCAATCGAGAGATCGTCCCACTCGATGCGCCATCACGTAGCAACGTCTCTTTTCGTAGCGTGCCTTCCGCTGAGCAGGGGGCGTCCACGAGGATGCGATCAAAGCTCGTTTGCATGGGGAAATTTTCGCCTTGATATGCCGTCACCATCGTATTGAGTACACCCAGTCGATTGATGTTGGCGAGCAGGGACATCTGTCTTCGTCCACTGGGTTCATTGGCTACCAATGTGCCTCGATTCTGCATTCGTGCGGCCATGTACGTCGCTTTTCCCCCTGGCGCGGCACAAAGGTCGAGGGCCATCTCACCTGGCTGGGGATCGAGCGCCAGGACGGGCAGGGTCTGAACGGCCTCCTGCGCGTAATAGAGCCCCAACCAATGCTCAATCCGTCGCCCAGGCGGCTCGGCCAGCTCGAACAAGTCATGATTCCACGCGTACGGAGTCACATCCATGCCGGCATCGACAAGGCGGGTGTACAAAGCGTGCGAAGAAATCTTCAATGCATTGGATCGCACGACATAGGGCATGGGACTGTCGGCCGCCTTCTGGAACGCATCCCAATCCTCGATGATGGATCGATAGCGCGACTCGTTGGTGCTTTCCATCGTTACTCCCTTTTGAGCCAATACAAAATGGTGTCGTGCAGCGGTCCGTTAGAGGCCAGGATGCTTGACGTGGGACCGGCGAAGGCACACCCACAAAGGTCTGAACTGTATCCTCCGGCTTCTTCGATCAACAGGATGCCTGCTGCGACGTCCCACCAACTCAACTGCGGATACCAGGCGGCGTCGAAGCGCCCGGCAGCAACGTAGGCGAGATCCAATGCAGCTGAGCCGGTCGTGCGAAGTGCCCGGGCAGTCTGCAGAAACGGCGGCATCAATTGATGAAAGCGCAGTCTTAGGTCAGGATGGATGGATGTTCCAGCACACAGGAAGGCCCCTTCAAGTTGTTGTTGATCTGATGTATGCAGCGCTCTCCCATTGAGCGCTGCTCCGGCGCCTCGAACAGCGGTGAATGTTTCGTTGCGCATGGGATCGTGGATGCAGGCGATCAAAGGCACATCTTGAAGGCAAAAGGCGATGGACGTCGCAAAATGGGGGATGTTCTGGGCGTAATTGCTGCTGCCGTCCAACGGATCGATCACCCATTGCCCGTTCAGCGAATCACCCATTTGCCCACTTTCCTCGGTCAGAATCCCGTCTTCAGGGAAGCTGCTCCGCAGGATCTCGATGATGGCTTGATCCGCGCGAAGATCCAATGCAGTGACCACATCATTTCGATGGGATTTTGTTTCGTAATCAATGGCCCCTGCTTGGAATCCGGCATATAGGATTCCTCCGGCAGTTCGCGCGGCATCGACGGCAACATCCAAGCGTTTGGAGAGCGCTGCGGGATGGGGCATGCGCTATCCCCGAATCCGCGCAAGCACTTGATCGACGATACGTTGGCTTCGAGCCGCACCTTTGGCTTCCAGCTCGCTTGCAGCGGCTTCAAATGCTGCTGCTGTCGCCTGATCCTTCATGAAGGTGCAGTTGATGTGTACATTGAGCAGCGACGCTCGCAGTGCAGCGAGTGCGAAATGTGCGGCCGCACCCACATCGCTGATGGCATGGCGAGAAGCTTGCGTAGTCAATGATTCGAGATCGACCAGGAAATCGAAGCACGATTGGGCTACGGCCAAGGGGGCGCGGGCTGCCCTTTGGACCGTGGCTTCGACTTGGGCGGGTCGCGCTGAATCTTCTTTGCTGAGCTTAAGCGCAGCCATGACCGCCTCGAACGCGGCCTGGTCCTCGGTGCCTAGCTGAAGGAAGGTCTCCCGATATGCCCTGCATTTTTCGGCCAGAATACGGATGGATTCGTTCTCATTTTTCCTAGCAGCAAGCGCCGTGACCATGGACCCGAGGGCGGCTGCCAGAGCGGCTACCACGGCGGCGACGCTCCCTCCGCCCGGGGTTGGCGATGAACCGGAGACGTCGTCAAGATAGCTGCCCAGCGAAGTGTCTCGGAGCGTGGCCATCCTACTCAGATCTCTCCCAATAAAGCCGCACCAGCTGAGAATCGTCTGCGTGCTTGATCGCCAGCGTGCCCTTGCAGGCATCTTCGATGGCCTTACCAATTCGCTGGGCGAGATGACTGGATGTGGTGGCGATTTCTGTCTTGTCCTCGGCTTTTTCGATCCACATGATCCGTTGAAGCGGGCGCTGCGCTGCAGCAGAAGCCGATTGATTCCTCGCGATATTGAGGATTTCCTCTTGATGCCGTTCCCAATAGCTTCCGCTGAGATAAAGCAGTCCCGCAGGCAGAAGGTCCATCTCACGCCTGCACGCAGGGCAGTGACTGGAGTGAGACGTCTTTGGTTCTTCATCTGCGTCCTTCACTTGCCACCGTCCGTTCCGATAGACCAGCTGACAGCGGGGACAGTCCGTTGGCTCTGGGTATTTCTTATCCTCGTGATAAGGGTTGGGGCTCTTGCCTCCGATTCGTCCGCGTTTCTCGCGTTCAGTCATTCCCTATCCCCCCTTGTTTCGCGTTGGAGCGTGAGTCGATGGAAAAACGAAAAGGGGACAACAATGACAGTGTTGTCCCCAATTCTTCAATGCAGAATGAAGCTTATGCCTTCTTTTCTGACAAGAGTTTCTCAAGGTAGGCGACTGCCTCACCGACAGTGGAAATCTTCTCAGCCTGCTCATCGGGAATTTCGATTCCGAACTCGTCCTCGAATTCCATAATGAGTTCGACTGTGTCCAAAGAGTCAGCACCTAGATCCTCGACAAACGATGATTCGTCAGTGATTTCTGCTTGGTCCACCATCAGTTGGTCGCAAATAATCGTCCTTACCTTGTCTGAGACGTCGCTCATATCGAATGAACCTCCCTCTTTCTGCCTATTCTAGGGGTACATGCCCCCGTTAACTCCGAGTACCTGACCAGTTATATAGGATGCCCCTTCGGAAAGCAAGAAACTGACTGCAGATGCTACTTCATCTACGGTTCCCGCTCGTCGCAGTGGTATGCCTTGAACATACTTACGACGTACCTCTTCAGAAAGGACGGCCGTCATATCGGATTCGATGAAGCCTGGGGCAACGACGTTGACCCGTACGTTGCGAGCTCCGAGTTCCTTGGCCACACTTCGACACAAGGCGATGATTCCAGCCTTCGAAGCAGCATAGTTGGCTTGCCCTGCATTTCCGGTCAACCCGACGACAGACGAAATGGCGACAATCGCACCGTGGCGCTGCTTGACGAACTGGCGAGCTGCTGAGCGGATGCAATGGTAGGTGCCGGTCAGATTCACTGCCAACACGTCGTTCCATTCCTTTTCCGTCATGCGGAGGATAATCTGATCTCGCGTGATCCCAGCATTGCAGATCAGGTTGTCGATTCGTCCGTATTCCTCAATGACTGTATCGAGGGCTTGTTGGATTTGATCGCCGTTCGCCACATTGGCGGCGAGGAATCGAAATCGATCCAGTTGTTTCTCAAGCGCTGCTCCTGCTTCTTGATTCAGGTCAATGCCAACGACAGTGCCACCCTCATCGAGGAGCCTTTGGGTGATGGCTCTTCCGATGCCTTGAATGGCGCCGGTCACAACGCTGATAGGGTGATCATTCTCTTTCATGAATGGCCTCCTCGAAGGTTAGGAATCGAATAGGTGAATTGGATCTGAGTCCCAGACGGGTGAGTACATCCCCCGTCCCGACCTCGATTGCTGTGTCCACGTCCAATCGCTCCAATTCGTTGGCAACGTCGACCCAGCGCACACTGGCGGTGATTTGTCGTAGAAGGAGATCCTTGAGAACGGTGGCTTTGTCTTCGGCTTTTCCGTTCACTCCAGAGATGACGGGAATTCGAGGCTCGGCGAAGTCCAATTGCTGCAGTAGGGGCGACAACGCGTCCTGAGCTGGTTGCATGAGCGGTGAATGGAATGGGCCGGAAACGTTCAGAGGGATGCATCGCCCACCGGCATCCTCAGCTCGCTGGATAACTAACTTCACGGAGGCAATGGGTCCCGAAACGATGACTTGCGTGAGCGCATTGTGATTGGCAACGACGGTCTCTGTGCCATCACACAGGGCGGTGACGGTCTCTAGATCGAGTTTGAGAATGGCAGCCATTGCCCCCCCCTGTACGTGGCTCATCAGATGGCCCCGCTCAATGACTGCGCGCATGGCATCTGCCTGTGTGAGTACGCCCGCGGAAACGAGTGCTGCATACTCGCCCAATGAATGGCCCGCTACGCACATGGGCGACCAGCCGACATCACGCAGGCATTGTGCTCTACAGAGGCTGTCGAAAAGCAGAATCGGCTGGGCTGCGTCAGTCTGTGACAGCCTGTCTGTGTCGCCTGATCCGATCCACGTTTCCAGCGCGAGGCCCGCATCGTTGGCGAGCGCGAGGAGAGGAGAGAACTGATTGCTGTTCGAAGGAAGGGCTTCGGGGATTCGACCCTGTCCAGGGAACAGAAAGGCGACATTGGAAGACATGGCCTCCTCCTTGACTCGATCCTTCTTCTAGATTCTGACGACGATGGCGCCGTAAGTTACGCCTGCGCCAAAAGCGGTCATCACAATGACGTCTCCAGGCTGGATCTTCCCCGATCGAATCTCTTCGTCAAGTGCAATGGGAATTGACGCTGTCGACGTGTTGGCGACCCGATCCAGATTGACGATGACCCGATCCGCAGAAACGTCGAGCTTGCGCACGAGCGCACCGATGATGCGCTGGTTGGCTTGATGGGGAATGATCCAATCGACATCTGCCAACGTGAGGCCAGCGTCAGCCAGCGCTGCGAGCGTCGCGGTTTCCATCATTGGCGCTGCGTTGCGAAAAACACCCGAACCCTCCATTTTGAGGAAGTGAGCGCCTTGGGCGACCGTTTCGGCAGAGGCAGGCAAGCGAGTTCCACCTG
Source organism: Candidatus Bipolaricaulota bacterium (assembly GCA_018817505.1). GTDB lineage: Bacteria > Bipolaricaulota > Bipolaricaulia > UBA7950 > UBA9294 > SPBW01. The sequence continues at coordinate 19,732 of JAHITR010000029.1, read as the reverse complement.
CCGGCAGGTTGAGAAACATCGACTTGGATGCGTCGCCATACAGCGCAGATCCAAGAATTGCTGATGGGCCCGTTGCTTTTTCGAGCAATGCCGCCCCGGCGCCATCACCAAACAGAACACATGTTCGTCGATCGGACCAATCCGTGACTCGTGAAAGCGCTTCAATGCCGATGACGAGAATGCGTGGGAACAGGCCCGATTCGATCAGTCCGTTGGCGACAGCGACTCCATAAACAAATCCGGAGCACCCTGCCTTCAGATCAAAAAATGGCGCGCTGTCCAGTCCGAGGCCGTCGGCGACAAACGGGGCTGTCCCCGGACAGATAAGGTCCGGGAAATTGGTGGCCACCAGAAGAAGATCTACCTGCTCAGGTAGCACGTGGGCGGCTTCTAGGGCTTTCTTGCCTGCATCAACACCCATGTCAGAAGGGATCTCAGATGCTTCAAGTAGGTGCCGACTCTGAATGCCTGTACGTTGAACGATCCATTCATCGGATGTATCCACCCATGTTGCGAGCTGGTCGTTGGTGACGATCCTGGCAGGCAAGTGACTGCCAGTTCCCGCAATTCTAACTCCCATGATGGTCCGCTTGGGGAACGAGTCGGGCGAGCTTGTCTGCCAGATTGGCTTCCACTTCACGTCTGGCAACGTCGACGGCGCTTCCAATCGCTTCAGCGTCTGATCTGCCGTGTGCGATGACGACAATCCCATTGACACCAAGCAAAGGTGCACCGCCGCGCTTCTGATAGGACACAGCGGATCGCAAATCCCCGAATGCGCGTTTCATGAGCAGTGCGCCCAATTGGGTCACGACGGATTCTCGAATGGATTTCTTCAGGATTCCGGTGACTGCGGAAACGCTGCCTTCGATGGTTTTCAGACAGATATTGCCCACGAATCCGTCAGCCACGACCACATCGGCCGGTCGATCGTTGATGATTTGATGCGCTTCAACATTGCCAATAAAACGAAGATCCGTGGCTTTCAGCAATTCGTAGGCTCTCGTTATGAGCCGATTTCCCTTGCCCTGTTCTCCTCCGATGTTCAGGAGGCCCACTGTGGGGGCGGCGATGCCAACAACTTCTCGTGCATACGTGATTCCCATTTGAGCAAAGTGTACCAGATGCTCGGCATGGCAGTCAGAAGTGGCTCCGACATCGATGAGGAACGTATCCTGGCCGCTCAAGGTGGGCAAGGCGGTCATGATTCCAGGGCGTGGGATTCCCTTGATTCGTCCGAGAGTGAATAATGAGCCTGCTACGACAGCTCCCGTGTTGCCAGGTGAAACGAAGGCATCTACATTTCCTGCACTGAGTTCCTGCAGTCCACGAATGATGGACGAGTCGCCTTTCTCTCGGACGGCCCTCACAGGGCTGTCATCCATCTGAATGACTTCGCTACAGGGTAGAATATGAAAAGAGTGTCCTGCAGTCTGGCCGTATTTCTTGAGAGCGGAGTCGATGAGCTGGGGATCTCCCGCGAAAACGATGTCAATCTTTCGATGCTTCCCTATCGCGATGCCACCTTTGACAAGTTCCTCGGGGTGATGATCGCCCCCCATGACATCTAGTAGGATTCGCATAGATGCGCTCTCCGTTTCGATATGGTGCCGAGAGCGGGACTTGAACCCGCACGGACGTTAAAGTCCACACGGCCCTCAACCGTGCGCGTCTGCCAATTCCGCCACCTCGGCAACTGGTGGAGATGTTAGCCAACTGGGGCCAGGGCGTCAACATCGGCAATCGAGGAATCGTGCTTTCGCGAGTGCGTGAATGGGCTTGGAAAGCAGTCTGCTTGCCTTCTGCAGCAAATCGTTCTATGATGAGTACAATTGCTGCAACAGGGTGGAACTCCAAGGGGCGGAGGTGACGGGATGAAGGCCAGAGTGGTCTTTAGAAGGATCCGGTATTGTCTTTTGATTGTCAGCCTAGTGGTGCTGGTCAATCCAGTTCTCCGATCAGAGCCGACAACGTATTTTGGTGTCACATTTCCCATGGGGGATGCGGCGTTTGCGGATCGCGTAGTGGACTACCTCGCTGCGAGTTGCGTGCGGGATGCCTATGACGATCCTGAAGAGGCGCTGGGTCCGCCTGACGCGTACTGTGATGGTTGCGAGGGATGCAGTGGATGTGATACGAACGCCGTCTCTCTAGGCTTTCGATTGAGTGTGATTGATAACCGGGGCTATCTCGTCTTGGAGTTTGTCGACAACGTTCTCGTGGATGTCGCGGGCAACGACCTATTCATCTACAACACCAATCAGAACCCCGCGCGAGTGGAGATCAGCACGGACGGATACTCTTATATTTACGTCGGGGAAACGGTCGGATACCCAGGGGCCATCGATATCGGCCCGTATGTCAATGCTTCGGATACTTTCCGCTTCGTGCGGTTGAGCGACGTTCCTGCTGACGAGGATCATTCCAATTGTCCGGGGCCGAGCATTGACGCAGTGGGTGCCATGGGGCGAACGGAGGTTGTGATCACAGGAGAGGCGTTCGGCAGCCTAGAGCTTCTGCCTGTCGGGGATCTAGCCTTTTCCTATCAGAGCCTCGCCAGGACGTATCTGATCGTTTTGGATACGTCGTCCAGTATGCTGGAAATTGTTGATGGTGAAGTCAAGATCGATGTGGCAAAGAATGTAATCGTCGACTTGCTGAACAACCTTCCCGAAACGGCCAACGTTGGCATTCGTCAGTTTGGCGGGTGCGGGCACAGTGTGTTAATCGCTCCTGTGGGACCGATGCAGCGGGGTCTATTGCAGGCCGAGATTCTCGCATTGGAACCAGCTGGCGCAACGCCACTTGCCTACGTCTTGGAGCAAACCCAAGCCGATTTGGCCAAAATCTCCGATCCACAGCTCGTTCTGCTCATTAGCGATGGCATGGAAACATGCGGTGGTGATCCAGTTCAGGCCGCCAAGGACCTCATTGGCCTCGGCTACGATTTGAAGATGCATATTGTTGGCTTCGACATCACCCGCAACGTGACTGCGCGTGATCAATTGATCGAGATCGCTCAAGCCACTGGCGGAGTATATTACGATGCGGGAAGCCGTGAAGAGCTGCGGCAAGCGCTGAGTATGGCTGCTCCATTCACATACACGGTCTATGACCTCGAAGGTAACATTGTCTATGCAGGCAGACTGGGAGAACCTGGTCCGCAATTGCCTGCGGGAACGTACACGATTGTGATTGATACGGCACCAGCAATTACGCTGACCAACGTGGTCGTATCTGATCAGCAAACGACCATGATTACCGTGGAGAAGGCGAGTGGCGGCTATCAAGCTGAGGTGGGCAACTAATTTAGAGCCTCATTAGAACGATGATGCGGAGGTGTTCTGCTTCTAGAGCAGAGCACCTCCGTCTACATTGAGAAAAGCTCCAGTAATGTATCTGGCATCCTCGGAGATGAGAAAGCGTACTGCTTTGGCCACATCATCCGCATTGCCGAGCCTCTCTAGCGATACGTTCTTGGCATGTTCAGGGGATGTGTGGTCTCCACCGTCAATAAATCCTGGCCCCAACGCGTTGACACGAATCCCGTAGGCTCCCTCCGTCTTGGCGAGCGTCTGTGTGAGGTGAATCAGACCTGCCTTGGCAATCGCATACGGAAGCGTGTTTGGCCTAGCCCGTAGTTGATCAGCATGAAAGGACGCGATGTTGATGATGCTTCCCCGTCGGCGTTCGCGCATGAATGGGAGAACGCGCTGGCAGCAGAGAACAGCGCTCAACAGGTTGCTGCTGAGAGTTGCCTCCCAGTCGCCAATGGACGTCTCAAGAAATGGCTTGTCGTGGAACTGTCCGATGTTGTTGACCCATACCTCGACTGCACCTTGGTCCAGTGCGGCCTCAAACAGCGCAAGAACGCCTGACTCCGTGGTCACATCGGCTCGAACAAGCCTTGCCTCTTTGCGGATCTCTTGGAGGCATGAAAGGGCACGCTCTGCTCTTGTCACATCCTGCGAATAATTCAGGATCGGAGCATAGCCGACCGCAGCCAGCTCCTTTGCGATGGCAAGTCCGATTCCCTTTGTGCTCCCAGTGATGACAGCGCACGGCATGGAAGGTATGGAAGACATGGTTAGGACGGTGTGAGGTGATTGACTTGGTCGATGACTGCCACAAGATCCGTCTTGATGTGCTTCAAGTCGGTGGCAAGATTAGACGCGTCGATGTGTGCAAGCTTCAGCAAGGGATCATCGCAAGCTCTGTCCATGTAAGCATCGATCTCACGAATCACTTCCGAAAGGCAAGTCGCGCCCTCTGTTTGGGACTCCGACGTGAACAATTCAATGCTCTGACGAAGTTGCTCGATCGCCATTCCAATCAGGGTGAGTAGATCGCCCTTCCCTTTTGCTTCCATCAATGACATCTCCCCCATGCTGCGATTATTCCTAATGAAGGCAGTTCCTAGTTGGAATCTTCAAGGTGAGCCGTCTCACGCATATCCATCAGAATACGATCCTTCATTCTTGACACCTGCCGCTGAGAAATACCTAGCTCTTTGCCTACCTCTGACTGACTCTTGCCTTGATAGAAGAGTCCCTGGATCACGCTTTGCTGAATGTCTGACAACTGTTCGATGGCCGCCAAAATACGCATGCGAATATCGAACGGTAGCCCGTCAGATTCGGAGATCATACGCTCTGTCGTGGGTGGCGACGGGTTCGGGTCTCCAGCACGGCGATCCTGATCGATCGATACGTAGGTCATCGATTCACGACTGCGCAGAAGCATACGCACCTGTTCCTCTCGCAAGTCGACCATGGCCGATAGCTCCGTCAATGTCGGAGGGCGTCCTTGATGCTGGAAAATCTGTTCTTCAGCTTCTTTGATTCGACGATTCATGGTTTGCACCCATTGGGGAATTCGTATGGTAGCGTGCTTGTCACGAATGTAGTGACGAATCTCTCCTTGGATGAGATGGCTGGCATAAGTTGAGAACCGATTGCTGCGGTCCAAATCGAAATTGCTCACTGCATTGAGAAGGCCGATGTAGCCGGCCTGAATCAAGTCATCCAGGGGCTCTCCCGAGCTGAGGAATTTGAGTGCGATGGACTTCACCAATCCGACGTTTCGATTCACGATTTCTGCTCGGAGGTCTGAAGGTGTGTGGTGCTTGCACGAGCCTGTAGTCGCTTCGTGAAGCGCGGAAATGAGCTCCTCGTTGTTCAGATCTGCAAGCTCAGTATGCTTCGATTCGACCATATCACTCGCCCAATTCCCTCGTTCTTTTGCCTAGTATACGCTGAAACTTCGACGCAGTGCGGTCTAGTGCAACTGGAACCATGCCACGGCAAGGAATATCACTAGAAACAAGGCCAGTCGTGGCAAGTCAGCGCGCAATTGTGAGAGAGGGAGACGGGCGACCGGCGACTCGCATCCGGCGGAAAGGCAATCGCCAATCGCGTTTCGGAGTGCGAACTCCTGTGTTCTACCCATGCCGATAACGACGTCATCGGCGACGAAGACGATGGGGACGATAGAGGGAATCTCGATTTGGTAGGTTTTGGCCAATTTCGCCAACAGCTCGAATGACCCCGGCTGCGTAATCTCGTATCGCGCAATAGCCGTTTCGGGTGAATCGATCATCATTCCCGTGAGCAGATCATCCATCTCTGCGCAACTGGAGCAGCCTTCTTCATAAAAGACAATGATCAGAGGATCTGGGGGTGCAGAGACGGCGGCAAATGTAGACACTGCCGTGAGACAGAGGGCAGACAGAATCATTGCGACGAGTCTCATACTACAACCACCCCATGAGTACGGCAACGAGCATACCCGCACCTAGCAAGAACATAAGAATTCCAGAAGCCAAGTGCAATTTACCCAGACGGGCTGATCTCCATCGTTCGGCACGCGCTGTGGTCGTGTAGCCAAAGTGAACGGCGAGCGTAATCGCCAACAGCGGCAGGATGAAGATGAAGTTGTAGAGGGCTAGGTACCAGAGCCCCTCACCGACCTGCGTTGAGTTCTTGGAAAGCAGCGCCAAAATGGCGATGTAAGGTCCGGAGGAACAAGGCAACAAGAATAACGAATCGAGAATGCCGATGAAGAACGCGCCGGGGATAGAAACGACCGAGGATGTCAGCTTCTTGACCATCGGACGCCAGCGCTTGGGCACCTCGATGCTGAACCACTTGCCATAGGCGAAGAAGTCCTTCATATTCCAAAGCCCCAGCAGAATCGCCAGGCACGAAACGGCAATAATGAACGGCTTCTGCACGCCAGCAGCTTGAATAGCGGAGAACACGCCGATTCCTAGAAGGAAATAGGAAATGTAGATGGCGATTGTGAAGGCTAGTCCCGCCTTCAGCACAAGACCCTTGCTGCCTTTGCGCTGAGCAACAATGAGCGTTCCCAGCAGCAGAACGAGCACTGCGAATGTGCACGGGTTCACTGAATCAATGGCAGCAGCAATGATAATGGCAGAGAGAGTCAATCCTTCAGCCAAGGAACTTGCGTCCGTCTCCACAATCCGGGTGAGCGGCGAGGGAGCATCGGCCTCAATGGCCTGTTGAATGGCAAGCTCGAGTGTCATATCTGCGGGGCGCCCCGTCACGGTGTACGGCTCTTCGTACAAGCCATAAAACGTTCCGCCAATCCACGCGACGTCACCGACAAAGATCATCGGGACCGATCCCAGCTCAACCTCATAGGCAGCCAGAAGCCCCGCCAACAGCTCCTGAGACTCGGATTCACCAATCTCATAGTGGAGGATCTCCAGCTGCGGGTATTGAGGATGAATCGACTCAAGGAACACATCGGCCTGAGCGCAGTGCGAGCAACCGATTTCGTGAAAGAAGACGAGCGTCGTTGCTGAAGCCGACGCGGCAAACATTGCCGCAGCCAATGCGAGCACGACCACCCAAGCGTATCGTTTCAATGCGTTTCCTTTCTTCATCGACGGTGATTAGGGAGTGACTGGCAAAAGGTAGTCTCGTCCGTATTGGCGAATCCATTCGCCCAAGCCACCTAGCAGACTACGCGCGTTGCTGAAATCGTTGTTAATCAGCCACAGTGCGGCTTGGTCTGCCATGGAGCCGTCCTGGTCATAGGCGATTAGCAGGATCCCATTGGGAAGAAGATCGCTCCAGCTCTCTAGATCGTCATAGGGAATGTTGATTGCGCCGATGATGTGGCCAGCTGCGTAATCGTCTGCGGAGCGGACGTCAATGTACAGATAGAACAAATAGTCGAGCTCGCTTGCGAGTAGCTGCGTATTCTCTCGATTGGACGTATCGATTTGCACTCGGGGAGGGAGGGTGAACATCGCGTTGTTGCTGAGGATGTTCTTCAAGTCATACTGGTAGACCCATTCGTTGATTCCGCCAACGAGCCTGTGAACAAACGCGAAGCCTTCGTCCCTCAGGACAAGCGCGGCATCATCGACTGTGCTGCCATCATTGTCATAAAGGATGATGAACGTCTCGTGCGGAAGATCGGCAAGTGCGTCCGCAAGACCGTCGAGTGGGATGTTGGCAGCACCAAGGAAGTGGTGCGCTTCATACTCCTCGGCCGTTCTCAGATCAATCAGCAGGTAAAGCAAATAGTAAGCATCACTGGCAGTGATGTGATAGGGATCGGACTTCAACACCTGTCCCGTAACACGGAGCGTCAACAGGGGTGAGCCCGGGTCGTTGGAATAAACGGTAATGTTCTTGGAGATCGTCCCGCTAAATCCCGTTGTGTTCACAAGCACGTCGAGGGCGAATGATTCCCCGGGCTCAATCGGTTCTGTGGGCTTTGATGCTGTCGTGCAGCCGCATGAAGTGCTGACTCCCGATATCGCCAGAGCTTCGTCTCCGATGTTCTTGATCATGAAGGTATGCGAAACAGCGATTCCTTCGAACACGGATCCGAAATCGTATACGGCCGGGACGACCGAGATCGCGGGTGCTGCTGCGGCGAGTGCGGATAGAGCCACGCAGAGCGTGACCGTAAGGATCAGTTTCTTCATTCGACAGTCTCCTTATCGATTGTCATACGAATTCTTCATTCAGTCAGGCCGTCATTCGTTGTTTGTCAATATACTCCAAACTCGGGCCGACGTTTCCACATGGATGATACGGCTTGGGACTGTCAATGCAACGAAATCCGACCACGCCGACATGTCGCTTTGCGTCTGCGCAATGGGATTCGTATCATTCGGCCGCTAGGGAGGGGATATGCACAACATCAATGTGAATGGCGAAGACATTCTGAAACGGCAGCTGGAATTGGCTGAAGCCAATCGCCGCCTGCTCTCTGAGCAACAGGTGACTGCGATCAGCATCATGGGTGCGATTGGCAGTGGCAAGACCTCGCTGATTGAACGAATGATTGATCGATTGACGAGTCGCGGATGTCATGTCGGCACCATCGCCGCCGATTCAGCTGGGGACGACGACCATCAGCGGTTTGTCTCGCATGGCGCTGTCTCGATCAATCTCAACACGCAAGATGATTGCCATCTGGACGCGCATCGAGTTGATCATGCGATGGACCATCTTCCCATGGAGCTGCTGGACGTCCTATTCATTGAGAACGTAGGCAACCTCATCTGTCCCGCCGATTTTCCCCTCGGAACGGCCAAGGAAATGGTCGTGATCTCGACGACCGAGGGCGATGACATGGTGCGCAAACACCCGAAGATCTTCGCTCAAACCGACATTCTCGTGCTCAACAAGATCGATCTTGCCGATGCCGTCGGCGTTGATCCTGAGCGCATCTTGTCCGATTACGCACGAATCAATCCACATGGAAGGATCGTTTGCACGGACGCTCGCCACGACAAGGGTATCGACGAGCTTCTGGACGCACTGGGTCTCCAATGCACGAATACTCCGTAGCCGCAGAGCTTGTCAATGCATTGCTTCCTCAGGTGGCTGCTGTGGACGGACAGATTGTCGGCGTGATCTTGAAGAAGGGAGAAATGCGAATTCTATCGGATCATTCGCTGATCAGTGCCTTTGAGATGGTCTCAGAAGGAACTCCCCTGCAAGGGGCGCGCCTCATCATTGAGCTCGTTCCAGTTAGCGTCTCTTGTCTTACTTGTGGCTATCAGGGGGCCGTCGAACACGTCTCTGACGATGCTTTTCATTTCTCCGTCCCCATTCTCACATGCCCCAAGTGCCAGTCTGAAGTCGAAATGAAGACGGGAAGAGAACTGTATGTGGACCGATTGACCGTACGAACGCCAATGGACACCGATGGCGGCTGAGGGGCGGCGTCTGCTTGTCAGTGGCGTTGTTCAGGGTGTCGGGTTCAGGCCATTCATCTATCGAATCGCCCAACAGCGGGGACTGGCGGGCACCGTCAGGAACCTCGGCGATGCGGGAGTCGAGATCCTTGTGGAGGGCTCGGCTGACGCCATTCAATCCTTCCTACAGGCTCTTGCAGACGAAACGCCACCCTTGGCACGTATTGACGAGATCAAACAGTTTTCGATTGTCCCAACGGGGGCTTGTGCTTTCGTCATCCTCCCGTCGACTGAAGAAGGGGCGGGTGCGGGGCAGCTGCCGCCAGACGTCGCAATATGCGATGCCTGTGTCTCAGAAGTCCTTGGCCCCAGCCGCTTCCAAGGCTATTGGGCCACCAGCTGTACAGACTGCGGCCCTCGGTTCACTGTGATCGAAGCGTTGCCCTACGATCGCCCACGAACGTCTATGTCCGAGTTTCCCATGTGTGCGACTTGCGAGAGCGAGTACACCAATCCGCTTGAACGCCGCTACCACGCCCAAACGACGGCCTGCGATGCTTGCGGCCCTGTCCTGCAATTGGATGGCGATGCAGACGATGCGATCGCGCGATGCGTCCGTGCGCTCGACAATGGCAAGATCGTTGCCATCAAGGGAATTGGTGGAACACACATTGCCTGTGACGCATCGAACGAACGGGCCATCAGAATCCTGCGCGACCGCCTTGGGCGTCCACATCAACCGTTTGCCGTGATGGCCACAGAGTCCATGCTCGACAGCTTCGTAGATGCGTCCGCAGAAGAGCGTGACATGATGCGCCGTCGGCATCGGCCGATTGTCGTATTGCGCAAGAAGGCGATGACCTCATTGCCTGGTGCGGCTCCAGGCCTGCATACCGTTGGGGTCATGCTGCCCTACTCAGGCCTTCATCACATGCTATTTGAGTCGCTGGATGCCCCACTTGCCATGACAAGCGCCAATCGCCCGGGACAGCCGATGCTCATCGAGAACCAAGAAATCGTTGCTCATCTGGAAGGAATTGCCGATCATTTCCTTCTTCATGATCGGCGGATTGTTGCCCGCTGTGACGACTCCGTTCAGCGCTACGTCGCTGGCAAGTGCGTCTTCTTGCGCCGATCCCGCGGACTTGTTCCGCAGGGACTGGAACGAAATCTTGGCGGGGAATCGATCCTGGCACTGGGTCCGGAGTCGGACCTAACGTTTGCCCTCTACGATCGAGGGCGAGTCACCCTCTCTCAACACATCGGAAACGTCGACGATCTGGACACGCTGGCCTATCTCCAGGAGGCTGTCGGGCATCTTCAGCGAATGACCAAAGTACGCATGCCTGGAATGATCGTCTGCGACGAGCACCCTCGTTTTCTGACCAGTCAGTGGGCCAAGGAATTGGCGACAACGACCGGAGCACGAGTCATTCGGACTCAGCATCACGCGGCGCATCTTGCGTCGGTGATGATTGAGCACGAGCTTCAACACTGTGTGGGCATCGTGTTGGATGGGTATGGGTACGGCACGGATGGCACTGCCTGGGGAGGCGAAGTGTTTGCTGTCAAGGATCAGTACATGCTTCGCGCTGGATCGCTGATGCCGGTCGGCTTGCCAGGCGGGGATATGGCGGCGAGAGTGCCGTTGCGAATGGCTGCAGCCCTGCTCGTCGCGGCTTCTGGAAAGGCTGACGCTGTGGTGGGCCAATTGGTTGAGCGAGGCATGGGGGAGACTGAGGCGAAGGTGCTGATGCAACAGCTGGATAGCGGAATCAATGTGCCGCTCACGACCAGCGCTGGGCGATTCCTCGATGCCGTTTCAGCGTGGCTTGGCGTTTGCTCAAAACGAACCTATGAGGGCGAACCCGCGATGCGCCTGGAGGCAACCGCGAGTATGGGCCAAGCGCATCCGATGAGGAGCCGATGCTTCGAAGCCGGTGGCATCCTCCGATTGGATACAGCGGATCTGTTTGCTCAATTGGTGCAGATGTCGACGTCCTTCTCAGTTGAAGATGTCGCTGCGACTGCGCAGAAGGCATTGGCGGAAGGGATCGCGTCTCTCGCGTTGAGGGTGGCTCAAGAGCAAGGGATCTCGTCGATTGCTCTCAGTGGCGGGGTCGCTTACAACGATTCGATCAGTTCACGCATTCGCCAATGCTGCGAGGAGGGTGGCTTCGATTTCTTCACCAACACACTCGTTCCTTGCGGTGATGGTGGGGTTTGTTTGGGGCAAGCGGCAATGGCTGGTTTGGCAATGGTTATGGGCCATGAGCCACTCAGATTGTCACCGCACAGTGGATAACGGCAAGAAGAAGGGCGACGAGTTTTCTCGCCGCCCTTCTTCATTGCGGGCACGCTGATGCTTGAATCAGGCAAGGAGGTAGGTCGCCTTTCACAGAGATACCCCATTACGAGGCATATGGTTTCATGGGATGATCGGTGACGTTGGAAGGCGCTGTCCTAGGGAGCCGTTGTTGGGGCAAGGAGCCATTGACTGATTAGGCCTTGCCAACGTGCTTGCTCTGAGGCGTTGGTGCTATGGGACGTCTGCGCATCATAGAGCGCTTGCATCTCCGATACTTTCGCAAGAACGGCAGAGGCCGTCTGATGAAGCGCGGCATACAATTGGTCAACAGCTGCTTGCTGAGTGGCGCCCGCACAGGCGCTGGTTCCCAGCAGAAGGCATTCAAGCTTGCGTCGATAGACCTCGTTGAGATCGAAATGGAGTTGTTCGTGGTTCAGCACGGCATTGTCGGCCTTGCTTGGAACGACCCAGGAACTGGCAGGCTCCATCGTGTTGGTCACACTAATCTGGGCAACCTGTCCTAGCCAGGAGGTTCCCCCATTGCTGGATGAGACCGAATAACTCGCTCGCCAACTGATGGTCATGTGTATAGCCGCGGCCTCAGTTCGCCGAGTGGCATCTACAGGCGGTGTGCCCTGGAAAAGATCCCACGATACGGGCACGAACGGATCCCAATCGATGTGAACGGATCCGACCTCGGCAGCGACTAGCACAAAACTGACGCAAAAAAGTAGAGTACTCAGTGCCAGGATCAACCGTCGGTCGAACGTCATCATCTTTGAGGCCCCCTTCCAAGGCATACTACAAGAATCGGAGGATTCTTACCAGCCCCCACCCCCACCTCCACCAAATCCTCCGCCTGAAAACCCTCCGCCAAACGAGCTTCGTCCGCTGAAGGCAGACTTTCCTGAACTGCGAGGGGCTGACACGAAGGTCTGTTGCATGGAACGAGTCATGCCTGAGAGCGTGTGAGAAAACAGGATGGCATTGAATACGGGTGCCCCCGAATGTCCGGTGTACCATTGCGGCGGCTCAGTCAGCAACCCGTCGAACTGCCTCGTCCATACCTTGGTCAGGTTGAGGGCAATGGCATACGGCAGCAATTGCTCAAACAGATCCGGACCTTTCTCTGGAGCGTTGTGAAACTCGATTCGATTCACTTCGGCCTTGCGAATGTATTCGGACAATCCTAGGATCTCCTCAAGCATTCGCACACCTTGGATCGTCTTCCGAGGCATAAATCGAGAGAAAGCCAAAATGACGAGTCCGCTGATTGCCACGGCAGCCGCCAAATAGACAGAAGCCGATTGAATGCCCAAATAGACGGCAAGCGGCAGGGTGAACAACCCAATGCCGATGTAGAAGCCTCTTGTTCTCTCTGGATTGTTCTTGTAGTACCCCTTTTCAATGAGCTGGCCAACCAATCGGGATTTGATAGTCGGCAAGGACTTGTAAAACACCTGCTCTAGCGATGCGAGGGATCTCTCCTCAATTTCTGGGGTATCGAACACTGCGTCAAACAGAGCCTGTTCTGCCGGCGATAGTGTGTCTGCCGAATTCGGTTGCCTCACGAAGACATATTCGTCCTTCTTTGGTTCCTTGATGGAGAGATGCCCTTTGACGGCCAATCCAACAAGCATGGCGCTGATATCGCGAAGGTCAATGCGATCGTCGATGAGCACGCCCACAGCGCCTGGATGAAGATCTCTTGGAGGGGCGAAGTTGGGTGCGATCACGCGCTTGCGCGGGTCTTTCCCTAGCTTGGCCCACAAAAACCACATGACCAAGAATGTGAGAATTGGCAGGGCGGCATATCTGTTGGCATCGAGGAAATAGAGCACGCGCTGGGCAACGGTCGGCGGGGCAATGGGTAGCATCTCGCGCGGGATAGAGACGTCAATCGTCAATCCCTCTCCCGGGTACAGAATGCCTGATTGGAAATACAGCGAGCCACTCCCTGTAGGTTCCCCTGAGGACCCTCGTCCAGTGCTTCCTTCGTAGCCTAAGTACGAAATGCCAGAGACAGACGCAAGGGCGACAGAACCCGGAAAGCGGATCGTGGCCGAGGCGTGCTCAATGGGAATGTCCCAATTGTTGCCGGTCACATTCCAGTACAGTTGCAGCGTGTTCTCATGAAACAGCCAAGCACGATTAACTCGGTACCGAATCGAATAATCATACGTGCCTTGGATCGTTCGATCAGGATCGCCAATGCGAAAAACTCGGTCGGATCCACGCGTTTTTGACGTGTAGGCGACAGAGCCGCCATCCAGCTGGATATCCTCTAGTTTCAGATCGATCTTGATGTTCTCGCCCCACGGTGTCTTGCCCGAGATGGGAATGAAGCGCTCAATCCCGTGGTGTGGCGTAAGAAAGCGAACCGTGATGTCCTCCGTGATGAGCAATTCTCCGGAAGCATCGACGAGAATATCAACCGAGAAATCCTGAATTCGAAGATCAGCTGCGGCAACGAAGCTGACGGAGAGCACCAACAGCCAAGAAACGAAAGCGATGCGACGGATGGATGGGGTCATCTGATTCGAGCCGAAGGAGTCGTTCGTTCGGCACCTCCTGTAAGGGAATAGAAATCTCGCTCATGAAAGCCGAATAGGCTGGCAATGAAATTGCGCGGGAACACTTCGATAGACATGTTGAAGTCGCGAACGACGGCGTTGTAATAATGACGCGACCGTTGTATGGCGTCTTCGATCTGCTCAAGCGTTTGCTGGAGCAACATAAAGTTCTCATCAGCCTTGAGTTCTGGATAGGCCTCGACGATCGCGAACAGGGATTTCATGGCCTCCTTCAGACCTTCTTCAGCTTGGACCTGTTCGCGAAGAGAGGAAGCACTCGCGGATCGGCCTCTGGCTGCAGCGATTTGCTCAAAGACGTCTGACTCGTGCCGCGAGTATTCCTGAACTGCTGTAACCAGCGAGGGGATGAGATCCCATCGCCGCTTCAATTGTGTATCAATGTCCCCCAAGGATTCGTCGGCCTTCACTCGAAGGGCAGTCAAGCGGTTGTAGGTCAACAGACCCCACAACAAGATCACGACGGCAAGCCCTCCCAGTGCAACGGCGATACTCATGACATCCTCCCTGATCGCGCAGAGTCTAATCGGAAGTTCTCCATCACCCAAATTCCATAGGCGCCGAACGTGCGCAAGGCCGCGTTCCCAACATGCCCAAGACTCGTTGCAAAGCAAAAAACCAGCGAGTATGCTCCCTCGCAACAACACACGAGCGTTATGGGAGGGGCAGCATGCACAAAAGACTATTTACACCTGGACCCACACAAGTACGAGCAGAGATTCTGAAAGAACTGGCGACTCCTCAGATTCATCACCGGACTCCGGAGTTCTCCGAGCTGTATGCAGATATTCAGAGCAAGTTGCAGCAAGTGCTATTCACAAAGAATGCTGTGCTTTTGTATACGGCGTCGTCTACCGGGGCCATGGAATCGGCAGTCACCAATCTGGTGGCCAAACGATGTCTCAACCTCGTCAACGGCGCGTTTTCGGAGCGCTGGCATGAGATTACGGTAGCCAACAACGTGCCTTGTGATACGTTTGAGTTGCCGTGGGATACGGCCATCAAGCCAGAAATGGTGGATGAGCAGTTGGCGACCGGGAAGTACGACGCAGTGACGCTTGTTTACAATGAGACCTCCACCGGATTGATGAACCCGCTGGAATCCATTGCCAAAGTCGTTGCCAAGTATCCCGATGTATTCCTGCTCGTGGATGCTGTCAGCGGAATGGCTGGCGCACCCATCGAAACCGACGCGTGGGGGATTGATTTCGTGTTGGCGGGAGTTCAGAAAGCCTTTGCTTTGCCAGCTGGATTGGCTGTCGCAGCAATCAGTGACCGCGCTGTCGAGCGATCAAAGACTGTGCCTTCCCGCTCCTACTACTTCAACATCCCGCTGATGTACAAGTCGCATCTAAAGAATCAGACGCCATCCACGCCCTCCATTCCTCATATGTATGCCCTTAACGCGCAGCTGACGGATATGCTCGCAGAAGGCATGGAGAAGCGCTTCGCCCGCCACGCCAAGTTGGCATCCATCGTGCAGGCATGGGCCATGAAGCACTTCGACATCTACCCTGAGGAAGGATATCGGTCGCAAACCTTGACGTCGGTTGTGAATACCAAAGGGATCGATGTGCCAACTATGATCAATCGACTCGCCGATGAGTTCAACCTTCGAATTGCCAATGGATACGGAGACATCAAGAACAAGACTTTCCGCATTGCCCACATGGGGGACGTACAGATCGACGAGATCGAGGGACTGCTCAAGGCAATCGAGACAGTGCTCGGTCTGTAGGAGGGATAACATGGGATTTCGCGTGCTAGCTTCAGATGTGCTTGATCCAGCGTCCATCGCCGCGATGCGCGACGCTGGCCTTGAGGTAGATGAGAAGACGGATTTGACGCCTGAACAACTGGCTGTCGAGATAGCCGCCTATGATGCCATTGTGATTCGCAGTGCGACCAAAGTTCGCGCCAACATCATCGACGCCGGGACGAAGCTGAAGCTCGTTGTGCGTGCCGGTGTGGGACTTGACAACGTGGATGTCGCCCATGCGCAGAGCAAAGGAGTAGCAGTTCGCAACACACCGGCAGCCAGCTCCAATTCGGTCGCTGAGCTTGCTCTGGGGCACATGCTTTCACTGGCTCGGCACATCGGGCGAGGAACAGTGTCCACTAAGGCCGGTGCGTGGGAGAAGAAGAAGCTTGGCGGCGTCGAGATTGCGGGCAAGACGTTGGGCATCATCGGCATTGGCCGCATCGGTCAATCGCTGGCACGGAAGGCATCGGCATTGGGCATGAAGGTCCTGTGCTCCGACGCTTTCCTCACGCAGAGCCCCATTCCTGATATCGCCCCAATGGTTACAAAGGATGAATTGCTCGCACGCTCGGACTTCATCTCACTGCACATCCCGTTTGATCCCAAGGTCGGGCCTTCTATTTCGACGCCGCAATTTGCCACGATGAAGGATGGCGTGTATCTGATCAATTGCGCGCGAGGTGGCACGATTGATGAGACGGCACTTGTGGCCGCCATGAATTCGGGCAAGGTTGCAGGCGCAGCATTGGACGTGTTTGCCAACGAGCCACCTGAAGCAAACCATCCTCTGTTTGCCCAAGAAGCCGTTTCGTTGACACCCCACATTGGTGCGGCCACAGTCGAAGCACAGGAACGTGTTGGGCGTGAAGCCGCCGACATCGTGATCGAATTCGCCCGTGCGAATTCCTAGGAGGACGCATTGGCAACAATCATTCCATTCCGTGGCTATCGCTACGACCCGGCAGTGGTCGGCAGCATCTCAGATGTGGTAACCCCGCCGTATGACCGAGTGTATCCAGACGTTCAGCAGGCCTGCTATCAGCGTAGTCCATACAACATCGTGCGTATTATCAAGGGCTTGTCACAGGCGGCCGATTCAGACGGCAACAACGTCTATACGCGAGCAGCCGATTCCCTTCGTGAATGGATCGCCAAGCGTGTTCTCATTCGCGACAGCGAACCCGCCTTTTACGCCTATCATCAGACGTACTCTTTTGAAGGGGAACATCTGACTCGAAAGGGAGTCATCGCACTAGGGAAACTTGAGCCCGAGAAGGTGCACGCTCATGAGAATACGCTGAAGGGGCCCAAGGCGGATCGGCTCAAACTGATGCAGGCCACTGAGGCCAATTTTGGCCACATCTTTATGCTGTATAACGATCCGACAAGATCGACGGAGAAGGCTCTGCGGGCAGTGGTTGAAAGCAACGCTCCGCTGATTGAAGCCACGGACGCCGATGGCAACCTCCATCAGGTTTGGCGAATCACGGATGCGAACATCATCGCCACCATCCAAGCGGCGCTGGATGACAAGGATCTGTACATTGCCGACGGCCACCATCGATATGAGACCGCCGTGAACTTCATGCACGAGTGCCAAGAGAATGGCTGGCAGGCTGCAGCGCCTGAGTCATTCGACGTCCGCATGATGACGTTGTTCAATGTGGCTGATCCGGGCATGTCCATTCGCCCGATTCATCGTCTCATCCATGGGATCGAGGGATTTGAAGCCGACGATTTCTTTGCCGCCGCGGCTCGGGATTTCCACATCGAAAAGCATGCCACTGTGGACGCCATGATGACGGCAACGCGCGACGGACGACGGCAACATATGATCGGCTGTGTGGTTGGAGATTCCAACGTCACATTCACGTTGAAAGATGTGACCATGATGGAAGCGTTGATTGGTCCGGATCGATCCGAGGATTATAAGAGACTCGACGTCACGATTCTTCATGCTGCGATTCTTGATCGGCTGCTAGGGATCGATGTCAAAGCTCTTGAAGAGCAACGCAACGTCACCTATACCGTCGATGCTGATGAGGGAGTCGCGATGGTGAAGACAGGCAAGGAACAACTGTTCTTCTACCTCAACGCCACCAGCCCCGAGGAAGTCGTTCGTGTGGCGGATCACAATGAAAAGATGCCACAGAAGTCGACGGATTTCTATCCGAAATTGCTGACAGGTCTTGTTCTTGCGAAAATGGAGATCAAGAAATAATCCGCACAGGATGACACAAACCCGCCTGTCTACAACGCCAGGCGGGTTTTTTTGTGGCGTTCGCCTGGCCACATGTCCCACGTATCGAGGACAAATCAACGACCTCCCTTGCACGGGTTTCCCTCTATTGCAGAGCTCTTGCGAATATCCTTCAAACGACATCTTGGAGGAGGTCATCATGCGATGCATGAGCGCTCAGGTAGTTTTCAGTTTGATTATTCTGCTCTTTGCTGCGGGAATGGGGACTGTCGCAGCAAGTGGCGTCGGCTTCTCGGGGAGCGTCGGCCTTGACGTCTCCTATACCCCCGTCCCGCCAGCATCCTACAATATTGGATCTGATCTGACACTGGGATTCTCAATCAGTGGATTCAGCTTCACCTCGGAAACGGGATTTGATCTTGCTGGATTTGTGTCTGAAGCCGTGGTATTAGCCGTTGATCTTGGTGCAGTACAAATGTCCAACGAAATCCGTTTTGAGCCGATTTTTTCTTGGAACGAATTGAGCGTGGACATATCCATCGTCGGGATCAACATAGGGTTCGATCTGATACTGGCCGACATTGTCGGACCGCAGACCCCTACGTACAGCATGGGAAGTGTCCTCGAATTGTCTAGCACCATCGCCTGTGGTTTTACCATCACCAGCCTGACCGGCTTTGGCGCTGAGAACTTGATCAGCGTTCTTGGGGGGATCGAGGCGCCATTTAGCCATGGTTTGCTGTATTTGTTCAATCATCTGTCTGGACTGTGCGTTGCGCCAACAGATCTAGATGTATCGATCGTTCCTGGCTTCTACTTTGAAGAAGAGCTGTTCCGATTGGAAGTCGAAGGCTTCGGAATGCTTGCGAGCAACACGACATGGTTTGACAGCACGGGATTGGTGAAGCTGCTGTTTGAGATGGGGTATCAATTCGCTGAGCCTACAATGGCGTTCATGGCTTCGCTGAGTCTTGATGGTGCGTTCTCGATTACTGCGCTCGACTTCATCATTGACCTTCAGATTGACGTTGTCCGATTCACGTCGCACACGTCGTTTACAAAGCTGCTCCCGTTGACGATTATTCCGATTGTCTTTGATTCACAGGGCTTTGCCGTATCCTTCGAACTGTGTGATGTCATCATCACGACGGCAACCACGTTCGATTCATCGTTCTTCTTTGCGCAACAGCTGATCGCTATTGAAGCCTCGATTGATCCGGTCACATTGAAGAGCTTGACCACGTTTGATGCTACCGGGTTTGTCGGTCAGTGCATTTATGCTGACGTTCAGTTCTGCGGTGTCCTGTTGTTCACCAAGGCTGAGTTTGACTTCACGGGCATCCAATTGGTTTCGGTCGGATTCGAGCTGACCTTCGGGATGAACTAATGGGCAAACCACTAGGCGATCTTTCTCTGGACGAACTCCTCCAACGACTGACGGATGAGTGTGATGATCTTGAAATGGTGCGTGCGGAGATTCTGCAGCGGGGAACCTTCCTGATACAGGATGTCATTGATGCGGGATTCACCTCCAGTGGATTTGCCTCTGAGGATCTCTTTCGTCCTGGCTATCTTGGGTTGATGAATGCGGTGTACAACTTCGATCTCTCCCATGGGAAGGGGTTCCTCGAATATGCTGAGAACCTGATCAAAGGAGAAATCCGGCATCACATCCGCGATGAAG
>JAHITR010000180.1 GCA_018817505.1 Candidatus Bipolaricaulota bacterium | reverse complement strand
TGCCACGGGCAAACCGGGGGTCGTCCATTTTATCGGCGGGCTAAGTAAGCAACTCTCAGACCGGCTGGAAACGACGGCCACACTCGCTGATGCAGCACATGCAGCACTCACCCGGGCAGACATTGAGATTGGCCATACCGCAGGTCTTTCTGATTCTTCAGCGTCTGTTGGGCTGTCGAGCCAAGGAGTCACCGCGACTGGGGCATCCGCCATAGCAGGAGCGCGCATCGTCGGCTTGTACTGTGGAGGCACACTGTGCCAGGAGGCATGGAACATCCTCCATCAGGCAGGCTTCGACGTTCGCTCCAACGTTGCTGGCAAGAGCGCCAAGAAGATCCATCCCGACGAACGAGAGACTGGGCACGTCGTCTGGGATCTTGGCGACGACGCCTTCACAGTTGGCAAGCCGCATCCCATGATTGAGCCCAGCCTGCGAGACAGTCGCGTCGCTCAAGCAGGGAAGGATCCGACAGTAGGTGTCATACTTGCCGATTGTGTGATCGGATACGGTGCGCACGAGAACCCGGCAGCCAGCCTGGCTGAGGCAGCCAACCAGGCCTCCAAGTCGGCTCGCGAATCGAATCGAATGCCAGCCATCCTGGTGGCTTCAGTCACGGGAACGGATGAAGATCCGCAAAATCTCCATCGTCAGCGCGAAATTCTTGAAGCTGCTGGCGTCATCGTTGCTCCAAGCAATGCTGCTGCTGCGCGATGGGTCGTCGACTGGATGAAAGGCAAGGCCTCATGACCCAGAAGAACTCAACCTCGAGTTTGTTCACCGCTCCGCTTCACGTCATTAATCTCGGCCTGTCGTCATTCGCGGACACGCTGCGAGATCATCAAGTCCCGGTCACCGATGTCGATTGGCGCCCGCCAGCTGGTGGAGATGCCGCATTGATACGAATCATCGACAACCTGAGAGCCGATGATTCTCAGGCTTGGTTGCCGACCATTGCCTCAGCCAACGAGATCGCTATCGAGCATCTGCTGACAGCCGAACCTCACATCATCGGCATCGGCATTGCCAAGGACGTCGTTCCGGGCATGAAGGACGGCCTGATCCTGCATGCTGGACCTCCAGTGACCTGGAACGCCATGTGCGGACCCATGCGGGGAGCGGTCATGGGCGGACTCATTTACGAGGGATTGGCCACGACGCCAGAACAGGCGGCCGTCCTTGCCTCAAGCGGCGAAATCTCCTTTGAACCCTGTCACCATCATCATGCCGTCGGGCCGATGGCCGGTGTCATGACTGCGTCGATGCCGGTGTGGATTCTGGAAAACGTGACTGCAGGCAATCGCGCCTACTGCACGCTGAATGAGGGACTTGGACAGGTGCTTCGCTACGGTGCCTACGGAGAAGACGTCATCAATCGGCTGAATTGGATGGCAAGCCAATTGGCTCCCATTCTGGCACAGGCCATTGAAGGGCACGGCCCCATCGATATGCGCTCGCTCCTTGCTCAAGCGCTGCAGATGGGGGATGAAGGACACAATCGAAATCGCGCAGGCACGTCGTTGCTCATTCGCGAGCTGGCTCCCTTCTTGACACGGCTTCACGAATCATCGGATGCCATTGCCCGCGTCTTCGAATTTCTGCACTCCAACGACCATTTCTTCTTGAATTTGACGATGCCTGCGGGCAAGTGCGCACTCGATGCAGCAGCCGCTATCCCAGGGAGTTCTCTCATCACCGTGATGGCGCGCAACGGAACGGAATTCGGCATTCGCGTGTCAGGAACTGGCGATCGTTGGTTCACTGCGCCAGCGCCGATCGTAGACGGGCTCTACTTGCCTGGATTCTCCAAAGACGATGCCGCGCCCGACATTGGCGATTCATCAATCACTGAGACGGCAGGGTACGGCGGATTTGCCATGGCAGCTGCTCCTGCGATCGTGCAATTCGTCGGCGGGACACCGCAGCTGGCTTTGGATACCACACGACGCATGCGATCGATCACGTTGGCGGAATCCCGCGTCTACCAGATCCCATCCATGGGGTTCCGGGGAACGCCAACTGGCATCGATGTGCTCCGAGTCGCCGAAACAGGGATTCTGCCAGCCATCAATACAGGGATTGCCCACAAGAAGCCTGGCATCGGCATGGTGGGAGCTGGATTGGTCACACCTCCATTTCGTGTCTTCGCAGAAGGTGCAAGGGCACTCGCCGAAAGCCTGGGACAAGACACTGCGTGCTAGAAAAGCCAGTGGCAATCCACCTGTTGATCACACTGACACGCAGGAAGGAACGGGAAGATTGGAGGATAGGCATTCGTGCAATCACCTCCGCGGCGCTTGGGAATACAGAATCAATCGCAGGGAAGGGGTAAGAATGAAGATAATCGATCTCACAATTCCGTTGTCCATCGCGACACCACCGTGGCCAACCTACGAGCCGTTGCAGGTGAAGTATTTCAAGCGACTCGCACCCAATGGTGCCAATGGCCAGCTTGTCACTCACTCCAACCACGTTGGGACGCATCTTGATGGTGAAATCCACTTCCACACACCGGGCAAGGATATCGCTGAGCTTGACTTCGATTTCCTCGTGCACGATGGGGTCATTGTTGATCTATCGGATATTGCCGGTGACTACGACATCTACACATCGGAGATGATCGAGGAGCGCGTCGAAGTCAAAGAAGGCGACATTCTCATCATCCATACGGGCTATCACCATTATGGATTTGATCAACCGACAGCCGATGAAGTGCGCTACATGGTTAAGCATCCTGGACCTGACCGCGAATTCGCTTTGTGGTGCCGCAAGAAGAAGATCCGTTGGATCGGTGTCGATTGCGGAAGCGCCGATCACCCGATGAACACGATCATTCGCGATTGGATGCCCCGGCAAACCAAAGAAGCCGACGCCCATTTCCAGGCCAAATATGGCATGACCGTGGCTGAGTGCTTCGATGCCAGCAAGTATCAGCTGATGCACATCGAGTTGTTCCCCTATGGCATCATTCATGCTGAATGCTTGGGCGGCGACATCGATCTGTTGCTCAACCAGCGTGCGACCTTCGGCTGTTTCCCGTGGCGGTTTGTCGATGGTGAATCCTCCATCGCGCGCATCGTCGCCATGGTCGACGATGATCGCTATGAAGACCTGATGAACGTGAAGGCCGAGTGTGTGCTCACCAAGTACGGCGATGTTGCTGGCGCGAAGAACCCGCATTTGCACGCCATCGGCAGAACCTAGGTTGTCGGAAACTCGATCCGATCGGATCGAGTTGCTTGGAATCTGGGCACGCCAAACTCCGGCGTGTGATCATCTCGCATACCGGAGACGAACGCCATACGGAAGATTGTGTAATGAGTATTACAAGACTGCACGCAACAAGAATCGGAGCGCACGCCCATCGCTACCTGTCTGAGGAATCTCGGACAGGTAGCGTTGTTTCAACATTTCGGCATGGATTCAATGCGCTATTCGACAGAGGCACAGACTCTCGATTCGTCGTTTTCCAGACACAGGATGTGCCGCTTCATCCATGGGCCGTCGAATTGCCAGGAACGCCTCCTTTTCTCCAGGCGAAACTGGCATGCTTCGCAAACGGCAAGTCTATTCGCTTCAGCAATGGCCTCATCGCGAGCTTTGCCAGTGCGGTCGTTCACAAGCTTCATATTCAGCCCTGGGATCAAGAAGAAACCCTGCGCGCTCTGCAAAACAGGTCAGTTGTTCGCGCCCGTATCAAGGCTACGATGCCCGCCAACCGATCCGTCCGTCTTGAGGCAGATATTCTGATGGCTCTTGTTCGCAGGAGATTGCCAGACGATGCTCAAACCCTTGTCGAATTCATCGGACGTGGCTCCGGATCAACGCCTGCGGGCGATGATGTAGTGTTGGGCGCGCTCGCTGCACTCACTGCGCAATCGACATCATCCCACCAGGCCCAGCTAAAGCTAGCAGCCCTGCGAGCCGAATTGCATACCAAGAATCTGTTCAAGCAGACGACACGTGCTTCGGCCCAAATGCTCAATGCAGCCCTGCAAGGCTCTTTCCCAGAGCCTATATGTGCCGTGGTGACGAACCTGAAGCGAGAGCATCCGTTGGGATGCGAACTCCAACACTCAGTTGATCAAGTATTGAGCTTGGGTGCCACATCAGGCTGGTTCTTCCTTGTGGGCTTCATGGCAGCCGGTCAAGATTCCGATTTACCCCTGTTATGTTGGGATAAATACTCCGCCGACATAGACTGAAGCCAGGAGACAATCAGGAGGCTATGTGAGTGAGAGCCAATGAGATGGAGCTCTTCCTAGACACCTTGCCACATGACACTCGGGAGCTTGTGGTCGCCCTACGATCGATCATTCGTAAGATCAGCCCCGATGCAGAAGAGACGATGCTGTGGGGAGGCATCTCCTACCATACGCCGTGGATCGGCGGCCGTGTC
The DNA here is from genome assembly GCA_018817505.1 of Candidatus Bipolaricaulota bacterium. Classification (GTDB taxonomy): domain Bacteria; phylum Bipolaricaulota; class Bipolaricaulia; order UBA7950; family UBA9294; genus SPBW01. The sequence continues at coordinate 9,163 of JAHITR010000180.1, read as the reverse complement.
AAGGGAGCACTCTGTCAGATTGAAGCAAAGGGCAGCGAAGTGAGGATTGCATTTATCCACGGCATTCGATTGGCAGATCCAACGCATCTTCTGTGCGGAACGGCTCTTTCCAAACGATTCGTTCCGATTCAATCCCTCGCCGAGGCGCAACGGCCCGAGATTGCCGCCCTTATTCGTGAGGCATCGGCCATCGAATTCGGGCCCCCCATCTAGCAAAGCGGATCGCCGAACCCAAGTCCCTACTCAAGCGGTGCTAGTAGATTAGAAATCGGTGGGACCTCGTTGCGAATGATCGAGAACAGGAGCAGATCCATGAGAGCACCTTGATGAAAATAGGCGCGACGAAGCGTCCCCTCCAGCTGGTAGCCGGCTCGCTCAGCGACGGTACGTGATCCGATATTACGAGGGTCCAGCACAATCTGAATCCGACCAATAGCCGTCTGCTCAAACAGGTAGGCAGTCGCCATGCGTACGGCTTCGGTCATGTACCCCTTGCCGCGATCCTCAGGCTTGTAGATGCGATAGGCAAGTTCCCAGCCACCGTACCAATGGGATGCTTTGAAGATCATCACTTGCCCGAGCCTTCGTCCCTCGCGATCCGTAACCAGCAGAATCTTGTGGTCATCCGACCACCAGTTGGTCTCCTCGAACTGCTTGAACCACCGTGGCTCGGAAATGCAGCCGAGAGGCCAGAAGTCACCGATCTCGCGCACGTCAGAAGTGAGTTCATACAGCCCTTCAAGATCCGATCTGCGGAAGGGACGAAGGATCACGCGATGGCCAACAAGCATGATGGGGCCTCCTGAAAAGCGAGTCAAACGAGAGTGCACCTTTTGGCGTTGTGGGTCAAGCCACCAACTGAAAAGCCATGTGTCCAGTGTCCGCATCGGCTGTCTGTCGATCTGCGAGCAGACAGCCGGTGCATCCATTCATTCAATAGATGACTATATTACTCATATATATCTTTGCTCGAAGGGTGGAATCATGAACAATCAAGCAGGTCACCTGCGCCCCATGGACTCACGACATAGTTTGCCTATTGGTAAACTCTCGCTGTTGCTCACAATCGTTACCGTCGCTCTGCTAGCACAGGGATGCACGAAGATCTTGGACGATGACTTGGGTGGGGGAGCTGACATCGGCTCGGGCATCGTCACCCCTCCTGCGGTACCTGCAGGCCCGATGGCCGCCGACGTTCGCGTCATCTCCGATCCACAGGGCGGCACCTATGTTTCCGAGCTGTCTTGTGTCTTCGAGGCATCCGAGATCCCTGGTGGTGGTTCGAAACCCATCATCATCACCGTGAACTGGGTTGCTCCTTGCGGTACGCACAAATCCGAAGTGTTTGTGTTCGACGGCGGGAAACAAACCTATGAATCCTCCTACTCGGAGAGTGGGCGAGCCATTGCTCTGACGTTCTGGACAACCATTTCATGGACCGATGCGCAGGGCAAACATCAGATTCAAAGCGGTACCGCGGCATGCTCCTAACATCGTCAGCAGCACACTGCCTCCTCCAAGAGCACGTCTGACGTCATCAGTGCATCAGACGTCGTCTCTTGGAGACGCAGAGGGAACTATTGCCGATATCAGGTCACAGAGCTTGATCTTCCCAGACCGAATGGATGCGATAGGTTTCTCGCAACGTTTGTGTGTGCCCATTCCTGTCCATGCAGATGGTGGCAATACCACCAACCGTCCCCGCCAGCCGGGTCACAAGCGTGATCGCAGCTTGAACCTGTGCTCCTGTCTCGATCCACTCATCGACAATGAGGACGTTCATGCCTGGCAGCAGCGCGTCATGACGCATTTCCAACGCCTTTCGCCGTCCTGAGTAATCAACGAACTCAACACGTTCCGTTGCCACAGGCAGCTTGCCGCCCTTGCGCACAGGCACCAATCCAACGCCCAGCGATTCAGCCACGGCAGTGCCTAGAATGAATCCCAAGGCATCAATGGCGACCACAACATCGATCGTGCCGTCACGGAATGGCATCGCAAGATCAGCCACCAGCTGTGCAAACGCTTCGCGATCTGCAAACAACGGCGTGACATCGTTCCGATTCCCTGTTGTGTGAGTGTCGATCTTCATCAGATAGCGTTTCATCAGGACACTATTGTACGTGCGTATGGTGCCCCCTCTAGCGCTTGAGTAAGTACGCCAAGCGAACACCTTCCTAGAAGCGACATGTGGAACACATTGTCCTCGACCCCAATGCTCGCTCCGAGGAGGCAGTTACACGATCAGACCATCTTGCTGCCACGTTCAATCTTGAGTGCGACTGGACGAAATGCATCAGTACAGCAGGCAACCGCCAACCCCGGCTGCTTGAGCGACGGTCCAAAGTCACTCCCACCTGAAATAGAGCGAATCTCTCGGTGGGTGTCCGCCCACGCCCAGGCACAGAATCCATCTGGCACCTCAGAGGGATCCGAAAGCAAGAACTCCTGGCCTTATTTCAGGACGCCGCATGTCGGATTGACGAGATCGGGATTGGCCATGCACTTCACAACCGTGATCCTGACCTTGTACAAAGGCATCTCCTAGTCCTCGATCCGTTCGATCTTGAACGTCACGGGACGAAAGCCATCTGTACAGCATGAAATAGCCGTTGCCTTCGGCCCGACCCAGGGAAATCCTTGGCCGAACAAGACCATCATCACATCGCGCTGAATATCGGCCCATGCCCAATGGCAGAATCCTTGCGGGTAGTTCATGCCTTCGACAATGATCTCCTCGCCCTCCTCGAATGCGGTACAGATGTCAAATCCGCTTGCCTTCGCCTCAGGCGACAGATATTGCTCGAGCAGATCTTTGTGGTGTGCTTTCTTGATTACCGTGATCTTGACCTTCGCCATGCATCCTCCCTTAAGAAAGCGAAATGTCGGGGTCTCCGTCCAGCTTGGTGGATGGACGTTTCAGCTTCGTTGCACAGTACGCGTGTCTGGTGTATGCAATCAAGCAGACACCAGCCAGCCACGCGCTTCATTCACCCAAGATCGCACACAACGCGAATCCCTAGACTGCGAAACCGCTCAACCCCGCATTGATCATTAACCGCCAGATCTTTGTTATTTCGACCATGTCAGCTCCGACATAGCGCACGCTGCGACTATCAAATCGCTCCACACCCGGAATATCAGACACAAGCTGAGCCTGCAGAGCCTTGAGGAAGTGAGCCCGAAACTCGATCGGCGCTTCGAGCTTGACAATCTTCATCTCGCCCACGCGCTCGACCGCCCGTTGTGCAGCTGCACGAATCACCTTGCGCGATGCCGCAGGCGTCAGATTGCGTGCAGCTGTCGGCCCAATGGCCCACTTGGTGATCACGCGTTCGGCCCATGGATGAGTCATTGCTACTTCATCGAGTAGAGCATCATCTCCGGCAACCAGGGCCACAGGAACCCCAAAGTGTCCGGCGACGGCACCATTGAATGCCGCTTCTGTCACCGGTTTGCCGTTGATGTAAAGCTCGTACACGATCTTGCCGACATGCGTGTGGGCCATCACGCCAAAGGCGCTGCCTGCTCGAGCGTGGTAGCCGATGAAGAAGGCCAAATCGCAGCTTTCATCGATGCCTTCCATCTGCAATAGAGGTCGAGGTGTCCCCAACACAAGAAGTGCGTCTTCGTGCAACTCGTCAGGAAGAAGGTTTCGCATCAATCCGTGGCCGTCTGCCACGACGAATTCGTCAGCTCCCGCTTCGATCGCGCCCTCAATAGCGGCATTGACTTCGCCGGTCATCCATTTCTGCGCAGCAACGTACGCGGGTCCTTCCATCTTGACGTGATCACCGTGTGTTGCGCAGGCAATCCCTTCCATATCGGCGGAAATAAACACTTTCATATGGTAGCCTCCCTAGCCTCTGGTCTTCGTGGATTGTGGTGTAGCGACTACGTGTTGGCAATACCCGGATTACGGATTGGAGAGCCCGTCGTCCGCATGGAGAAACCGTTCCTGGCGCAGGACATTGCGGTACTGCTCCAGAATGTGAGAGTTGACCTCAATCCGAGCATCGCCCCAACCGTTGTCCCGCTCGTAGATCGTTCCTCGATAATCTTGATTCATGTACAGGAAGCCTTTGATCTGTCGATACTCGACCATGAACGCGAAGTATGGCGCGAACCACGCATCCCAATCGGATTGCCCGTCGACAAGATCAGGATCATCCTCATCCGCTGTGACGTGGATGTTTGCGGCCGCCGTTTCAGAGAGCATGACCGGTTTGCCATGATTCTCTGCCATCTCCAGGAAGCGAATCGATCGAACATACGCAGCGTTTGTGCGCTCCCGATCTGTAGCAGGAGGCGTGAAGTGCTCAGCCTTGAACAAATCGAGGCCAAACCAATCGACATAATCATCGCCTGGATACCATGCCGGTTGCCCATCCACGACAGCATCAAAATCGTCAGGGCCATCGGGCTCGTAACACCAAATGTAGGCGGCTTGATTGACTCCGGCAGCCGTGAACAGGTCAACCATCTTGCGATAGGCGATGGGGTAGATGCCAGGTGTATAGCCGTTCCAGCCGCCGTTGAACTCAAAGCCCAACCGAATGAATAGCGGTTCTCCGTAGTCGGCGATGACCGCGCCAATCGCTTCGAGAACACCATCCTGCTTCGTCGTGGTTGCAATCTCCACATCGCTTGGATCCCCATTCTCGTCAGTCATCGACAGGCTCAGATGCGGAATCCGCCCGGCAGCATGTACGTAGCTGAGCCAATCGCGGATCGTGACAACAACAGATTGCCGACCTAGTGTTCCGGCTGCGCCCAGATGGATGCCCTCGATGAGAGGGGCGATGGTCACATCGGCCAGCGCAGCAATGTATCCATCCACGATGGTCGGGTTCGGCGCTGTGCCATGATAAATCGCCCCATCCTCAGGCTCGTACAATGCTCGTTCGACGTGGCGTCGATCAGCCGTGCTTGCCGTCGGCAACCCCATTAGAATGACAAGACTTGCCGCAATCAAGCCTTTGGGACCCAACTGGTTCAGCTTCCTTCGCGTCATACGGATCTCTCCTCGACCCATCATAGGCGAACATGGGACAGTGCGTCGAAAGCTGGCTGCTTGCGCCCTTCGTCTGCAATGCAGTGATCCAGACGTTTCCCGGCGGATTTGGCTTGTTCATGCTTACCGTCCAAGATGAGGAATCGGAGGTAGCTATGGATCGACATGCATTCGAGAACGTAAGAGGTCAAATCGGCGCGTGCGGTATCTGGTGTGGAAGCTGCGCCATCGGCAATGGATCGTTGCGGTTGGCCACTGGGGAGTACCTCCAAGTGCTTGAAGGCCACGGCATCGAGCATTGGGCTCCGCCTGAACTTGACTATGCAGCGATGTCCAACGGGCTGAGCATCGTATCCGATATGGCCACATGTCCTGGCTGCCGCCAGAATGGCGGGCGCGATGATTGTCCGATGCGTGAATGCGCAGGTGAGAAGGCAATACACGATTGCACGCAGTGCGCGGCTGCCTCATGTTGCCACAGCAAGCTCCTTGAGCATATGCGATCTGGAGCAGCACAAGCGGGCCTCATCGTCAAGAATCCATCACAGGACGATGCGACGGTGATCCATCAAGGAATGGTGCACCTGACAACCCGATTTCCAAGCTGTTTGCTGTTTCTTCTAGACAAGGCTTAGGCGATCACCTTATGCCCATTAACGAAGATCACGCATACGATTCCCGACGTCCATCTTAATCAGGCTATACTGTCTTGAGATGCAGTCCTCGCAGTAGCGATTTTGGGGTGAGTCAATGAGACGAAAGATTCCAACGCTCGCGTACGGTCTCGTCATGCTCCTGTTGATCCCGACAGCACTGGCTGCAGAGCCATCTCCCTCTTGGTCCCCACCGTTGTTGGATGAATTGCTCGGCACGCTCTCGGGCTTGTCGATTGACGAATTCGTCGAGCAGGCATCCAAACAGCTATTGCTACGCATGCCAACCCGCATCATTGCCTTCGGATTGGCAGACCAGCTCCAGGTGCGCAACGACCGTCTGACGCCGACAAGCAATCAAGATTGGCTCGAGCTTCAAGCAATGGCACGCGCGATCGACAACCAGCTATCAGAATACGAATCAGCCGACTTCACCCTATCACAGAGAATATCGGCCGAAACACTACACGAGATTCTGCAGCCGATTTATGAGAATAGCGCAGCAAGTCCCACATTTTGGCCGTTTGTCAACCCAACTGCTACTTGTGAGCTGTTTCAGCTTGATCGCTTCTTTGAGTTCATGTTTCCTCGCACGTCCGCGGACGATCTTGAAGACTTCATCACCATATTGTGGCAAGTGGATGACATGATTGATGGGTGGATGGAGGAGATTGAGCAGGCAGCCACTGCAGGCATACTCCCACCACGAACCATGGGGCTGCAAGCGACGAAGGATCTGTTGATCACGTACCGTGAAGTTTGGAACATCGAGCAGCATCCGTACTACAGCATGGGCATGGATCTGTTGACGAGTGTAGAGAAGCTGCCCGAGGGCTACAGCGAGGACTTCGGCAACCGCTTGGTGGAGGTCATTTCGGATTCCATCGCCCCTGCATTCAACCGCTTGTATCAGAAATTGGATATTCTCATGCATAGAGCACCCTGGACGATGAATTGGCAAAAACATGCTGCATGGCCTGAGTACTACCGGCAGGTTCTCCGCCATACATTGGGCACAGCCGAGTCGCCTGAGGCGATCCATGCCGCAGCGATTGCTGAGGTGATGCGACTGTCAACAGAAATTCGTTCGCTCAGCAACGCTGCCGTGGACACAGATGCACCCATTGCCTCTCTAGTCGCCGATCTTCATGACAAGCACTATCATTGCAGTGCGATCGATGCGCAGCAGCTGCTTGATACAGTTGAATCTTTGATGTCAGCAGCGTATCAATCAGCGGGTTCGCTCTTTCAATGGGCGCCGGAACAAACCCCTGCGGTGATTTTCGGTAACCAGTTGAACCCATGTTTCACGCCATCACCATTTGACGAATCCAAGGCTGCCACATTCATCATTCCCCAGAGCACCACATACAATGCCGCGGGCCTTGCAGTCATGGTGTATCACGAGACCATCCCCGGCCATGACGTGCAGACGTCCGTGGCACGCCAACAGGACATCCCGCTGATCCAGCAGCTCAATGGCTGGCTTGGATACTCAGAGGGATGGGCTGAGTATGCCTGCCGTCTGGCAGATGATGCCGGGTGGTACGATGCCGATCCCTGCAGCAGACTTGCATTTCTAGAGCAGCAACTCACCTTCGCGGCTATGACAGCCATCGAAACGGGATTGCTTGGACTCGAATGGAGCCTACAGGAATCCGTCGCCTATGCTCAAACCATCTTCGATGTCCCCGCCAACGCGCTCACCCGATTCTTAAGCGACTTCTTCTATGAGCCTGCCAAGTACACCGTCTACTTCGTCGGGCGCATAATGATTCTTGAGCAGCGGGCGCGGGCGATGGGTGAACTCGGCAACGCATTCAGTCTTGCGGAGTTTCACCAAGCAATCCTGCAGTACGGCAATATCCCGCTTCGCTTGATCGAGGAGCTCGTAGACGATTACATCGCGCGTGTGAAAGAAGGTTCGCCTGAAGGCTAGCCGTATCGGAGTGGGACGCTCTTTCCAATACTTCGCAGATTAAGGAGTGCCGCGCCAGCTTGCCTAGGTATCCTGCGAAGAGGGTTTGGGAGGCGAGGGCTCAACCTTCTTGACGATGGCATGCTTCTGCCTTTTCCAGGGTCTTCCCAACAGCAGCCCGATAATCACACCGATAACAATACTCCCGGCCAACATGAGGACTCGGGACATTTCCAGTGTCCAGAACCACGCTCTGAACTGAACGACCTCGGTATTCTGCGCAACAAGTGTTAACGAAAGGATGAGAAGTACAACAATGACAACGCTCCGTGCTCGCATGATTTCCTCCCACTACACGACTAGTCTGGCTCAAATAGCGCAGCAACGCAAATGCTCTGTCAACTGATCGATGCTCCAGTTCCAAAACTGCACTCAGCGTCAACGACAACCAGGTGAGCAACCATAGGATGCGTCGGAGTTCATCACCGGGTGCGTGCCGGCACACGCCCCAATGGATGACTGCCGGACCCGTTAATCGTACGCACGCTCAAGATCCCCTCTGCGAATGCCATTGATGAACGGAGAGTCGACATCCAACGACTTGGCAACGATGGTTGCTGTCTGGGCAGCGAGAGACGTATCGATGGCGCCGCCAAGAAACGGAGCCAACCCACGGAGCGAATACTCGTGTCCCAAGAAGGCGGCGGTATCTACGCGTCAATTGGAATCCACGCAGAACACAACCAGATGACTCCCGTGATAGCCTGTTGATTACTTCCCTGCGCGGGTCATGATGTGCCGCGCAGCGTAAATGCCCGTCACTGCAGAGAACACAATGCCTCGCGAGTGACCAGAGGCGTCCCCAGCAACATAGAACCCTGTCAGGTCCGTCTCCATCCCAGCCCGGATGGCATAGCGTGTATCGTAGAACTTGATCTCCGGTGCATAAATGAGTGTGCTGTCCGCAGATAGCCCCGGAATGACGCGATTGAGCCGCTCAATGGCTTCAAGAAGATCGACAACAATTCGCTGGGGCAGGGCCATGGAAATATCTCCCGGCGTCGCATCCGTCAACGTTGGCTGAATCGGCAATCTGCGGATGCGTTCCGCAGTCGAGCGGCGCCCCTGCTGCAAGTCTTTCAGGCGCTGCAGGATGGGTTGTCCCCCACCTATAGTCGATGCAAGCTGGGCGACTGCCCGCCCATATTGGGTCGTGTCCTCCACAGGGTCGGTCAATTCCATGTGCACGAGCAACGCGAAGTTCGTGTTGTCTGACTTGCGCTTGTTTTCCGCGTGCCCATTAACCAGGACGAAATTCTCATGATCCTCTCGAACGACAAATCCTCGTGGATTGGTGCAGAACGTGCGAACCATGTCGTCGTAGGTGGCCGTGCGGACGCGAAGCTTGGCATCGTACATCACCCGCTCGATGGACTGATAAAGCTCGGCTGGAAACTCGACACGCACACCGATGTCCAGCGGCCCGAATGCAGGCCCTACGCCAAGATTCCTCGCCTGCTCCCTCAGCCAATACGCCCCCACACGGCCGGGAGCTGCAATGACGACTTTCGCGTGGAT
>JAHITR010000179.1 GCA_018817505.1 Candidatus Bipolaricaulota bacterium | reverse complement strand
CCGCACTCAGCCCCCCTGACAGGCTCGGACCTTGTAGTAGTAGTATTGGGAGGCTTGGATCTGTTTGTCAGAAACACTCAAGTCCGTCGTCATGGCAATGGGGATGTACATGTGCTGCAAGAACGTTGATCGATAGACTTCATATCGCATAGCGCCAGCTACGGCATTCCAATGAACGTCGATTCGATCCGCATACGCTTCATCGCTTGCCAGGACATCGTCGGGGGCAATCATCTGGAATTTTTGTCCGATGACAGCGAGCGCTGCTATCCCGACGAGAAAAAGGATGAGAGAGACGCAGGTCACGGCTTCGACGGATCGCGCGTCGCTTCTCACAAAGGGCTCCTAAGGATAGGCGGTCCCTATAGACGCCTCAACGGCGGACCCAATAAGGTTCGGCCTTGTCGCCCAACCGTCTCTTGATCTTCGATCCATTGTGCTTCACGATCATAGCGTCAACCCACCCAAAGGAGCCGTATGAGGACCTCAGATTCCGCAGTGCTTCAGGAGATCGTCCAACTGGCGAGTTCCCTCATTCGTATCCCCAGCTTTAATCCTCCTGGCAATGAGAACGCCATCATGACGTTCGCCGCAACGTGGCTGGAGCACGCAGGAATTTCCTCGGAACCCGTCTTCTTGGAACCCGGGCGGAGCTCACTGGTCGCTCGCATAGTCGGCACCCAATCTGGAAGTATCGTGTTGTGCGGACATCTTGACACGGTAACCGCAGACAAGGACGTGTGGCAGAACGACCCCTTCAACCCCGTCGTCGAGCGTGGTCGCCTGTGGGGGCTCGGCGCAGCTGACATGAAATCGGCCGTTGCCGTACTCATGCAGGCAATGGCTTTGCGCATCGTGCGCGCTTCCTCTCCGGAAAAGAGTCTTGTTCTCGTGCTCACGGCAGACGAAGAGTGGGGGTATCGTGGTGCTGCGACGGTCGCCCAGTCCGGGCTGATCGACGACGCCGAATTGATCCTGATCGCAGAGCCGACCTCCAATGTCGTCTGCAATGGACAGAAGGGCGAGCTGTGGATTGAAGCCACATTCACAGGGAGGGAAGCGCACGGCTCAATGCCTCAATCGGGAGCCAATGCCATTCTTCCTGCAGCCCGCTTCTGTACACGCCTAAAGGATGCGCTTGATCAGTGGCCTGAAGATCCAGTCGCGGGTCGAACTACGCTCAATGTCGGCAGATTCGCGGGTGGTCGACAAGTCAACATCGTTCCTGGGCACGCGCACGTCCAACTCGATGTTCGCGTCGTTTCCGAGGCGCACCATGAGTCCGTAATCGACCTTATTTCAACAATCGGGGAGGAGCAGGCCGCGGCTTCGGGCACCCAGTTCTCGTGCCAAATCATGAGCTATCATCCGCCGATTCGATTCCAAACAGAGCATGCTTTTGCGCGAAAACTACTCGCGTTATCACAAGCAGCGACGGGCAACCGTCAACGCCCCCTTTTGTCGCCGTACTCCACAGATGGCGTATCCTTTGCTCCGAAATTCGACGTTCCCATATTGATCTGCGGCCCGGGCAGCATCGAACAAGCGCATCAACCCGACGAATGGATTGACATCCGGCAAATCGAACAGGCGCTTGAGATAGTGACGTCGTTTATTGCATGATGATCCAATCCGAGCAACAGGAGGCATTCACGTGGAAGTCCTCGGAATCGTTGGCTCCATGCGCAAGGGACAGAACACGGAAAGGCTTGTCCAAACCGCGATTTCTGAGATGCTTCGCCTTGACGGAACCATCGATTCCTCTCTGATCTATACGTCGGATCTCACGTGCAACCCATGCCGCGTCATTTGTCACAAGGCCAACTGCTCCGTACATCCGTTTCAGTGCTCAATCGATGATGACGTCATGCAGGTTCTGGAGAGAATGAAGCGTGCAGATGCCCTGGTGATTGGCTCGCCGCAATACTTCCGCGGCCCGCCCTCAGGATTCCATGCCATGATCGAGCGTATGATCTCCATGGCCTTCTTCTACGAGACAGCAGGACTTACACACGAGCGATCACTTCTTGCAGATAAGCCGTGTGGATTGGTGGCAGTCGCCGAATACTCCACCCCTCAAACCATTCTGGAGTACCTGCACGACTTCTGTTTGCTGCTCAAGATGCGGCCCGTTGCACTAACCGCTTTCCCCTATTTGGGCGTAGGAGGACACGGAAATCTGGAAACTGACACGGTCTTCAGTCCGTTGGAGAGAGCCAGGCAGTTGGCAGAGAGATTGCTGAACGCTATGTTGAGATAGCTAGATCGCGGATTCAGGGTCTTCCGTTCGGTGGGATTGCATCCACGCCACTCCATAATCGACCAAGGTT
>JAHITR010000178.1 GCA_018817505.1 Candidatus Bipolaricaulota bacterium | reverse complement strand
TTACAGTTGCGAGCACTTATTGGCCAGGCAATGCTCGATACAAGGTTTGATCCCGATAACGGTCAAAGACCGCGGCCCCCAGAGCTGCTCTGCAGAGCAGCAGCCACTCTACCCCCGTCGTGGTCAGTCTACATCAACAGGGGTGCTCCCGTCTCCGTACAAAATACAATGACCCCACAACCTCGCAGATGATCTGTCCTTCAGTACGTTGTAAGATGGGCAAATGGGGAAATTATCAAGCTACTTGCAGAGGTTCGTTGACGAGTGTCGAAGGCTCCGAAGCTGGCTATCGAATGCCTTTGTCAGATTCATTGCTTGGCTAAACTCGTTAAGCAATCTGTTAGTGCTTCTTCTTACGATTGTCGTTTGTGCCTTGACGTGGAATACCCTCTACCTCACGCATTTGTCTACCGCTGGGAGCGGAGTTGACGTGGAATTCCTGCAGCCAACTCGTACATCTGTGATGTCAGGCCATGCCAGGATTCGCGGATCAGTCACAGGAGGAATTCGTGTTGGCACTTACGATGAGATCTTAGTCCGATTGGACAGTACTTTAATCTGGGAGAAACAAACCCGTTGCAGTATTGGTGATGAGATTGAGACGCAAATCGATACTCGACAGTTCTCCGATGGCGCACACCTTCTTCAGGTGAGCTTTCTCACAAACGGCAAGACACGCACAGTTGTTACGCAATCGGTGTACATTGACAACACTCCCCCAACGCTACTCATCGATAGCCCGAAATCCAATCAGGTAATTTCCGGCACTCTCACGATATCCGCAGATGCAATAGGATCTGTGGAACCTCCAACAGTGGTTCTTTCCGACTCGATTCGGCTAACGTCCAGCTTCTTGGAAACGAGCGGGCTTGAAGAAGGGAGGCATTGGCTGACCTTCAAGGCGTGCGATCAGGCTCAAAACACCGCCGAGAAGCAAATATCGTTCATCGTTGATAGATCACCTCCTGAGATCCTATCGCTTGGAGTAGAGAGCGGTGATCTCGTAAGCGGCTTGCTTGAGCTAAATCCATGCCTCGACGAAGCCAACCCAAAGTCGTTCATATGGTACTTCGACGGCGAGGCAATGTCTGATCAGCCTATTTGCAGGTTTGACACCGCGGAGTATCCTGATGGCTACTATAGCATTGGTTTGGAAGTTATTGACGCGGTCGGGCTAAAAGCGGAGAAGACCATTCTTATAGCGATCGATAACACTCCGCCGATTGTTGTTTGGTATCCCAACCGTGACAAGCCGTTTTATCTTCCATCACGAGTTAAAATTCAGATGTCTCCCGACGACCTTACCAAAACGAGAGAAACTCGTAGTGGAAATGAGGTAGATCTTCCGCTAGCTACAACCGAACCGGATTTTCAGGTGAGGTACTTCGTAAACGAAGAACCATCAGAAAGCATAATTGATCTTGGAAACTACGAGCCTGGAAGCCTCCTTGAACTCAAGGTCGAGGTTGCTGACCCTGCGGGGAACAAAGATCACGCGGCAGTGACAATTGAAGTGGAGCAGTCAGTTCGCGCCAATCTGAATATCTTCGGCATCAATGCTCCTGGAGTCATCCCAGGGGGGGCAACAAAGCCCGATCCTTTGCCAATATCGTTTGCATTGATCTCCTCATTTGCAATCCCGGCTCTTAACGGAATTGCGATTGATGAGAATTACTGGCCCGTCAGGATTGGCCTCGCACTAGGCACTCCGCTTGGGTATATGTGGCTTACAGGAATAGCTCCCCCAAAAATCGACCTTGGGCTCGCAGCAAAGTTTCGATTCCCAGGCTTCCTGCTCGCAGGGATTCAAGGCTCGCTAGTCCACCCGGAGCTGAGTATCGGTGTCTCGCCGCTCTTGAGCAATACGATTCATAGTCCCGACTCGGAATCTCCACCTGATGAGCTACCCATAGACCTGGAGAAGACGCATAGAAGCTGGGCGAGATTAGGACTTAGCATTCCAATCATTCCCATCAATGCGGGTGCTCCACGATTCAATGTTTGGTTCAGTTTAGGAGCGGAATTCGCGAGTTCAGAACATCGAAGCTACGCAATCCATTGGTCTGAAGGGGTGTTTGACTACGCTGAGCAAACCAATCTCGTTCGGAGAAGCAGAATGGCCTTGTATTTCGGTTTCGACCTTGTGTTCCACGTCGCACCGACCAAGTAGTTCGAATTCTCCCGGAGCAGCTTGCGATTGCTTCATTACGGAATCGGGTTTGGGGTCACGTCTGGGTTCGGGGTCAGGTCTTCTTTCTTGGTGTTCTTATCAGCGGGGTCAGACCCTGCAATGTGCATGTTCTTTGTTGGAATCGAGCCCGACAATCCGCTTCCAAATGCACGTTGCACAAGCGCAAGACGTTCGTCGCCATCACTTCAGATGCTCCGGCTTGAGCTGTTCAACGAACGAGGTATCCACCCAGAAGATGCCGTCGCCAAGATAGAACAGATACGCGTCATCGGGCGAAAGGGCGAGGAAGCCACCCGTTGAATAGGGCGTCTTAATGCGCTCTGTCCAGCTGCCGTCGGCTTCCTTGTAGCTGATATAGAGTTCATCCTCGCGCCCGGTGCGCGAGATGGCAGTCAGCATGTAGCTCTCATCTCGGGGTAGCACAATAGAGAATTCCCAAGCTGCCGAATTGAAGGCTTCTCCCAACTCCTCGGGCTCGGTAAACTCGCCATCCACGTAGTGGGAGATATATACGGCTTCTCGCGAGGTCATGAGGTTTCTCGTAAAGATCATCGACCCGTCTGCTGTTACACAATGCAGGCGCTCGATGGCCGAAGAGTTGATCAGCGGCGAGACGGGCTTAGGAATCGACCATCCACCCTCCACACGCTCAGACACATAAATGTCGGCATGGCTCTCTACGTTGGGATTGCTGTAATACTCCACATAGAGCCGGTCGCCGTCAGGCGAAAAGATGGGTCGTGAGATCGGCACATCCAGATGCTCTGTGAATGCTGCTCGTTCTGGCTCTGTCCAGAAGCCATC
>JAHITR010000177.1 GCA_018817505.1 Candidatus Bipolaricaulota bacterium | reverse complement strand
GTGTGAGTACAGTGCCGTTGGCGACTGGGTTTCCTGTCGTGGTGGCAAGTGCCAATGATTGTTTCGATGAAGCAGTAATCGAAGGTCTCCATGCCTTGGGCGTGGAAATGATCGCTTTGCGATGTGCCGGCTACAACAATGTGGATTTGGCTGCCTGTGATCGGCTAGGAATCAGTGTCGCGCGCGTCCCCGCGTATTCACCCTATTCCGTAGCCGAGCACGCTGTCGCACTGATGATGGCCCTCAATCGTCAGACACATCGCGCCCATATCCGAATTCGGGACAGCAACTTCTCGCTTGAAGGATTGGTGGGCTTCGACATGCATGGGAAAACAGCTGGCGTCATTGGAACAGGCAAGATCGGCGCATGTACGCTGGAGATTCTTCGCGGCTTCGGCTGTCGTTTGCTCGCACAGAGCCGATCGCCAAAGCAGGATCTCATCCATCGTTTAGGCGTACGTTTCGTAGATCTTGATGAGCTTCTCGCAAGTTCAGATATCATCAGCCTTCATGCCCCGCTCACCCCGCAGACCTACCACCTTATCAATTCCGAAGCGATTGAGAAGATGAAGTCTGGTGTCATGATCATCAACACGGCACGGGGAGGATTGATTGACACAGAAGCGCTGCTTGAAGGGCTCAAGAGCGGCAAAGTGGGCTACGCAGGCCTTGACGTCTATGAGGAAGAGGCCAAATATTTCTACAGAGACTTCTCAGGGTCTCACATTGACGATGACACATTGGCGAGACTGACGACTTTCGGAAATGTTATGGTGACTGGGCATCAGGGATCCTTGACCGAAGACGCTCAAGTCAACATCGTCGAGACGACGCTAGAGAACATCCGCGAATTCGAGCTCGGCAAGAAGGGAAAGCAACTAACAAATGCTGTTTCCATGCCTCTTCATCCCTCGTCAGACGGGTAGATTTCCCCTCTTGCGGGCGCCTTCTGCTTGTGCCGCATGGAGCCAATCTGTTCAAGTTCCTTCGCGGTCGCAGCAGCAGGTTCAAAGCCGTGTGTGACTCGGATTACGGACTTCTCCTGAGCGGATCACTACACTGAATCATGGATTCCTATTCACAGTGGGGTCCTTCGAGGGGTAAAGGGGATACGATGAGTAACAAAACTGCTCTGACCAATCGTTTGATAGGTACGATTCTCGCTTTGTTCATTCTCGCCGCAGGAGCGGGCATTGCCGTTGGGCAGGCCTGTGGGGCTACAGGATGCTGGGAGCTCCGCGAACCCATCTACATCTACGGAAATGCTGGTTTCACCTGCGAAAATGGCGTTGTCTCCGGTGCTGGTTCACAATATGACCCGTTTGTCATCGAGGGATGGCACATTGTGTCCTCTGGCGCAAGCTCTGGTATTCGTATTGAGAACACGTCCAGACATTTCGTCATCCGCAATTGCATTATCGAAGGTGCTTCTGAAGCGGGAATTCACTTCTACTCTGTGGAGAAAGGATCGATTGATAGCTGCCACATTTTGCGAAACGAGCGCGGGATCCTGTTCGAGAACTCCCGCGACAATGGCATCGTCAACAATCTCATTGCAGACAATCACTATGGCGCAGACATGGTTTCGGGTACCAGGAACACATCGATCTCCAGAAACAGCTTCATTTTCAATGGCCGAAACGGGTATGACCCCGCGGGTAGAAATCTCTGGAATTGTGGAACCGTTGGCAATTATTGGTCCAACTATGAGGGATTCGATCGGGATCGCGATGGCATCGGCGATGTGCCGCACCACGCACCTGTCGACCGCTATCCGCTCATGACCTCTCCATGGCAGTGCGCGCTCCCTGTCAGTGATGTTTGCGGTTTGCACTGCTATGACAGCACAGGGATTCTCAATCAGCTAGACACGTCGACTGGAGCATGCGCTACCCCTTGCGTCCCCGCATCCAGTTGCACGTCCACTCCCAGCTGTGTCTCGGCGCCAAGCTGTGCAACAACCTCAAGCTGCGCACCCCCCTGTGAACCCGCGATCACCGCATGCGCAGACCAAGTTCTGACCTGCGCCCATCCTGTCGCTACTCTGACCGCTACTTTCTGCCCAAGCCGACCCACGTGCGAACCCTGTGGGATTCAATGGGTCAAAGATGGCGGCCCGATCATCGGAACAGGGACATCGATTCAAGTCACCGAACCAGGCATCTACACTGTGTCAATGGCAGGAGCTGATGGATGCGGCGTCAGCAAATCGATCCATGTCATTTCAGACATCAGCGCGCCCGTTGTCCAAGCTGATGTCACTGGCCAGCTCTCGTGTGGTGTCTCTGAAGTTCTGATCCAGGCATCGATTACTGGCGAGTGCGGACCCTATGACATTCAATGGAATCGTTCCGGCACAGACGTCGTCGGTTGCGAATCCTGTCTACTCGTTTCCCAGCCAGGCACGTACACCGTCACAGTCACCAACGCAAATGGGTGCACGGCGACAGATACGGTCACAGTAACTCAGGATCTGCAGGCACCACGAGTGAGCACCATGGTTGATGGCGAGCTCACTTGCACTGTGAGGCAAGTCAAGATCCTCGCACTGGCCTCCAATGGGCGACTCCCCTATGCCTATGAATGGCGCGGCCCTTCAGGTGAGGTTGTTGGCTCGACTTCCGAGCTCTATGTATCGAAACCGGGAACCTACTCGGTCCGGGTCACAGGAGCCAACGGCTGTTCGGCTATGGGAACCGTCATTGTGACGGAAGATACGATCACCCCCATCGTCGACGTCTATGGAAACGACCTGCTCACGTGCTCAAGAACGGAGATTGTCCTCACTGCCAATATCTCGCGTGGCCGTCCTCCCTATGCCATCGAATGGGCGGGCCCATCTGGCAACATCGTCGGCACAGCGCCAATGCTCACAGTGACCACACCTGGCATATATACGGTAACAGTCACGGGCTCCAATGGGTGCACGACTACTTCGACTGTGTCTGTGGATCAGGATACGATGCCACCGTCTGTGGATGCTGGCCCTGATCAGATGTTGTCCAATGACATGTTGCAGGTCACGATCACTGCGACTATCGAGCAAGCAGGTGATAGCTATACAGTGGAGTGGACGGATCAATCAGGCGACGTGCTTTCCACGATGGCTGCATTCACGGTCAATCGTCCGGGCGAGTACACGATTACTGTCACCAGAGACACTGGCTGCAGCGCGTCAGATACCGTCGTCGTGAATTCATCCGTGATCACGGAGGTCATGCTGAATTCGGGCATCGAAGGACTGGCTGTGTTCGGGCAGCTCACGATGAATGGCGTGCCCATCCCAGGGACGACTTTCTACTTCCTCAGCGACTCGACACAAGAAGCCCAAGACGGTGTCGAGATCTCATCGGTCTCCATCCGGACTGGAGCCGGCGAAGGGTATGAAGCGAATGGCGCAGAGGTAAATTACATCATCCCCGGCAACTCGGTGGTGACATTCCAGATTCACAAGGATCAATTTATCGCAGGCAAGTGGTACCAATTGCTGCACATCCCCACGGATCCTCCTGGAGAGGCTTCTGTGAAGTTCTTCTAGCAGGCAGCAATCCTTGCTTGCTACACGAGTGGCGGCCTCGACGCTAGGTCGCCGCTCGCCCACTCTTCCAGGCCGTCAGCACCTCGTGATACATCCCCAGATAGCCGCGCTTCAACTCTGAATCGCGGATCGCTTCTGACTGCTTCAGAATCGAATCCACGGTCGTTTGAAGGCACTCTCTGGCATCCTGATCGCGTCCGACAGCTTCAAGGATCCTGAAGTGAGTAAACCGCATCTCATCGGCATCAGGGAGAACCTGACTCCCCAACCACGCCATTACACGTTCCGAGGTTTCCATCGCCAATTCGATGTTGCCAGACATAAGATTGGCTCTGGCCAACGCCGCGATGCTCCGCATGGATAGCCTGGTCAATCCCAATTCCTGACTGATCTGATCAGCCATGACAAGAAGAGACTCCGCCTGAGCGACGTCTCCCATGGCCAGACACACAGATCCCATGCTGAAAAGAGACACCGCTTCCCCACTTTGCGCTTTGATCTCTCTTCGAAGGCGGAGGGCCTCGGCGTGATACTGAATGGCTCGGCGCAACAAATCGTTGTCCTCGTGCGCGCGGACAGAGAGCTCTGGATATCCTCCGACGCCGAGCGCGTGGTACGCATTGCCGATATTGGAGCGACTATCTGCGCAGCTATTGGCATCCTCCAACTGCTCGTAAATGGCCAGGCTTCTCTCGTGGCAATCCAGTCCCCTGCTAAATGCGCCGAGAGCTCCATACGAATTGCCAAGATTGGAGAGGCAGCGTGCTGAACCGCTGAGATTGCCCATCTCCTCGAACATCGGCTGTGCTTGTTGCGTATATCGGATCGTCGCCTCGTAGTCGCCCAAATAGTAGCTAAGGGCACCCAGGTTCCCTAACAGATCCGCCTCACCCTTTCGATCGCCAATCATGCGATACAGATCGCGGGCTTGATTGAAACGATCCATCGCTTGCTGAAGCTCGCCTAGGCGAGCGTGAATGATGCCCAGCGACTTGGTGCTAGCGGCTTGCCCTCCACCATCGCCAAGCTGCTTGAAGGCCTCCAAAGCCCGTTCCGCGTGCTCTCGTGCCTTGGCGAATTCGCCTTGCTCCTCAAATGTCTTCCCTAGCGTCATCAGGGCTCGGGCTTCGCCTTCAGGGCTCTTTGCGTCGTGGAACGACTCAAGCGCGCGGCTTCCGCTGTCCAGAGCGTGCTCAAATTGGCCGCATCGATTGTGATGATCTGCCCATTCTACGAGCACTTCTCCTCGTCGCTTCAGATCACCCGCCTGGCTGGCCATCGTCAGGAGTGACTCCAGATCAGCTCGTTCTTCTGCCACACTGCCAAGAAATGCAAGCGCCTTGACACGGTTCGACAGGATGCCAAATCGGCTCTGCGAATCCTTGGGCTCCCCGAGTTCATCAAGCAAAGTCAGTGCACGGGAGAAATACATGGCTGCTTCTGCATTCGCATACTTCTTCGCTGCCTGTTGCCCTGCAAGTCGGCAGTAGCGAAGTTCACGAGCGCCCCGTCCCGCGCGGTTCCAGTGAAACACAAGCAGCGGATAATGCAGGGATAGGTCTGACTCAAAGGACTCTTCCAGCCATTTTGCCACGTTCCGATGTAACGCACGCCGTTGCTCAAAGAGCAAGGTATCGTAAGTGACTTGCTGAGTTACGACATGCTGAAAGGCATATCCTGGTTCAAAATCATCGGATTCCTTCTGCGTAAGCCGTCGCCGAGTTGTGTCCGCCAGATGTCGGATAAGCTCAACTCTCTCGATCGCTGAGGGATACGCCCGCTCCACAGCGAGAACAGGGAAGCTGCGCCCAATGACGGATGCCACCTTCATCGTCAGTTGCTCGTCATCCGGGAGATGATCCAAGCGGGAGAGCACAACGCCTTCCAGAGTGCTCGGGACGTTCTTGAGTAGATCTATCTCATCGCCCGTCATCGAGCAGATGCCTTCCTTTACAATGAGCTGTCCGGCGTCCCTCAATGCGTTGACAAGTTCGCAAGCATAAAACGGATTGCCTTCCGATCGTTCGCGGAGGAGGTTCGCGACGGGTTCCGGCATCTCCTCTGGCTGAAGCCCAAGCTGAGAAGCTGCCAGCGTGAGTGTTGCGTCAGCGGGCAACGGCCCTAAGCGCATTCGATCCGCCCCCGCAAGACCTGCCAATCGTGTCAATTCGGCTGGTTCCATGTCTCCGTAAAATCGATGCGTGCAAAGCAGCAGCGCAGGGCTCTGCGCGAGAGCTCGAGCAGATGAAACCAACAATCCCCATGAGAGCGAATCGAGCCAGTGGACATCATCCAGGATGATCATCAGTGGCCGGGTGGAGGCAATGCGCGTCAGGATTTCACCCACAAGGGCTGCCAGGCTCTCTTGTCGCACCTCTGGCGCCAAGGCCAGGAACCAAGGCGTGTCTGGAAATTCCAGCTGAAGGACGTCATTGAGTAGTGACGCGCGGTTCACAGCATTTATGTCGGACAACTGGGACAGCACACGCTCTCTCTGCTCGTCTGCTGTCTGTACTTCGTGAAGCTCCAATGCATGGGCCAAGACGTCTCGCCAAGCGCGATAGGGCGTATGTTGCTCAATACTATCTCCTGCGCCAGAGAGACAAACAAATCCCTCTTTCGTGGCCTTGCACACAAGCTCATCGACCAATCGGCTCTTGCCGATCCCGGCTTCTCCTTCCATGAGTCGGATTCGACGCGATCCGTTCTTTGCCTCGTCCAAAGCGGAAACAAGGCTCTCAAGTTCTTCCTGTCGTCCAATCAGTTCGTTGGATGCCGCAAGCCTCTTCCCGCCCCGTCGGGAGGGGCGGAAAACTGGCTGTTTCTGCTGCATTCCCTTGAGCTGCACAGCATCGAGCGGTTCAAACTCCCAATGATGCTTGGCACGCTCAGCAACTGATTGGCTGCATCGCATCTCTCCGATCGGAGCAATTCCCATGAGTCGAGCAGCAAGATTCACGACGTCGCCAAGCGCTCCGTAGGTTCGCCGCGTCTCGCCTCCATAGGCTCCTACCCGGGCACGGCCGTAGCTGACACCAACCTGTATCCCTGTGATGAAATTCAGCGCCTCTGGGATCTCAAGGAGTTCACGGGCGACAGACACGGCTCGGTGACAATCATCCTCGTGCGCTTCCAAGGCACCGAACACTGCATACAAGTGACTCCCCTTGTCCGCGGTTGTCAGAAGAAGTACGTGCCCGCCGTAGCGTTGAACCTTCGCTTGAACCCAGGCGGTGTATGCGTTCAGTTTGTCACCGGCATCAGGGTCATTGTCGTAGTCAATTCCAGAGAATCTCAGAAAGACCACGGCAACAGGTCGCAGCTCAGACAAAAAGTCGCCCTGTCCTGAAGACACGCGCTGATAAACAGGCTGAAGCAAATAGGGTCTCAGGATATCAGAATCAAGAAGGTCCTCAGGCACAGACTCCCGCCTCGTATCGATTGCCACGGCTGCGCGTAATCCGCATACAATACCCATTCGACTCCGCCATTCATCGACAATGAGGCGGCCACCAAGCCGCCGAATAACTTCCGGCGAAGCAACCACCTCGCCAGGGCGTGCGGCATGTTCAGCATCAGAGAGGCGATCAATCGTCTGCCCTGCAATGACATCGATCCGACGAATCTCTGAGTCCCCAACAAGAAAGCGGCGCATGGTGCCGACGGCCACTGCGGCTTTCATCTCAAGATTCACTCGCCCGCCATGCGGAGCTGGCATTCCCTGAAATTGCTTCATCATGCGCTGCATCTGAAAGGCACTGGCAAGTGCTCTCAACCCGTTATCCTCAGGGAAACAGGCAATGAGTGCATCCCCAATGAAGCACACCACACTTCCGCCGAAGTGATGCACGCGTGACACCAGATCTGTATATACGTTGTTGAGGAGACTCGTGAGCTCCTCTGCCCCCCGGCGCGCTCCCATATGCTGGACAAGCGCTTCTGTCAGCGGTGTAAATCCAGAAATATCCGCAAGAAGGGCTGCCCCGGAGAATATGTCCGGTAGCGCCGTCTCGGACAACAACGCATATCGCCGATCCATTGCCAAGTAGGCGGCCAAGTGCACGACACTCACACGATCTCCAATTCCCGTCTCCCACGCACACCTGGAATCGAAGCCTGCCAGAGAATCATCACGAGAACCTCTCGCGATAGTTGATGCACGGAGCCCACGACTCTATGGGCTGCGGACAATCTCCACAGGAGTCCGCTCCTTGGCGGCGGTGACAATACACGTCCACGACGCGATCAAAGGTTTGCGCGTTGCGAATCGCGTAGGCGATTTGATCCGCAATCGAACTTAACAACAGCCGCTCATCGGCTGTGAAGTCCTCATGATCCGTCCGGTTGAGAACCTCAAGGACTCCAATCGGATCGCGCCCTGCGAGCAGCGGCACGGCAATAAGATTGCGTGTCCGAAAGCCGGTTTCCTCGTCAATCCGCCCATAAAACTGATCGTCATCAGCCACATTATTCACGACTTCCGCTTCCAGGGATCGCAAGACTCTTCCAGCAACGCCATGTGAAGATTCAAACGTCGTTTCTCCAAGCAGGGGCTTGGCAGTTCCTTCCACGTGAAAGAAGTGAAAACGTTCTTTGGCCTCATCAAGCAATAGAACGGATGCCGCTTCCGCAGACACAGCCTTCATGCTTGAGAACAGCGCGATTTCCAGAGAGTCCGAAAGACCAACGGGCTTCGACAACAGCGAGCCAATCTCGAGGAAGGTAGTGAAGTGAAGTAGCTTTCTCTCCAAGCTCGCTTTGGCTGCAAGGCAATCCAGCGCCAACCCAAGCGATGCCACGACCGCGAAACAGTCGGGACGAACCGCCACATCCATAGTATGCCATCCGATCATGCCTAACAGCCGTTCGTTCACACAGAGAGGCAACAGGCTCATATCCGTGCCTCCGACTCGAATGCTGAAGGGGACGGAATCTGAAGCATCACTCAGCTGATCGAGCCAATCCCTGAGATGCTCCTCAATGTCAGTGACAGCAGATGAAGGCACGTGATGATGCGCGATGTTTTCAGCTGGCAAACGAGGATCTGATGCCATGACAAATCCATAATCTGAGCCCATCCATTCAAGGAATACAGGCAGCACATCCGAGCAATACTGGCCCGTATCGCTCGCAGCCAGAGCGAAATGGATGAGACGCAGTGTCAGATTCGGGTCATGGCTGGACGTGATGTCCACCTGGCCTCCTCATACGTCAACGCCAAAAGCTCTCACGGTCCCAATACTTTCCTCGAATGTCCCATGCGAGAGTTGTTCTTGTTGTGGCATCGCAGATTCCGCTTATCTAACTCGATTTTGGCCTATTCTGTCAACTGCTCCAGATTGATCAGAAGTCCGTTGGCAAGAAGCCCCAGGAGATTCCAAAGCGATGGGATCATGGTTAGATGGTCTTTGCTTATCGGAATGATACTACTTGGGGCAGCACTGAATGTTGTCAGCAAGCAGTTTCTTCACATCGCCCAGTGCGTCGTGCGTCCAGCAATCATCGCCGCCTGCGCTCTCACGAAATGTCAGAGCCATGATATAGGAGAGTTCCTTCAGCGTCGCTCCTGCTTCCATGGCTCCTTTGAAGTGCTTCAGGAGGCATGGTTTGGAGCGGTTTTTAATCGATAGGGCGAAACAGATGAATTGATAGGTCTTCTCGTCAATCGAACGCTTGTCGCGATAGATCTCGTCGATCTCGTCAAATTTCTCAGCAAACTCGGGAAACCACTCGGCCAATAGTCTCATTGCCTCTCCTTCTGTGGTGAATGCTTGGCTACAACACACGGTAAACGTAAACAAGCGACATATAGATGCCTACGCCGACAAAGATGATGCCTGTCATCCAACGCATCCATCGTTCGATCAATGTAACTCGCTCAAAGACCTTCCCCAGCCACTGTGCGCCAAAGGCGAGAACGAGAGCAAAGATGACAACAGGAAGCGCAGTTCCTATCCCATAAATGAACGGAAGAAGCACGCCGGATTGATGCTTCACTGCAAGAGGAAGCAGACTGCCAAAGAACAGGGTCGCGGAAACGGGGCAGAACGAAAGTGCGAACAGACACCCAAGCGCTAACGCGCCCAATAGCCCCCATCGCTCCACTCGCTGCTGCAAACGTACGCTCATGCCTTTGCTGCGAAATGTCGGTCGAAGAAACCCGAGCATGACCATCCCCACAAGGACAAGGATCGGGCCGAGCAGCTTGTTCATCCAGGTTTGCAACGTCAGCGATACCATGGGCGCTGACAGCACGCTCATGACAAGGAGCACGCCAATGGCCGTATAGACGAGGGCTCGCCCAAGTGTGTACAGAAGCCCAGAAAGGAGAACGCCTCTCGCAGAGCCCGTTCTGCGGCCGACAAACGAAATGGCGGTAATGTTGGTCGCCAATGGGCAAGGACTCACCGATGTCAGGATTCCAAACCACAGCGCAGATAGGACAGCCCATGCTAGGCCGGTCATGGGCAGCTCTCCAAGAACGTACTGAAGCTGTCGATGATGTAGGCGGAATAACGGGTTGTTGATCGAACCAGCCCCCAAGTTTCTTCTAGGAGAACCCACTCCGCCACTTCGTCTCCCACTTTGCGAATCAATACCAGCGACGGCGAAACAAGGCCGTACTGGCTGATGTAGGCACGCTCGTCTTCCATGTTAATGGTGACCCATCGCAGCTTCCCTGTAGCGATCTGGTCTGCGAACTCCGCTTCGACAATCGCCTTGGCGTCGCCTTCAATCTTCAAACACGTCACGCAGCGACTGGTGTTATGGAAATACGTGGCTTCGACGACGCAAGGCTCTTTAACTGGGGAAGATGCAGGGACGGAATCCTCGATGGCAGGTTCCAAAAACCCAGGAGCCCCAGGCTTCTCCGATTCAGCTGGTTCCCCCTGTTCCACCTCTGGCAGATCAATGGGCAGTGCAACGACATCGTTGGTTGACTGCTCGCTGGGTGGAATAGCGGGTGTTTCGCCCGGCAGCTCGCCGTCGCTTCCAGCAATCGGCTGAGGCTCCGGGCGAGCCACTTCTTGAGCAATGAGCGTTCCGACTGTCGCCACTACAAACATCAGCAAGAGGATGGTGGCTGTCAATCGCATCAGTTTCATGAGGACTCCCGTGCCACGATCAGCGGATTACCCAAGCAGAGCTTTGAGCTCGGCTACTGTGGCCAGTTTTCCAACAATCTTCACGTCGCCATCGACAGACAAGGCAGGCGTCATCATCACGCCGCGGTTTGCAATCTCAACAATGTCAGTCACCTTGGCGATCTCTGCCTCAATCCCCAACTCACCAACCGCAGCGCGGACATTGTTCATCAGCGCTTCGCACTTTGGACATCCAGTCCCCAAGATCTCAATCTTCATCCTTCCTCCTTGTGCTAACTGACGATGACCCCAAAAAGCTTCCCCGTGAGCGTTGCCGCAATGACGACAAGTAGCACATAAGCCAGCGTCTTCTTCGTCCCAAGAATCTTTCGAATGACAAGCATGTTGGGGAGAGACAGCGCAGGTCCAGCGAGAAGCAAGGCCAGCGCAGGTCCGTCCCCCATGCCTGACCCCATCAATCCTTGCAGGATCGGCAATTCCGTCAAGGTGGCAAAATACATCAACGCACCGGCAAAGCTCGCGACGAAGTTGGACGCCCAGCTATTGCCCCCCACGAATCCGCTGATCCACTGCGGTGGGATGATGCCCATATGATTGGGGCGTCCCAACAGGAACCCGGCAATGAGTACGCCTCCAAACAGATAGGGCAAAATGAGCTTGGCGTACGTCCACGTGGAACCACCCCATTCCCCGATTTCCTGCTTCGTGTACCACCGAATGATGAGCACAATCAGCGCCAGCAAGAACACGCCTGCAATGTAGAAACGAACACGATGGATCGTCGAATACAGCGAAGGAGCGTAGGTCATCGATGCGATCTCACTTCGTGCAATCGTAGTAATCGAGTCCGATCCCGATTGCTTCACCAGGACCTCGTTCGCGGTCTCTCCCGCTCGGGTGGCGACGATCGTCTCTCCGGAGACGGTTTCAATCGACAAGCTTCCGGGTTTACCCCAGTTGGCAAAGACGAGAATAAGCACCATGAGTGCGATCGGGAGGGCCGTCCTCCAAATCGGCTTGCCCTCTTCGGGCGCAGTCGCTGTCATGGCAGCGGCTTGTTTTTCGGCCTCTTCTTTGCGGAACAAGAACTGCATAGTCAGACCGATGACGATAGAGAAGACAATCGCTCCCACTGCACGGGCCAACCCAAACTCAATGCCAAGGATTCGCCCCGTCAAGATGATAGCCAGAATATTGATTGCCGGACCTGAATAGAGAAAGGCGATCGCGGGTCCCAATCCTGCGCCCCGTTTATAGATGCCCGCAAACAACGGCAGAATGGTACAAGAGCAAACAGCAAGGATCGCTCCAGAAAGAGCGCCCACTCCATAGGCAACGCTCTTCCTGGCCTTGCCTCCCAAGTACTTGATGACGCTCGCCTGACTAATGAATACGGCAATCGCTCCAGCGATGAAAAACGCGGGAACCAAACACAGCAGGACATGCTCGCGCGCATAGTCCTGGAGCAGTTGGAAGGCTTCCATGATCGCGTTGCGGACTGTCGGACTGGAGAACGGAACCAAATAGGCGAACAAGAAGACACCGGCAATGATGGCAAAGATTCTCAGTTCTCGCTTCAATTTAGGCCACCTTCGCCCGAGTTAGCATCGCCAATTGGGTAAGCACATCCAGTAGCTGTGGATCTGCCAGCTGCCAGAGGACACGTACGCCTTCTCGCCGAGACGTAACCAAGCCAGCTCTCTCCAACGTACCCAAATAGCGCGACACGATGGAAGGATCGATGCCAAGCTCAGGCGCGAATTCGCAGCCACAAAGCTCACCCTCATCCAGCATCCATAACATTCGCTCGCGTAATGGGTGAGCAAGTGCCTTGCCCACCAATGTTAGCGAGTTGGTCTCTCTCATGTGGCCCCCCTTGCTTCATTGCGCATTATTGCAATAATGTTACATCTCGCAGCCAAGATGTCCAATTTCTCCTCTGTATGAGAAGAGCCGGACGAAGGGATTTGCGCAGGGACGTTCACGCCAGATGAGAATCGTCAACCATGCTGCTACACTCATAGTGTTACGATACTGTAGGAGGTAACACTTCTGATGAGCAAGACCGTACGATTCAGTATTTCCATTGAGTCCGATCTCATCGACGCGTTCGATGCTTTGAGTCACGAGATGGGGTATTCCAATCGGTCCGAAGCGATTCGTGACGCGATCAGGCATCGCATGGTTCAACAAGAGTGGGAGTCTGGCCATGAGGTCGCTGGCGTGATTACACTGCTCTATGATCACCATCGCGCGGGGCTGGCCGAGGCACTCATGGAGATCCAGCATCATGCGCTCACAGAGGTCATCTCCACCACCCACGTTCATGTCGATGCAGACAACTGCTTGGAGTTCGTGGCCGTCCGGGGTGAGGCCCATGCGATCGAGCACCTGGCAAGTCGAATGATCAGTCTCAAGGGCGTGAAACACGGCGCACTCACGGGCACATCCACAGGCAAGCGTCTGACCTAGAAAGGACCCATCATGAAACAATTCGCTCTCACGTTCGCATTACTGGCCATGCTATCCGGTGCGGCACTGGCAGTGCCGCAGGTGGTGGCAACACACGCGGTGTTGGCTGAGATTGTCTCCATCGTCGCAGGGGATCAAGTCGAGGTAACAACCATCATCCCTTCTGGATTCTGCCCGGGGCATTACGATCTGTCTCCCAGCGATTACGCGACCCTCATCCAAGCGGACCTCGTGCTCTACTCCGGATTCGAACCGTGGGTCGAACAGCTCGCTGGTCGCACGAAAGAACGCGCCCTCGTCTTGCTCGCCGGATCCTGGAATACGCCGGCAGACGCACGGCAACAGACGGTCGCCATCGCCGATCTGCTGTCAGAGAGAATCCCTGATGCTGCGTCCGCGTTCGCAGTTCATCGCGACGTCTACATCGAAGCGCTGAGCCAACTGGCCACATCATTACAGGAACGTGCATTTGCCCTTGGCGCCGCAGAGACGTCGGTCGTGTGCATGCAATGGCAGGCAAGTTTTGTGTCTTGGCTGGGCTTTGACGTCGCTGTGACCTATGGCCTGCCAGAAAACCTCAGCTTGCGGGATCTCGTTCTTCTTGCAGACCAGGGCCGCGCTGCCAACGCGATGTTGGTGATCGACAACCTCCAAAGCGGAATCGAGTTTGGGGGCAAGCTGGCTCGCGAAGTGAATGCTGTTCACGTGGTCTTGTCAAACTTCCCGGGAGCCTTGCCGAATACCGCGACGCTGCTCGATCTGCTCGCGCGAAATGCTGAGGCACTGTTCACAGCCATCCAACCCATTGAATAGGAGACTCATGGAAATACTCACAATTGTCCCAGCGTCTGTCGATCTTGACGCGATGATTCACCGCGGCACGTTGCTTCATGGCCACTTGGGCCCGTTTCTTGTGGCGGGGATTCGGATGGGGCTCCTTGCCTTGGAGCTGCTTGAAAGTCCTGGATACTTCGGAATCCACGCCGAATCAGACGCAGGCTCAGTCACACCCCAATCCTGCTTGAACGATGGAATCCAGATCGGATCCGGGTGCACCTCGGGGAAGGGTAATTTGGTCATCGTCGGATCGAGTGCACCAAAGGCCCGCTTTCGAACGAAAGAGGGGGCAAGCGTGGAAATCACGCTGCGCCCGGAGATCGTTGCCGGATTTCGTTCTAGTGACATTCACGCTGAGTCGCAGAGATTGAAGACCCTGCCCGCTGAGGAGCTGTTCACATGGACGAACCCATCGTCTTCCTAAACGCAGTGTCGACAACGTATGAGGGCGAGTTCGTTCCTGCACTTAGCCACATCACCCTGTGCCTTCGAGCAGGCGATAGGTTGGCCGTGGTCGGCCCCAATGGAGCGGGTAAGACCACATTGCTTGAGGTCGTCAATGGGCTTCTTCCTGCCACCAAAGGGCAGGTTCATGTATTCGGTCAATCGATCGCGCGCCACGGGCATCGCTTGCGTGCGCGGATCGCCTACATGGCACAAGACATGTTCTTTGACGCCTCAACCCCGTTCCTCGCACAGGATGTGGTGGCCTCGGTCCAGTATGGTCAGATCGGGGTGTTTCACTGGCCTTCTCGTGCAGACAAACAACGTGTTTGCGAGGCGCTTGAGGCAGTCGATGTAATCCATTTGCGCCGCCGTCCGATTGGCCGCCTTTCAGGCGGTCAACAGCGCAAAATCCTCCTCGCCAGAGCGCTCGCTCAAGGCGCACGTCTGCTCCTACTCGACGAGCCCACTGCCAACCTGGATCCCGAAGCGAAGCTCGATGTAGCGCGCATTGTTTGTGATGTCGAGGATCGCCTGGATGCCAGCACAATCGTCGTCAGTCATGAAGGAGGTCCGTTGCTTGACGACGCGCAACGCCTCGCTCGAATCGAGGCTGGCACGATCACGCATGAAGGTCCGATGGATGCGCTACGCCAGCATCTGATTGGACAGGCGGTGTAGCCATGTTTGGCCTGCCGTGGCACATCGTTCTGCCGACACTGTTGGGGAGCTTGATCGCAGGAGTGATCTGCAGCATGGTCGGCACGCTGGTCGTGCGCATGAATCTATCGAGTCTTGGCTTTGCGATGTCACACGCTGCATTTGCTGGAGCCTCACTCGGAATCATGTTGTCCCTC
>JAHITR010000176.1 GCA_018817505.1 Candidatus Bipolaricaulota bacterium | reverse complement strand
TTGACATCCAACCAGGGCGCCGGCAATCGAGGCCTTGGCAATCGCGAGTTCTCCGATCACACTGGCCACAAGGAGTGCTTGGCAAATCCTCTCGTCAGACAGATGCATCGCTTCCTGCATGATACAAAGACATGCAGGAAGCACGCCGGCTGAGCCACAAGTGGGCGCGGTGACCACAGATCCACCCGCCGCATTCTCTTCAGCAACCGCAATTGCGTAGATCGAGGCCCGCGTACTTTCAGCTGAGATGACGCCCGGTGTACCATGCTGTCGCTCAAATCGCCGGAGCATGTCCGTCGCGCGCCGCTCGACACGAAGGGATCCTGGCAGAATTCCTTCAGTCGTGAGCCCCCGTTGGATCGCGCGACGCATCAGCGTCCAAATGCCAAGCAGATGGGTGAAGACCTCATCCCGAGAGTGTCCGTAGACTGTGGATTCCATGGCAAGCGCAAAATCCACGAGATCTTCTTCTTGTTGCTCACAAATCTGCATGATGTCATGCGCGGAAATCCCATGGCGTATCGGCACATTGCCGATTTGGTTGAGATCCGAACCCTCCACAACGATCCCGCCACCCAGTGAGCAGTAGGCAACAGAAAGGAGGATTCGCCCCTCCCAATCTTGGAGTATGAATCGAAGTGTATTGGGATGGGGGCTTGGCGGCGTCTGTTTGTCAAAAACAATGTCTCGCTCAGGTTGAAAAACCACCCCTCCAGAGCACAACAACAACACGCCCGTTGTGGCTACTTCTTCGTACAATGCGGACATGGATCGTTCGTTGAGATCTTCGGGACCGTAGCCGCGGAGTCCCGCGACAACGGCAAGATCCGTAAGATGCCCCTTCCCCGTATGGGCCAGGCTCCCGTACAAAGTGACCGCTATCTTCTCTCCAGGGGTTCGTTCCTCTCGTGCCTCAAGTCGCTTTCGAAACAGCAGTCCGGCACGCATCGGTCCGAGTGTGTGAGATGAGCTCGGTCCGACTGCCGGCTTCAGCGTATCGAAAAGACTGGGCAACGTGCTGGGTTGTTGATTCACGCAATCACTATCCATCACCGGTCCATGCGGATCAACTCGACGAGGAGAGAAGACCTGGCTTCAGTGACCCCTTGCTGCGAGTCACTGCCTACGATCCCCTCCGGATGGGGCCTTTTTTCTAGGGGCCAAAGGACGTATTGTTTCGCCCTAGTCATCCAAATAGAAGGATCTCGACATGAACGCTCCGTCAGCCAGTCAGCATTTGCGCCGCAATGCTTGGGCGTTTATTGGCGAGTCCGGTTGGTTCGGACTGGGGCTTGTTTTTGCCAGCACAACGACCGTGCTTCCGGAATTCGTCAGACAACTCACAGGTAGCGCCGTTCTGATCGGACTCATCATTAGCTTGACCGAGGGAGCATGGCGCGCGCCGCAACTGTTGTTTGCCAATTGGCTGGCCAACAAACCGCGCAAGAAGATCTACCTGACGCGGGCAGGATTGATCGGCCGACCCGCCTATCTCCTGATGGCGCTGGCCTTGACGCTCGGAATCGCTAGGGCCCCCTTATGGGCTGTCACCTTGTTCTTCGTCCTTCACACGATGATGTTCACTGCGATGTCCGTGGACACGCTGGTGTGGTGGGATGTGTTGGCCAAGGCCATCCCTGCCAATCGCCGAGGGAGGATTCTCGGCTACAGCACCGCCCTTCGTGGCGTGATCTCTATTGCCGTAGGCTTGCTCATGGCGTATCTGCTGGGAGATTCCGGTCCTGGGTTTCCAACCGCATTCACGGTTTGCTTCGCTGCAGCAGGTGCCTGTTTCATGTTGTCGCTCGGCTCGTGGATGTTCGTAGTCGAGCCAGCAGAGACGGTAGTCGAGAAACGGCCTACTTGGCCAGAATACGGCAAGCAGATTGGCAGCATTCTGCGTGGCAACTCAGCTTTTCGTCGCTTGCTCGCTGTTCGTCTCTTATCCGGATTCAACGGCCTCGCATTGGGTTTCTTCGGCCTGTTCGCGATCGACAGATTGGGCTTTGCTCCCGCATCGCTGGGATTGTTTGCCATGACCCAAACCGTGAGCGGAATCTTGGCGGGTTTGTGGTTCGCCCGTATCAGCGAGAGACGTGGCAATCATCGCATTGTCCAAGTTGCCACGCTGATTAGCGTCACTGGCCCTGTGATCGCCATCGTCTTTCTGATGGCCCCCGAATTGCTGTGGCCACCCCTGTATGGCTGGACGTTTGTGTCGATTGGCATGTTTCAAACGGCGCAGTTCGTTGGCTTTGCCAGCTTGAATGTCGATCTGGCTCCACCTGGGCAGCGAGCAACCTACGTCGGGCTGTTCAATACGCTCAGCAGCCTGGTGATCGTGTGGCCCGCGATCGGCGGGTGGCTCCTGCAACGGACCTCCTATGAGGTGTTGTTTGGTGTGACTGCCATCTGTTTGATCATTGCCCACGCTGCCAGTTGGTTCTTGCCTCCGACGCCTGCAATTCCGGAGATTGACAAGCGCGGCAAGCCCCCCCTTCTCTGAGAACACCGCGTTCCCTTTCCGTTCCCGTCGCCATCCCATGGGTATCCTTCATACAGGCGAAGGTCTGCCGGAATTCGGACGGCGATTTGAGTACGATGACAGTCAAGGCGGTGTCCATGATTCCTATCCTCGACCGTTCTGAGAACCGGCGAAATGATGACGCGATGCTGACAGTCGCGCGAGAAGACCCTGACTCACGTTTCATCCTATTCAATGTGGATCAAGCCCTCCTGAATCGTGATAGTGCCGAGCCGGTTGTCTTTACTGGCCAGCAGTTGAAAGATTTGGACCTTTCGAATCAGGCGGCCGTGCTTCTCGGATTCTACGGCGACATCGCCTGGTTTGGGCTGGATATTCAGGGAGTCGGCGCATCTGCTCAAGGCGAAGTCGATGGGTTTGAACGGTTCACAAACGAGGGAGATTTCGTTTCGCTTGCGTCGATCGATAGCGTTGTGAAGCAGGAGACGTGGGCTCTATTGGCTCAAGCACGCTCTCTCCTTGCCTGGAACCGGGGTACGGCTCACTGCCCCATTTGTGGAGGATCGACAATCGCGCGAAACGGAGGTTATCACAGAATCTGTCTCAACTCCAACTGTGCACGAACGCATTTCCCTCGGACGGATCCAGCCGTCATCGTTCGAGTGCTTCATGCAGACCGCTGCCTTCTCGCAAGGCAACCTCGATTCCGCGACGGCCTCCGCTCGGTCATTGCTGGCTTCGTCGAACCTGGCGAGAGCTTCGAGGACGCTGTGCGTCGCGAAGTTCGGGAAGAAGCTGGCCTTGAAGTTGGCCCTGTCCGCTACTTGGGGTCTCAGCCATGGCCATTCCCGATGTCCATTATGATTGCCTTCGAAGCATGCGCATTGTCGGATGCCATCACCATCGATGGCAACGAGCTTGAAAGCGCGGCGTGGTACACACGCAATGACGCGCGCGAGGAGATGGCCGCTGGAACCCTTGTGCTTCCCAGCCTGAAATCCATTGCTCGCCAAATGATCGACGGCTGGCTAGCCAACAAGGATTCGCTTTAGATCGTCCGGCTGTCGTAGGCCCAATGAAGAAGGGCCTGCCGCTGACGCCGTCGACAATCCAAGTCATCGGGGAGGCAATTCCTGCGAACTTGCGCGACATGGCGTTTCATGGCGCGCCATCGCTTGATCTGCCGGTCGTCGTCTGGCCCTCTTCGGCCCATGTAGTAGCGACAGTACCACTGAAACCATCCGCGCGGATCCTCGTCATGAATCCATCCCTTCTCGCGCCAGTAGGCAAGCGACTTGGACGCTTGAACGCCGAAGAAGTTGAGCGCAGGATCGTGCTTCGTCGAGCACAGCTTGGCTTCATCAAACCAATCGCTAGGAAACTCGTTTCGGCAGTCCGTCAAGTATCGGCCTCCGAAAACGCCCAGAAACAACATCTCTTTGGGCGTCAACTGCGGACGAAACCGCACATCGAAGTTCTCGCCCATCGGTTCACTGAGCACATACGTGTAGTCTGATTGCATGAGATCATTCACGATCACCGTTGGGCGCATGCTCCCAGCGTATGCAAAACCACAGTCAGCGACAATGTCGGCGATTCATCGTCATCGTGCGCATGATCATTAAACTGAGAGAGCCCGTATCATGAAATCCGCGTCAACCATGAAGCAGCGAGAGCAAAGAACCCTCAAGCGAATGCTTGGGCTGGACTTCCAAAGGGACCATAGCCGGACACCGCTTTGCGATGCATGCACCGTATTGTGAATCTATGCTCAGCGGAGACGTGCTGATTGCCGCATGGGATAGCCAAGCCCCCCTGGGAACGATGTGGCATTCATTGCGATGATCCAGCGTACGGCGAGCGCATGAGGATCTGCGTCTCTGGCCTTTGAGATCCGGCGGCAGATCTTGATTGGATCCCGTTCTCTCAAACGGCCCTGCACATGATCGTGAGCAAGCCTCTACCTGTCGCTACGTATGGGGAGCCTCTTGTGCGTGATTGATGCGCTTGGCCTTGTACATTTCTTCATCGGCGTCCTTGAGAATGCGATCAATGGTGCGAGGATCTTGTGGATCCCAATGCGCACAGCCAATGGAAAGGGTGACGGGAAAGTCGAGCATATGCTTGAATCGCTCAGTCGCTGCCATCGCTTCAATAATGCGATCTCTGGCAATCTCGGTTTCCCCGTTCGTTTCAGGAAGAATGGCGAGAAACTCGTCACCCCCATAGCGAACGACAATGTCCGACTCACGCAAGGTTTCCACCAATTGCTTGGAGATTCCGATCAGTACCTCATCGCCTACGTTGTGCCCGAATTGATCATTGATCTGCTTGAATCGGTTAACGTCGATCATCAGAAAGCCGATGGGGTGGTTGTATCGCTTGGCTCGGTTGAATTCGCTTTCCAGAAGCCCATCGAGATAATGCCGATTGAACGTTCCTGTCAAGGCATCCGTATGCGCCATCCGCGCCAGCTTGTCCTCATACACTTTGCGCTCAGTAATGTCGCGGACAATCACCGTATAGAAGGTGCCTCTTGCCGTTTGCCAATTGGAAAGGGAAAGCTCAATGGGGACCTCGGTCCCGTCTCTGCGAAGGCCTCGAGATTCAATCCCGCGATCCGCTCGAGGTTCTCCAGCAACCGAAAAGAAGTCCATGTTCGGTCCATGCTTCTCGTGATAGGCGGTATTGAGGAGCATGGTCAGTGGTCGACCAAGGACATCGTCGTCTTCGTATCCGAAGATCGCGTTAGCACCACGATTCCAAAAGATGATTCGCCCGTATTTGTCAATCGAGATGATCGCATCGACAGCCGTCTCAGCAACGGCCCTGAACCTCGACTCGCTCTCTCGCAATGCGTCTTCGGCCTTCTGTCGTTCTTCGACTAAACGTCTCTGTTTAAGAATGCGCTCGATGACTGGAGGAAGAAGATCAAGGAACCCCCCGTCCGTATCCTTCACGACGTAGTCACTGGCTCCAAGCTTCATTGCCTCGACGGCCGTCTCTTCGCTCCCCGTGCCCGTAAGCATGATCGTGGGGGGGAGCCCGCCTTGCTCATTGAGGACCTCAAGAACCTTCAATCCGCTGTATACCGGCATATTCTGATCAATGATCAGGACACCATAATCTCCGGCTTGGAATTGCTCCACTCCCTGCTGTCCGTCTTCAGCGACGTCAACCGGGTAACCTGCTCGTCTCAGGCGCTTCTGAACGAGGCGAGCAAGGCCGGGATCATCTTCCATGTATAGGATTCGAAGGGGCGAGGCGTCAGTCATTCGTTTCACTCTCCGTTTGGCACGGTAACAATGGACATGAAGAAGCCAAGCTGCTGGATTGCCTCGCAAAAGCTGTCATAGTCAACGGGCTTCGTAATATACACGCTGCACCCTAGCTGGTAACACCGCGCGACCTCACGTGCATCATCCGTCGTTGTGAGGACGACAACGGGAATCTTCTTCGTGTTTGGGTCCGCCTTCATTTTCTCCAACACTTGATATCCATCGACCACAGGCATGTTCAGATCAAGGAGCACAAGAAGTGGCGAAGGTCGTTCGATCCCCTCGTATGCTCCTTCGGAAAAAAGAAAATCGAGTGCCTCTTGTCCGTTTTCCACACGCGTGATTCGGTTGGAAATCTTTGCCCGTTTGAGGTTCTTCTCGATAAGTCGCGCGTGGCCCGCGTCGTCCTCTACAATCAGAATGCTGACTTCATTGATGTTTCCCATTAGCCATTCCTTCCCTTTTGCTGATCTGGAATCGTGAAGAAAAACGTCGTCCCCACGTCCGGTTCGGATTCGAACCAAATCTGTCCGCCATGTTGCCTCACCATGGTGCGAACGTATGAAAGCCCCATCCCCTCGCCCTTTACATCCTGCTTGCCTGCTCGGCGGAATGGCGCGAAAACCTTCTCTTCATCCTCTTTGGAAATCCCGCGGCCATTGTCTTTGATCCAGAATCTAGTTCCAAGCGGCGTCTTCTCGCCTCCGATTTCAATTCTCCCCGGTCTTTCTGGATCGAGGTAATTCACAGCATTGGTCAGGAGATTGCCAATGACTTGTTCCATCGCTGTCGGGTCGGCAACAGTGGTTGGAAGTTGGTCGACAATCAACTCGACACGCCGAGCTTCCAGTTGATGGGCAAGGCTTTGGCGACACGTCTCGATAAACGTCGTGATGTCAACGGATTGCATCGTCAGTTCGCGCCGCCCGATACGCGACAACTTCAACACAGAGTTGATGAAGCCATCCATGCGCGAGACGGACGTCTCAATGAACCCCAATGCCTCTGGAATATCCTCGTCGAGAACCGCAATCACTTCTTCTCGCTCGGACTCATCCAGTCCATCGATGAGTTTGCGCATATGCGGGGCAAGGATCTCCATCGAATCTTTTAGCTCCGATGAGAAGCCCTTCAGATTCACCAACGGGGCACGCAAGTCGTGCGAGACAATGTAGGCAAATGTCTTGACCTCTTCATTGGCCACCTCAACCTCGGCAAGGTAGCGCTTGACCTCGTCCTCGGCCAATTTGCGCGCCGTGATATCGCGATCGATTCCCACGATGCCAACGGGGGTTCCATGCGCATCATCCAGCCGCATTTTGGTGACAAGTAACCAGCGTGCTTTGCCTGAAGTTTGGTCTACAACATGCTCTTCCTGATTGAGGATTTCTTTCCCAGAAGCAACGATCTGCCGTTCCTCGTCCAAGTACTCAGAGGCTTCGTCCTCTGGAAAGAGATCGGCAATCGTCTTGCCGAGAATTCCGTCTGTCGTGTCAAACCCGAAAAAAGTGGCAATTGCCGCGTTAGCGACCACGAAGCGTCCATCAAGATCCTTCGAGTAAATGAAATCAGGGATGTGATTGATAATCGTTCGCAGAAGGTTCTTCTCTTCCTCCAACCGTTCCTCAGCCAGTTTGCGATCTTCGAGTTCTCGTCGCGCTGTTTGATACAGTCGGGCTCTTTCAAATGAGATGGCAATCTGGTCGGCGATGGTCTGCAAGAGAAGTTCTTGTTCGTCTGTGTAGGCGTTGGAGCGATACGATTGAACATTGATCACGCCAATAACACGCCCTTCAATCATTAGCGGAATGCCCAGCCACGAAACCGGATCCCTCTCGGATCCGTAGCTGATTGCGACACCACTGGCTCGCGCGTACTCGTCAGGATTGTGCGTGTGAAGCGTCTTCTTCGTTCGAATGACTGTCGATGTAAGGCCATCTCCGTACGGCACGGGGGCAATAGTCACCCGCTTGCCTTCATCCGTCATGAAGGGGAACTCAATCGTGCCATCTTCCTCATTGTGAAGCGCGATGTAGAACGTATCAGCCTCGAAAACGGGCGCAATTTCCCGGTGAACGGTTTCTGCAAGCTTGACCGGATCTTGTTCACGCCCCACGACGCGACCGATTCGATTCACGATACTGAGGCGATCTGCTGCGTCGCGCATCGCGTTGAATTGATGGGCATTGGAAATGGCAAAAGCAATCTGATCTGCAATCGTCTCAAACAGATTCACCTTTGAGGCGTCATAGGTGTTGGGTAGGTTCTTCATCACGCAAAGCACGCCAAGAACCCGTTTTCCAACCATAAGTGGCACGCCAAGCCAACTCTCGGGAATCGACGTTTCTCCTA
The DNA here is from genome assembly GCA_018817505.1 of Candidatus Bipolaricaulota bacterium. Taxonomy (GTDB): domain Bacteria; phylum Bipolaricaulota; class Bipolaricaulia; order UBA7950; family UBA9294; genus SPBW01. The sequence continues at coordinate 8,680 of JAHITR010000176.1, read as the reverse complement.
GCATCATGTGCGGAACAGGAAGATTTCCCTTCTCCGCAGAGAAACTACGAACATGAAGCGTCTTGCCCCGATTGATGACGAGACTGCTCAGTCCGCCAAAAGGCAATCGTGCTTGTCCAAGGCGAGATCCGTTCATCACACCAAAGATGACATCAAGCTCGTTGGCTGATGCATCATGAAGGACGACAAAGAATTCATCGTGATCAAAAGCCTTCTCAATTTCATCATACAGCGCCTCAAAGAGATCATTGAGATCCAACTTGGTACTGACGGCACGGCTGATGCGATTCAGCAGTGAAAGCCGCTCTGCTTGTCTTCGCGTGCTCTCAAACAACCGCACATTGTCTATCGCAACTGCCAATTGGTCCGCGACAGTTCCCAACAACCGCTCGGCCTCTTCCCCATAAGCGTTTTTCTCCGGTGTCGAGATGGAGAGCACGCCCATCACTTGACTCCGTATGCGAAGAGGGACACCAAGCCACGAGCCTTGGACTTTGTCTGATCCAACCGCAATCGGATCAGGCAATGTCGCGCTACGGGACTCGAGATCTGGGATGTTGATGGTCCGATCTTCCTTGACGACGGCTCCGCTGAGGCCATTTAGCGAGACTTCTTTGGTTGGCGTCGGTTTCCCGCCATCTGCGACCCCAAAAAAGACCCTGAGCAATTCATCCGCGCGGTGGTAGCGTAGCACCGTGAAGACCTCGTGCGTGAAGAAAGGGGCAATGGCTTCATAAACCGCCTTCATCAGTTCGTCGTAGCCCAGCGCTGCATTGGAGACTTGTGCAATTCGCGAAATGACGGCCAGACGTTTTTCAAGGCGCTCCATTTCAGTAGACACACGCCCTCCTTTGCAGAAGCAACCAATCGTTGATCCTACTCGCTTCCAAGGGAGGCAACAACTGGCGAAATGCCGCTTGCTGGCGGACATCGGCGTCATCTTGAATCAGATTCACCTGCAGCAGTTTGTTCCATTGGACAAATCCTCGTCATAAGTGAATGTCGATGAAACAGAAAGCCTTTCAGGCTCTCGGTTCTCGCCAGCGACTGCTGGCCGTCTCCTCGTGCATCTCTTGCCTTCATGTGACTCCACTCTCGACGTGGCCGAGCGTCAGAGGCCTCTCGCAAGACAGGGCGAGAGTTGAATTGCTTAATCCTCGTCCACTATGGTCTTCATGAACACAGCCTCAGGAGGGAATCATGAAAGCAGGAAAAGTCATTGCAGCAATTGTTGGAGCGTTTTTCGCGCTCCTTGCATTGGGTGTGTTGATCGGAGGGGGAGCGTTGTTAATTGCCCAGCAGACGCTCCAGGATGATGCCGGGTTCTTCAACAGCCCGTCGTACCGGCTAGATGCTGGCGGGTACGCCATCGTGGTCGATGAAATCGATCTGGCATCCTATCCAGGAGACTGGTGGCCATCAGATGTCGATGCGACGGCGCGCCTGTCCGTCCGTGCGGGAAATGGCAGTGGCGTCTTTGTCGGCATCGGGCGTCAAGAAGATGTCGACGAATTCTTGAGCGGTGTTGCGCACAGTGTGGTGCGACAACTTGGCGATCGTTGGGACGCCGTCCGACTCGTGGATCGCGCGGGGGGATCTGTTGCGGGGATTCCTGCCGATGCCGGAATTTGGTCGTCGTCGATTCAAGGGGAGGGAGAACAGATCCTGTCCTGGGAACCTCAGCGCGGCAGATGGGCAATCGTCATTATGAATGCAGACGCTTCAGAACGTGTCTCGATCTCCGCAATCGCCAGTGCACGCATTCCGATCCTACGCCCCATTAGCATCGGTTTGCTCGTCGCGGGGATCCTGCTAGCTGCCTTTGCCTCATTGCTACTGATCGCCGCCACACGCTCTTCTGTGACACCCTCGCAGACGGGTGAATCCCCGTTGGATCGAGGAGCTTTCCCAACCACAGTCGCCGGGAAGTTGGACGAAGGCCTGAGTCCGGTGCTTTGGCTGATCAAGTGGTTCCTCGTCATTCCCCACTGCTTCATGCTCGCATTCCTGTGGGCCGGCTTTGCCATTCTGACATTCTTCGCCTGGATTGCCATCTTGTTTACCGGCCGATACCCCAGAGGTATCTTTAATTTTAATGTCGGCGTGTTGCGTTGGACGTGGAGGGTAGGGTTCTACACCTACAACGCGTTGGGAACCGACCGTTATCCGCCCTTCACCCTGAGAGATGTGGATTACCCCGCACGATTTGATGTGGCCTATCCCGAGCGGCTATCTCGGGGATTGGCGCTGGTGAAATGGTGGCTGCTAGCCATTCCCCACTACATCATCGTGGGGCTATTTACCAGCGGACTGTACGCATGGACCATGGGCAGTCATGCAACCGACAACGCAGCGACCAAGGTCGGGGGCGGGCTCATCCTCATTCTGACCATTATCGCTGGCTTCATTTTGATGTTCACTGGGCGCTATCCGCGCGGACTCTTCGATCTGCTCATGGGCCTGAACCGCTGGGCTCTGCGATTGGCAAGCTATGTCGCGTTGATGCATGACGAGTACCCACCATTCCGGCTGGATATGGGAGGGGAGGAGCCCTCAAGCTCGGGGAAGGTCAAATAGCAGGCTGAGAGAGGCCCCCTATTTTGGTCGCCGTGATCTGAGGAGAGATCTTCAGTTGGCATTCATTGCCATGGGGTTCTTTGGGTAGTGTAAGTGCGCCGACAGCCCGCACGCGGCTCGGGCTGTCGGAAATGGGGCCGTTGTGGCTCTTGGGGAACTAGAATTCCAGGGCGATTTCTTGTTTGCGCGGGAAGTAGTAATGCAGCCCCGTTCCAATCGTCATGTTGTAGTAGCCGTCCAAAGCATAGCTGGCTCCAAACTCAAGATTCCAGGCCAACATGGGAGCCAATCGAAATCCAAACTCAAACCCGCCCATCAGGGAGATCACTAGCGTGCGTCCTTCAAGCGGGAGGGTGGCTCCAGCCACGACATAGAAGTCCGTCATGGTTGCGTCGTTGGCGCGGAACAATGCCCGCATGGTGACGGTCCCATCCAGGTTGTAGGCCCCTCCGTTGAGGAACACGATACCTTCGAGCCCGATCGTCGGCCACAACCACGATCGAACGCTGATCAGACCTCCATAGGGCAATCCCGCTTGCATGCCAATTCCCCAGCTCCTCCCCTCGGACACATTAACCGGCACCTGTGAAGCCTCTTGCGTCAAAGCAGATGTAGACAGCAGCAATCCGATCAAGCAAGCCAAGACAAGCGTCATCCACCTTTTCGCGACCATATCTCCTCCTTCTTCCAGGCGATGTAGCTTTGCATTGCGGGCACAGAAAATCCCGATGACCCGATTTCTCCCCTTCGCCTTCGCACGAGTATCCACGCAAATCGCTCGTGGGCAACAATTATCCGCCGCTTCCGGTTGGAGCGGAAGGGTTGTTCGTGCTTGACCTTCGTTTTCACCGAGAGGAGGTCGTCCCATTGGATCCACATTGAGGAAAAGCGCGGAGATTCAGCGGCCGTCCTTCAGTACGAAGATTCTCTGGGAACGCTCGGCAGATCGGTGGGCGATCGTCATGCGCACTACAACGCCGGGTCGTCGTATCAAACCGATCGCAAATGTAGTAGCGCCTGCCTTTGTAGTGGCTTTCGCGCAGAATAGGCCGCTTTTGAAAAGCGATGGCTTTGGAGACACGATGCCAATGCTCAAGAATGAAATCGTCACCTTCAAGCGATCGGTCTGCGCGGATTTCGCACTTCGTCGCCCGAAGCAAGATAGGATCACAACAATCGCCACATTGACGACACGCCATAGATTCCCCTGCTGCTGACTTATCAGCTTTCCTTTGTTCTTCAGTATGGAGTGCGGACCTCTGCAGAGGTCCGTTCTGCCGGGAAAGGGCAGAAAAGAGAGACGGATCATAGCGCCCAGCTTGCATCTTGTCTAGCGCGCGATGTATCGAAATGGACAAGCGCAGGAGTCTGCGATTTCTGCACCGCTGTCCGGCTTCTCTGTTTGTTGCAGGACGCGATAGAATGGAGTTCAGATTCACTCAAGCCACAGGAGGATAGGGATGAAACGATCGTTGGGCGCGAGAACCTTGGCCGTGCCAACACCCGTCTGGGTCGTGGGCACGTACGGGGAAAATGGAAAGGCCAATGGAATGACCGTAGCATGGGGAGGCATTTGTTGTTCAAAGCCACCATGTGTTTGCGTCTCACTCCGGGAAGCGACCTATACGTATCAAGCCATTCTTGATCGAAGGGCATTCACGGTCAATGTGCCTTCAGCCAACCAGATTGAGAAGGCGGACTATTTCGGCATCGTCTCGGGCCGTGACGTAGACAAATTTCTCATTGCCGGACTGACCTCATCAACAAGTGAGCATGTGGACGCTCCTCTTGTGAATGAGTTCCCCCTCAATCTGGAATGTGCGTTGATCCATACCCTGAAGATCGGTCTGCACACGCTGTTCGTCGGCGAAATTCTCGATGTGAAGGCCGATGAATCGATTCTCGACAGTGATCGGCCCTCTCTGAAGAAACTGAATCCTCCCATTTTTTCAACGGGAGAGGCTGCCTATTTCAACATCGGGGAAGCCCTCGGCCCGGCATTCACGATCGGCAAGGCGATCACAGAAGATTAGGCGGGGAGTATTCTCGGAGAGCGTGGCGTCAATCTGCCAGAGCGGACTACTGTTCCTGGCTTGGGAAGCTTCCTTCGCGATGCTGGGCAACACCGCTTGTTCCTCTCGGATCAACAACATCGTCTCTTTGCCCTATTCTGGCCCGCTTGGTTTGCACGTGGGACAGAGAATTGGTGCTTTCTCGCGACATCAAGCGTTCACGCCACCGGTTGCCCCGCAGCATGCCGAACAAAGCAATGCGCCAGATCTCTAGGAACGAGCGGCTCTCTCCGTTATACTTAACTATTACCCTTAACTATTACTGGAGGCAATCCCTTGACTCACCCAGAACGCACTTGCAGAGAGATCTGTGGCTCAAACGAATCCACGGCCCGGAGCTCGCAGAAGTCGAATCAAGAGCTCAGATCCTGGACAACTTTCATGTCACTGGTCCTTGTCATTGTTGCTGTTAGCGCCGCGCTAGGGCTGGCGGCGACACAAGGAAGCAGCGGATCTGGCACGGCACCACTGGCTCCTTCAGCTGCAACGCTAGGTCATGATCCCTACGCTCTCGTCGAAGCCGATGAATTAGGTTGGGTTCAATTGCCCATCTCGACATTCGACGACTACGCAGCCCATTACTACACGTACATGTTCGGCGATCAACCCATCGAGTTCTTTGTGCTCAAGAGTGCGGATGGCGTTGTACGATCTGCGTTCAACGCCTGCGACGTCTGCTATCGCTCCTTGAAGGGCTACAGCCAAGATGGGCAGATCATGGTCTGCAACAACTGCGGAAGTCAGTTCCCAGCAGATCAGATCAACATCGTTCGCGGCGGCTGCAACCCTTCGCCTCTTGAGCGAAGCGGGGAGGCGGAATTTCTGCTAATCCATGAGGAGGACATCATCTTGGGCGTCGTCTATTTCTAGGATTCTTAGCCAGATCCGATGAAGCTGATTTGTGTCGTCATGTACAGCCAGGAATCCCGTGTTACCTGAAATGCGTCTGAATCGTCCACTCGCCTCCCTCCGTTGCCGTACAATCAGCACGTCTAAATCAATACGTCAGCCGTCAACGGAGTCCGGGAGGTCGATCCCATGCGCTGCATTCAGTGGATGGTTGTCTGTGTCTTCTTGTTAATGGCGGCCCGCGCCGTGCAAGCAGCGGATCCAGTTATAGTGCCTCGAGGCTCTGCGCCCGTTCTCGATGGAGAGCTGTCCCCAGATGAGTGGTCGGATGCTTTTTCGATCTCCCTCAATTCGGACTCCACGCTCTTTCTCAAGCATGCTGAAGGGTTTCTCTACCTCGCCGTTCAAGCCACAACCATGGGCGTTCCCAGCCCCTTGATCGTCCGCAACGGCATAATCCATGTGCTGCATGCCTCGGCCGCCTTGGGAACGGCCCTCTATGTTCCCGAAGAGGATGCATGGATCTTGAGCCAATCCTTCATTTGGCAATGTCGCGCACGTGGTTTCTCACAAGCAGCACTTGCTGAACGTAATCAGTTTCTTGAGTCCGAAGGATGGCTAGGAACCATCGGCTATCTCGGCTCCCCCAACACGTTTGAATTCCAAATTCTCTTAGATGAGGGCCCGCTGCAAATGCTCTTCTTGTTTCTGGAAACGACGACTCCGTTGCAGTTGCTCTCGTGGCCCATTGATCCCATGTTAGCGCTCCCTTACACAGAGATCATAACGGGCCCCATTCCTCAGCGGCTAACGTTTCACGTGGAAGAATGGGCGACTCTTGAGTTTTCGCAACCGTAATACCGCCCAAGAACCGATCATCGATGACGTCTAGCCCTATCGTTGCTTGCCGTGAGGGCGCGGATGTCGGCGAAATGCCGGAGCAGACTGCCCCTCCTGATTTCCGATGCGCAGTCAGGTTCTGCGCATCTGTGATCCAGCGGAAGGATGAAGAAGGGACCAAGAGGGACAGGCACCCCTCGGTCATACCCGGCCCTCCTCTGCCGTCTCCAGAGACGATCGCGCAACGGATTTCCACGTAGAATTGAGTGTCGATTCTTCTTGATCGCCAACAGGAGAGCCATGACTACGAATATCACATTTAAGAACGTCCCCTCGTTACACGTCCTTGTCGTTCGTCGGCAGTTGAAAGGACAGCAAGACGTAGCCAGGGAAATCTCACGCATACTTCCAGAAGTCGCCGATGTCCTTATTGGCCCGCCCATGGCACTGGCCATTGGATTCCCGCGCGATGGATTGACAGACTTCGACCTTGCTTTCCCAGTCCAGGAGTCTCAACAGGTGGATGGATTCGTCTCCAAGACGTTGCCCGCGCTGCCCATGTTCTCCATCACTCATCACGGAGCCCTTGTCGACGGACCCGAAGGGTTCAATCTATCGGATACATGGAGCCACTTCGTTGAGTTCGTCCACGACTCCTCTGCGCTGCTCGGAGACGATCCACAACGTTTCATCTATCACGAAGGTTTGGAAGGCCCTGAGAGCACCCCCACGCGCGTCGTATTGGAGATTCAATACGCCTACCATCTTCCAATATGGCTCAACGCATTCGCCGAAGGTGTCTCCAAGAGGGTCGGGGGAGAGGCCGCGGAGAGAATCCTAGCTGGCGTCCACGGACTGGCTGAGGCCAACGACGGGGAGCGTGCTGCTATGTGGATTCGTGACGCCATGAAACGACTCGATGCGGAAGTCGCTGATGACAGGACCCGCGCCTGCATCCTCAATCCCTGTGCGCATCATTACATTGTTCAAAGCGGGGAGATCCTTCGTGAACTCTGGACAAAGGCCAATGGAGACCTACGCGCGCTGGTTGCACTGATTTCCGCAGAGCCTGCTTTCGGTAGCCACTATTGGATCGACGAAAGCGGCGCTGTTCCTCTGTTGATGATCCGTCGTCGCCCCGCCCGCCTCGACGCGTACAACGAAGCGACCGACCCAGCAGAAAAACGGTATCACGCATGCTTCTGCCCCTTGGTCAGAGATGCCATCCGCGCGGGAGATCCTGTGTCGCGAACATTCTGTCATTGTTCTGGAGGGTGGTACGTGCAGGAGTGGGAGATCGTGTTCGGGAGCAAACCACAGGTTGACCTCGTGGAAACGATGATCGAAGGCGCTGACTCGTGCCTCTTCGCAGTCTCTATTCCTCCAGGACTCCTTCGAGCAGCCCTGAGTGATCGTTTGTCGACCGAGTAGCTGAAATTCGCTAGACCGCTCGATCTACGAATCGAATGACGCTCCACCGTTCGGGGATGTGCATATTGACGAACCCGTGGCAATTCCAAGACCAGTCCACACTGTAGCCTTGGCGAGGATGGGGCATCTCCCCGATTTGCTGTATCTGCGCGGCATCGGAGGTCTGCCGAAAGTGCTGGCAGCGCGATGCACCGATACGCCAGGTATCTCCGGCAATCGGGGGGCAATTGGCGCGACCCAGAACCGTGAGCCCTGCCCAAGGGAGGGCCATTTCCACAGTCCACCCAACATCCCTGATCGCTGGATTGTTGAGGCTACCATCAATCGAGACTGCATGTCTGAGGCCCGGCAATTGCCAATCCATCTCGCCAAACCGCCCGAGTTTCTCATTCCTTCGAGGCAAGAAATAGAGCCCGTTCTCAGCAGAAAACAGCCGGTTGATCACTGCAACCGCCTGACGATCAACGACTGGCTCTAGCCACGTCCACAGCACTTCGTAGATCGTGTTGATAGCGTTTGTTCCCAGCTCGTAATACACGCCGTCGCCCTCGATGAAGATTTCGGCGTCGGAATCGCGATGGTACACATGGTCATGGTGCTCGACGTGCGTTCCCCATATTTCTTCATCCTCGAAACGGAACGCTACGTACAGGAATTCGTCATCCCAAAGCAGGGCAATGCGAGAGTCAAACTGCACCGCAGCTCCAGTGTCCATCTTGACGAACGGCTCAGACCAGCAAACTCTCTTCCAAGCATTTTCGCTCAGCTTCCCATCCACAAGAATGTCCTCGTCAACACGCAAGCACTCATACTCAACTACGGGCGGTAACGCGGAGAGGCTTCCATCGGGCAAGTCCAGTGTTCTTGGCATTCGGATCATCGAATCCCTCCAGATAGCCAGAGAATATCCA